>DJXS01000004.1:66096-68424 GCA_002448395.1 Lachnospiraceae bacterium UBA6998 | reverse complement strand
TTTTCATTCAGCCAGCGTGTTTTAAAACTCCCCGAGAAGCCTTTATTGCGATAGCCCAAGACGAAATTGGTAAAGAACAGATCGGAGTTCCAAGGCGCTCCACTTGAAACATCATAGCCAATCGATGAAAACAGCTTGATCAGGTTTTTATCGGTAATACTCGCTCCATCCAAATAATACGATGACCTGCTTCCAGCGTTGATTTCGGCGAACTGTGCCATGTAATCTTTAGCGGCATCTGCCGGGCTGCCCCAATCCTGCCCGACGAGCATGATTTTTGCATCGAGGCTTCCCCGTCCCTGCCAGTATGTCCAAAGATTGATTTCTTCGCAATCGTCATACCATGTCAGAAATAAAGGATCATCTTTGTATGTCGCTTCCTGCGCTTTGTAGTATTCCTTAACATCGGAGATAAGCTCTTGATATGCCTGTTTTTTATCCATCAAAGCGGCACACCTCCTGACCTTTCCTTATGCTTCTTCCTGCGGCGGTTGCCAGAGAAAAAGCCCCTCCGCGGAGGACAGCGCCCGGACTTTATCGATCAACTTGGCATCGGGGTCATAAACCGTCAGATACGTGTCGTTGTGGTCGTAGTCGATCATCGCATGCTGCTCCGCAAACACGGCCCGGAGGAACTCGTTCCCGGAAAGCCCGGCCACCCGTTCCGCGAAGGCTTCCGGATCAGGATTCGTCTCCCAGGACGCGCAGGAGTCGAAGGACACCGCCATGTCGGCATAGCAGTTCAGCCGCAGAAGGAGCTCGGCGTATTTGCGGCGCAGGGGGACGATCCGCTCCGGCTGCAGGAAGTAGCGTTCCACGGCGAAGTACTGCCCTGCGGCGTCTGCGGGCACCTGCTCGGGCAGAATATCCACGATCCAATACGGGCCCTCCAGCATAGCGCCCATCAAGTCGTCGAATCTGCGCGGGTCCGCCGTTTCGGATGCGGCCTGCGGCAGCTCCTCGATGCTGCGGATATCCGATTTGAACAGGACCACGTCGTCCAACTGGATCCCCTCTTCCTCGCGGTCAAACTCGTGGAGGCCGTAGCCGGAGGGAAAGACCTCCGCGATCCCCGTGAACACGGAGCCGTCCTCCGTCGTGACCCGTATCTCTTTGTCCTGATAACGATACAGCATGGTCGAATCGTCCTCTCTCAAATCAGCACGCCGCCTAAGTGGTCGATCTCGTGCTGGATGATCTGCGCCGTAAAGCCGGTGTAGGTTTTCAGGCGCATTTCGAAGCACTCGTTTTGGTACTGCACCTTGATTGAGCGATACCGCTTGGCCTTTCGCGTGCCGGCGAGGGACAGGCAGCCCTCCTCGGCCTCGTATGGCCCTGAGCATTTGACGATCTCCGGGTTGAACATGACGGTCGCGCTGCCGTTGTCGTCGAAGATGATGATCCGCTTGGCAACGCCGATCATGTTGGCCGCCATACCGACGCAGCCGTCCCGGTGCGCCGCGAGCGTGTCCCGCAGATCCTGCGCCACAGGCAGATCCAGCACCGTAGCCTGAGCGGATTTCTGCGCGAGGAAGATCGGGTCTTTCATAATGGGTTTAATCATAGTCGTTTTGATGATTCAGGGCTCGATACACCGTATCGGCAATGAGTTTCGCGCCTGCGGCGTTGGGGTGCAGGCCGTCCGGGCCGAACAGGTCCCGTCTGCCTTCGGTCTGCGCGTAGAGATCGACCGTTTCAAGGTTCTGTTCTTCCGCGACGGCTCTGACCAGCGCCGCGATCTCCGGGATGCGGTCGAGCTTCGCGTCGTTCGTGATATAGAAGAAACGGTTGATCGGCGCAAATGCGAAGGGCGGCGTGCAGAGCAGGATGCGCGGCTTTTTCGGCAGCGCGCGGTATTCGTTGATCAGTTCCCGGTACTGCTGCCGGAACGCCTCGTCGGAGATCCAGTTAGCGTCCTTGGAATCGTTCGTGCCAAGCAGGATGACCACCGCATCCGGCAGAAAAGCTTTGCTCTGCTGAAAGGCTTTTTCCTCGCGATAGGGCTTGTTGCCGGTGCTCTGCAGCGTTCTGTCATTGACGGCGAAGGCTGCGACCTGGGCCTCCGATCCGAGCAGTTTTTGAAGCACGGCAGGATATCGGCGAATGAAGAACATCGGCAGCGTGCAGCCGTAGGTCACGCTGTCCCCCACGAAGGCGATATGCTGTTTTCCGTCTTTGCGTCTGACGGGAAGCCGGACGGTCGTATAGCCGCACAGGATGGCTGCTGCGGCAAGGATCGCCGCTAAAATCAGAAGTATCATATTCTCTTTTTCTTTCACCCTTCACAGCTTCTGTTCATTAGCGTGGGCATACAGGATCCTTTTCGGG
>DJXS01000004.1:0-65897 GCA_002448395.1 Lachnospiraceae bacterium UBA6998 | reverse complement strand
AGGGAAACGCTGTCCTCGCTGTGGCTCGGTGTGTGGAGGATCTCACCGTCGATGCCAAGCCCTTTCAGCACGTCCCTGCTCTCCGCGCAGGAGATCACCGTCGCCGCGCTTTCATCGACCGCACGATAAGACAGGTGCTTGTCTCTGGCAAAAATCTCGTCCGAGGCATGCACGAACAGGCGCTGCACGTCCACGACCAGAAGCTTCACGCCGAGCCGCTGCAGCTCACCGGCGAGGCCCATGTGATCCGGGTGGTAATGCGTGACCAGCAGGGTCGTGATCGCTTTCATTTCGATTCCTGCCATTTTGATCGCCTTGAAAAACAGCGGCAGCGTTCCGGCCCAGTCCGTGTCAACCAGCAGGCCGCCGTCCGATCCGGGGATATAAAACGTGTTGGTGTTGCCGTATCGGAGCTTTATCATGGCGTGCCTCTCAAAGCTGATCGTATTTCGCGTTGCTGCCCCGGCTCTTCTCAACGGGGTACTTGGCCTCGTTCTGATCCATCTTCGCGTTGATGATCGCGTCGGCATCCAGTCCGAGCGCATCCAGCATGTTCTGGCAGTACACCATCACGTCGGCCAGTTCCTCCCCCACGTGGGAAAGGTCGTAATCCGTATCGCTCCACTGGAAGCACTCCAGCAGCTCATTGGCTTCAATAGAGATGGACTTTGCCAGGTTCGCGGGTGTATGGAACTGATCCCAATCCCGCTCCTTCGAGAACTTGCGAATCCGCGCTATCGTTTCCTGTTTCATGGTTTTGATCTCCCGCTCTACATTCTGACATGATTATACCCTGTTACATCCTATGCATCAATAGGGTATAACAGGGTATAACGTGCTTTTAGGAAAGGCGGATGGCCTTGGGATCAAGTACAAGGACTCGCTTGTTTAGCACCTCCGCGACGGCCGCGGCCGCAGTCTCCCGCTCGCAGAGCGGATCATCGGGATCATAGACCGTAACCACTGTGTCGGCTTCGTTCATGGCCTCCAGGTACGCTTTGAACTCACAGCCCACGGTTTTCTCATGGGCCACATTCACGACTTCCGTACAGGCCGCCAGAGCATTGAAATACCGATCCCGCAGCTCTGGCGTCCACTTGGTTGCCTGCTCCTCATTGGGAACATAGCAGATCGTTTCAAGTGCATCATCTGGTTCTTTCAGCCCGTGAAGGATCTCCGCCGCATACAGCCCCACGCCGCAGTCCATGCTGACTGCAAAGCGCGTGCAGCCCTCCCCTCTCAGCTTGGTGATTTGATTTATCAGGATCAGCTTCAGCGCCGCGCAGCCCTCGTCTTCCTCATCAAATCCCCACGGAAAACACATCGGGGAGCAGCCAATAATGGCACAAGTCTTGGTCATGTCTCTGTCTCCTTAAATTTGGCGTCTCCAAATTTATTTCATTATATTTGGTAATACCAAATATAGCAAGCCCCTATGCACATATACTTTGTATGCATAGGGGTGATTATGTGAAAACTCGGAAACTCCCACGAGGAGATCGGAATATAGTCGGTGCCCGCGTCACAGAGGCGCGGCTCGCGCTGGGCATGAAGCAGAACGAGCTTTTAGCCAAATTGCAGACTGTCGGCATTGAAATCAGCACACCCGCGCTGTCATTGCTTGAAGGGCAAAAGCGACCCGTGTCAGATATTGAGCTGAACGCACTGGCTGATATTTTGAAAGTTTCGGTTGATTGGTTACTTGGGCGAGAATAATAATATACAAACGAGGGATAATATATGGCTGAGTCGCAGTATCTTGGATTAAGAGCATATAGTTTTTTTATAAAAAAGCGAAATAGTTCTGGACATGACAAATCGTATGAGCTTAACATGCCATTCTCTCTTACAGTACAGTCTGGCGATGGAGAAGTCGATTTATACTATGAAAATGCTTTAGATCTGTTTGAAGAATTTGTATCAAACAGCGACCAAATTGATGATAAAGAAGAGACCAAACAACTCTTCTGTTGTCAAAAGTTGGATGAAGGCATCGAAGAAACAGAAAATTACCGATATTTCTTCTTTGCAGTAAATGCCGGATATTATGGATATGCTTCTGATTTAGTTGATCGTATAAGCTTGCGTGCTGTATATAAGAAAACAAAAGACCAAGCAGATGTAAAAAGATTCTATGTGATGGTAGTTATCCCCAAAGATCATCCTAAATCGAAAACCACTCGTGGTTTGCTTTTCTTCCAAGAAATCGGAGTTTACGGAATTAAAACAGTCACTTCAAGAGCTATCCAGTCATATTTTTCCAACAGGCTTGGACTAACATTTAAAACCCAAAATCTCGCTCCAGATTTCTATTTAAAGAAAATCTTTGACGATGGGATTCTTCGCAAAATTAAGCTTGGGAGAAACAGTACAAGTCAAGACCCTACCGACCGGCTCTATGGCTTTGGATTTGGACGTGAGGAGCGTGTACTTACTCCGTTACGCGTTACAAAGGAGATGAAGGACAAGCTAAAATATGTATCAGAATCGAAGTATAATTATTACACATTTGAGGGGATAGACTATACAGATGTAAGAATGGAAATCGGTATTGGCAAAAGGGTTCGGACAATCAATCTCCATGGGCTCGAGGATCTTTCTGTTGAAGAAGCTTTGCCTGATAGTATTCTTCTTGCTGACGGAACCATTAATTCCGGTGCATTGAAACTGCATTTGATTGAGGTTGCAAACGAGTATATTGAGCATCTTCCGAACAGTTTTTAGGCTATCTAGTGAGGTGAGAAAATGGGTATGATTATTAATGTTTTAAAAGCAGTTGTTTCACCTCTCGGCCTTTTTATCATTGGTATCTTTATCTTTTGCTTTTTTATTTTCAGATCTTCAACAAATTATTCTGACCTTAGCATTGTTATAAAGGATTATTATTCTGTTTTTTCCGGTGCAAAAAGACAATTCTTCCTGTATTGGGGAACGCCTTTACTATTCTCAGCTTCAGTTATTCAAGTAACTGTTATTACTTCAGATCTCTCGGAAAGCCTCATAGTCTTTCTCTCAATTCTTGTATCTGGTTTCTTTGCCATGCTGTCTATTCTGGCCAGCAAGGCCTCAGCCAGTAATGCTCCCTTGTACAAAGAAGTCCTTAGCGGAACTGTTGCAACAGTTCTAATAGAAATATTGCTGTGCATAATAACTATCGTTTTGACTATAGCAATCCTTTTTATTGGGGCTAAGTTGCACCTCGTTGCTCTCTATATCATTAGTTTTCTTGTGTACTATGGAATTTTCGTAATGCTTCTGAATATTCTGATAATCATTAAGCGCCTTAAAGCACTTATTGATAATGCTAATTAAACATGTGTATAACGATAAAGCATCGCCGTTGCACTGTATGCAACAGCGATGCTTTTCACTTTAAGTTTTTATAGCTCCATATATTGCTCACTATTGTTCATAAAACTTACTAAATTGGTAAATGCATCGTTCGATGCATTTCTTTTCATGGTCTCTATTGTGCACTCCCAGATAATTAGTTGTTTAATTCCTTTTTGCTTCAATTCTTCTCTTACTATTTGATCTCGCATAATATTATCCGAGAACTTTTTCCCCCAGAATTCAACTCTTGTCTTGGGCGTGTAAGCATATTTGCATCCAGTGTGTCTGTGCCAGAAGCAGCCATGGACGAAGATCGCGGTATTATATTTCTTCAGATAAATGTCTGGATGTCCCGGGACGTATTTGGGCGCTATCCGATAACGATATCCTTTTGCAAACAGAAGCTTACGTAAATATACCTCGGGCTTCGTGTTTTTACTCTTTATCCGGGACATATTCCAGCTTCGTCTTTCAGGCGTTAAGCTGTCAGCCATTATAGTCCCTCAACCTCTCTGACAAACTGGACGAATTGTCCCAACGTCCAAATCCTGTCTTGCCGCTCTCTCGGATAAGCAGCAATGAAAGGTCTGGGAACAACAAGGATAACCCTCTCCTCCTGCATTTCATCCAGTTGTGCAGTAGAAATGCCCTGCTGAAGCGTACAGAGATACTTTGGCCTGTCGCGAAGTCGATCTGCTTCGTTGATTACCTGGCGCCATCTGTCTTTACAGGTTGTTTTTGCCGCAAGAGATATCAGCTGTTCCACAGGATAATCCCGATTGTGATATGCTTCTTGAGACGGGAATAGAAAATCCGGTTTTTTTCGTCCTTCTGTTACAGCCTGTTCTTGAAACTGCAAACTGTTTTCAGCAAAAATCGCTGCCAGGTGGTGCTCAAGACTCTTCCCCGCACGGCTCTTCCGTCTATTTAGAACCTGGTTTGCTGTAGCAACAAACTCATCGACACTAACAAACCCCTGTGAAATCAAGTCAGCATATCTTGCATACTCGAGTGCCTTAAAAAGCCTGAATTCCAGATCTGTCCAATCCAGAAGCTTCTGGTCAGGATTCGTTACAACGAGTTCCCTGTGATCAAATACTGCGTCTTGGATTCGTCTGGCTGCAGCCGACATCTCTTCAGATGAGGGGAAGTCTTCTTCAAGCGACGCAATATACTGATCTATTTCTACTGTTTCGTGTGCTTCAGGGCGAACAAAATGGCCGGAAATCAGACGATTTGTCTCGGCAGGAGTCAGCCCGAAAGCGTCGAGGAACTGGTCAATTTCATCTTCTGTGTTCAGGACAAAGCCTTGGTAATTCTCTTCGTCGTTTTTAACTAATACGAAAAGTGCACCAGTGTATTCAGAAGTCAGGAACGGAAAATCGCGTCCAAAATTGGTAATCCTGTACTCATTCCTTGTTCCCTGACCATAGTAAATAAAGCGAGTATTCGATTCAAAATCACCCTGCCATTTGATCCTTACCCACTTATCTTTGTTTTCGCCTCGAATCCCCGGAGTCTCAAACAAAATGGGAATAGAAGGCTTGGAAACATATATGCCACCCTGGTGTCCGCCTGTTTCTCCTGTATCATTGGCTGAAAGAAACTTACAGTATGCAATAGCGCCCTGAATCACTGCCTGAATAGCAGGAATCGCATAATTCTGCATTTATCCCACCTCCGCGACATCAACGTCTTCAACCAGTTCATTCAGCTTAGCCACAATCAGTTCTGCTGTGGCATGCATGAGGGGTACAACAACTGAGTTTCCGAATTGTCTATATGCCTGTGTATCAGAAACAGCAATTTTGAATGTGTCGGGAAATCCCTGTAATCTTGCACATTCTCTTGGGGTCAATCTGCGTGGGTTTTTACTGTCCTGTGCTATGAGTATCTCCGATCCATCTTTATAGTACCTGGCGCTGAGTGTTCTGGATACTCCGTCAAGGGGTGCTAAACCATAGCCGAAGCCATTACCCGCTGCTTTGTGCTTGTTAGCGTAATTCTGCAAATAAAGCCACAGCTTATCGGAAAGGGTATACCTGTCATCAACATCATGCTCCAGGATGTCTCTCATTACAGGTTTGGGGAAAACAGGCTTGATATCAAAATCGAACTTCACATCGTTTCCGTATCGCTCTCGATCAAAGCCTACAATCAGTATTCTCTCTCGGTGTTGAGGAACAAAGTTCTGGCCATCAAGGATTTTATAAAAGACCTCATAGTTCAACTCTTCCAGCGACTCAAGAATCACTTTAAATGTTCTTCCTCTGTCATGGCTACAGAGATTCTTCACGTTTTCCAGCAAAAAAGCTTTTGGCCGCTTTGCTTTGATTATGCGACACACATCAAAGAACAGTGTCCCCTGAGTCTTGTCCTCGAAGCCAGTCGCGCGTCCAAGACTTTGTTTTTTTGAGACACCCGCGATGGAAAACGGTTGGCACGGGAAACCTGCTACCAGGATATCATGGTCAGGAATTGTATTTGCATCAACTTTCGTGATATCTCCATCAGGCTGTTCACCGAAATTGGCAAAATATGTCTGCTGGCAATACTTATTCCATTCATTGGAATAAACACAGTGACCACCGGCTTGCTCAAAAGCGATTCGCATTCCTCCAATGCCAGCAAACAGGTCAATAAATGTGAAATCTGCTTTTTCAGGGATCTGTCTTTTTTGACGATTCAAAAACTGCATGATTGCACTGTTGACGCAATCTTGAAGTGTTTCCCCTGCTTCATCGGTGTACCCCGCCAGCGCTTCATATACAGTATCGTCTAAACGAATATGGACTTGTTTAGCCATTTCATCACCTCATGGGAAAAATAATATACCTGTCTTTACCCATGATAACACATTCCTTCGTCGCACGCAATAACTCTGGGCACATTTTTATACCTGATTATTCCCAGAAAAAGGCCGCAGCATTTTTTGCTACGGCCGAAAAGAAATGAGTAAATCATTGTTTCTTATCCAGATGAAAATCAAAGAAAAAACTTAGTATAACCAATTCATCTATTACATCTTTTAAGGAAACAGTAATTAATCAGCTGTCATGGACATGTGTAAGTCTCTATTCCTGGAATAGAAACGCTCTTTTTGTTATCGAACACAATTGCAACACTATATTGCGCTCGTGTTACCCCAACATAAAGCTTTGATCTGCTCTTTGGTTTTAGTTCTTTTTTGTGATCTACGATCCAATCAATCATTTTGGACGTTGGGTAGATTAGAACTCGCTCAAAGGTTAGCCCTTTCGCTTCGCCAAGATTCATGACCGGATAATCAAGATTGACATTGGTTTTAATGCTGTCTCTTAATTGGACTGGCCCATAGGTAGATAAATAAGTATCTACATCTTTTGGCGAAATGAAAAAAACGCCATCATGCCCTGAAAGCTGATGCATTGCGCATTCACATGGCTTGAATTCGCTATATATGGAATTCGCGAAGGAGCATATTTTGTCGTTGTTCCGGTACGTTTTGCTCAGGGTAGTGTCATCTATTTCGACGGAATACTCGGCACACTCTTTTTTTACGAAGCTTTCAATTTTCCCATCAGAGTATTTTTCATACTTTGATTCTTCGTGTGTGTGGTATGTTACTTGGCGAGGATCTCCGACCAGCAAAACATCAGAATCCAAAGAGAAGAGCAGCTTTATAATCTCTAAATCATAGCCTGCCAAATCCTGAACTTCATCAATAAAGAAATGCGAAAAAATCTTCCCTATACGTTTTATTACAAGACCATTTGTCAATTCGTTGGTTCTCACCACAAATTTTGATAATTTATCAGAATAGATAAGCTTTGAATCACTGAAATAGTGTTTCTCGATTGTTTCTTCTCCGTAGTATACCGGTGTCCCGTTTTTTAGCCTGTAGTGAAGGCCGGACCTTCCGTTGACTAAAAGCAAACCGGTTACTTTTCCGTTAAACAGCACACTCTGATATGGCTTAACCCCGTGTTGTATAAGAAAAGAAAACCAAGTCTGCACTACAACATTATCAGGTATGAAGTGGTTAATCTCGAAAAACTTTTTTCGGATTTCTCGCTCATTTGCTTCTGTAAATGTGGTAATTAACACTCTTTCACCCGTGATCTTCAATGCCTTCTGGACAATGCAGGTTGTTTTCCCAGACCCAGCCGCTGCTACAATGAGTTTATTCCCCATCAATAATTGCCTCCATTATATATTCGGGGAACTCAATATGTTCTGCAGTATTAAAGATGGCAAGCGCCGTTTCTGTCTTGTTCTCCATCATGTATTTTTGTAGATCTTCGACAGTACTAAAATGTTTATTGAGAATAGCATTAAACAAAGACACATTGTACCGATTCGCCTTTAGCATCTTTGGTTCGAGCGTATTGTAGTTGTATGGCTTCCCTCTTAGAGTAAAATCTCCTAAATCAACAACAGAATCATAGCATATCTTGATTCCATTCTTTTTGTTTTCCTTGATATAATCAGAATACTTTTTCTCAAGAGCATCTACATCGCCATCGTTATCTGTTACTACTGCTACATTTCTGTTTAATGCTTTGGCAATTTCCAAAAACCGCAAAAAGCTTGTCCCGACCGAAATAACATCGATTTGATCTTCAATGGGCAAACGATTGTTGTGGGTGACTTGATATGCTTTCTGGACAACTAGCTCATCCGACGGTCCTTCAACCAAAATCGCTTTTTTACATAGAACTAAACGTAATGTATCATATCCAGCTATTCTCTTAAAGAAATCCGAAGACGCTAATTCTGTTATTTGAACGACTTTTTGATTATCAAGCAACATGAGCTTGTCTAGCCCAAGTTTATTGGCGACAAAACTACTATGCGTAGACACTATGATTTGCTTTTTTTCATATTTCTCTTCGATGGCCTTAATTAGTTGATTCAGTTTTGAGAAGGAAAGATGGCTTTCTGGTTCTTCCAGAAGAACTACTTGGGCTTGCTGCGCGCTTTTGTGTGTTAGGGCAAGTTCTGTTTTCATAACACATTGAGCCCCTTTTCCAACAAATCCAAAAGGGACTTCATTTAGTTGCGTTACCAAGCTATTCTCCCAAGCATTTTTTGTTCCCAAGTCAACCGTTAGTGAAACCGTTCCTTCGACAATTGACGATTCTTTTTTTATTCGTTCATTTATTGCTCTAATGGAATCGTCATCAATAAAAGTATCTTTCATTTTTCTATGGGCTTGAGAAACGGCCGTCACTTCCTCGGGTGATAGCAAGTCTTTCACGATTCGGGAAATATAAACATCTGATCCATTTTGATATCTATAATTTGAGGAATCAATCATGGCAGATTTGAGAGGAATACTCCGAACGGTAATCGGTTCTCTTGCAAATGAAGTCCATAAGGGTTCATAGTACTCGATTGGGAGACTCATCATGTTTTTCTTTGCAACAAGGGCATTATACTCTTTAGTGTATTTATCGTTAAATGCAATCTCAAATCTTAAGCCCTCACAAGACTTGTGATAATAGTTTTCGTTTCCTTCGAATGTAGCATCAATGGACCCTTGAAAGTATATTTCAATAGTAATTGAAGGTGGCGCACTCGCTGAACCACTGTTCACAGACTGAATATATGATTCTACAACATTTTTGTTAAACAGGTATTGAGACAACTCATTTCTAATATTTCTCCCAGAATAGAATCCTGTAAGCGCTAAATGAATTGCTTCCAATATTGTGGATTTACCTGTTTCATTGTTACCAACTAAGACATTCAGGCCAGAATTGAATTCAGTCTCAAACGATCCATTAAAACACTTAAAGTTTTCTATCCTAATCTTTTGAATTGCCATACTGATCCCTCTCGATTTTATACGGATTTGCAGTTTTCTTTTACTCTCGATTATCTGCTGTTCCGGGTTTCCCGGCAGGAATTAATTGTGCCCGTAACTCCTCGATGGTCATCGGAGGGTCAGTTCTATGAAGCATGGCATGGCAATTAGGGCACACGGGAAACAGTTCCTTGAGGGGATCAACTTTATAGTTTTCACCCATCTTTGAAACAGGAACTGTATGATGTACATGGATGAACTCCCGTCCCAGCTCCCCATATGTCTGTTGGAAATTCATCCCACAAACAGAGCAGGAGTAGCCCTTTGCAGCAAGGCAAAGCGCACGATTGATCGGGCTGCGCTCATATTTTGTAGTCAGTGTTTTCCTGACAGTCCCTTCTGTCTGCGGACTTTCCAATACTGTTTCCGGCTCAAGCGGGACTACATTGGCAAGGGACAGAATCATCCCCATCATGGGAATGCCCCAGTCAAGTATAACGTTTTCGTGCTCAATGTTGCCTTCAGACACAGGGCTCTTTGATATTCTCAAAGCAACATGCGTCCAGGAATTCGGCCAGGTTGAATAATCTGTCAGCAAAGCTGGAACATGATTGATCTGGAAATTGACTTTTGCCCTGCGTTCTTCAAAGAGTCTGGCATAGGAAGCAAAAGTCAATTTAGCCTCTTCTTCTGCTTTCCCCATACTGGAAACGAAAGGGAGCGAATATGTGTCCGGCTTCAGCTCCATTATCAGACGCACATCATTTGCAAAGCGGAAAGATAGAGAGAATAACTCCCTCAATGAATTCTTTGGTCCGATTTCATACCAAATATTTCCTGCATTGATGCCATATCGGGATGCAAACGGGATATCAAATGCGGCTTCAAACTTTTTCTGAATATCTGCCAGCATTCTTTATTCCTCCGGCTCTTCAGGCTCAGGCAGATCTGCAATGAGTTTTTTCAAATATCTGGATACTTGAATTCTCATATCTTCATACTGTTCTTTGGTATCATCATTGAATGTTGAAAGCTCCGCTTCAGCAAGCGCCCACAAAAGTGCATCCATTCCGGTGACCAAATTTGACTGATCAAGAACAGGATAGTAAATCTTCTGATAATAAGGATGACTCTGATTAATCTCAACGGCGTGTTTCTGATCAACAATGCAGGGATTCCAAAGCATCCCATCGTCAATGGAAGGTACAGGAATCACTCGATACTGTCCGGGCTTCGAAGCAGTTCGAATGGAGATCGTGTGCTTGAACGTTCCATTCGCATTCGTGACTTCAACCTGGTTGCTTGCGGCATCAGTTACTTTGATTTTTGCTCCTTCAACGGACTTGGCCTTTGTATCAATGTTTGTATTGGACTGCTCATGCGCGTCTTTTCCGCCTACAACCACCTTCTTCGTTACACCGTTTCTATAACGTTCATCTGCAGCGCGTCGCGGAGCGCTGATCGCGTCTTTCAGGCTGTTGAACAGGCCGTCATCCATGAGGATTCTGGACTTCTTGATGTCGACGTTGAGATAATCATCCAGCTTGTGATCAAAAGAGAGGAATATTCTCAGTAATGAGCCATGAGGTTCTTTGGTAAACATTCCCATCCAGTCGCCATAGTGGATAAGGCGGTTTTCTCTATAAACGTAGAAGCCTTGTAAATCGTTGGAAATTTTGGCGGCTTCCCGATCTTTTTCTGTTTTCAGTTCGTTTTTGCTTGGAAGCAGGTATGCTATTAACGTCAGTGGTGCTTTTGTCCCATCAGGAAGATCAATATCCTGACTCAGATCCAGCAGCACTTCTGTACCGTCGATCTTGGTGCAAAACGGATCCCATGCTTCTACCTGGACATTATTCAGCATAATTTTAACGTTGCGAACTTCCGTTATCTCAGGGTCCAGAAAACGCTGATAGGTTGTCGCCAGATGGAATCGAAGCGAAGACTCGATCTTCTTTAGCGCATTTCTTGCGCTGCTTTGATATGTATACTGGCGCAGAAGGCGGTCAACCCTCTCCCAGCACACAAGCGTCCCATGGCTGCCATCAGCGACTTCATCAAGAAGATCCAGCTCATCATCAGTTACCTCCGGCCAGCGAAGCAGCCATTGGTTCTTTTCAATGATGTAATCCAGATCCCACTGGGCTTTCACGACCTCATCCTCTTCTGCCCCGGTATCTCTTGAGACGACAGAGAGGCACCGGCAGAACGCTGTAGATGCAGTTTTTAAGCCCAGTCCAAATTTTCCCAGGCTGGAGGGGTTTTCACGGCGGCTGGATCCATAACGCATAGCATTCTGGAGCTCATCCTGATCCATTCCGCATCCATTGTCAGCAACGAAGACAGAAACTTCCATTGTCGGGGAAACCGCGATATTGATGTTGACTCTGGTTGCATCTGCCGCGATGGAATTGTCAACAATATCCGCTATTGCAGTATTGAAATCATAACCTGTATCTCTGAGCCCTTCCATTACACGGGCAGCATCAGGCATGCAGGTCGTCTCTTCAATATGATCGTGGCTAATACTCATTTGTCTCCTCCTCAATACTTGACGACTTTCCAAGTTCCTGTAACGACAAGCCTGGGTTTTCCATCAGCAGTTCTGCCCTGTCTCTGGCATCTTATTGACAGGCAACCATCTGGTCTCCTTGAAAGGATAACCGTATCTCCTGCCTTCAGATTGTGCTGACGTATGAAAGATGTCATGCCGGTAAGCCGATACTCGTTGCGGGTTCCGCCAAAAAAGTGATTATTGTAGTAGATAAAATTGAATTTCCAGTGCTGAGAAGCCTCATCTTCAAACACTAGTATTGCCCTGGGATTCTTTTCAGTCGAATCCAGTGAAGGAAAAAACTCCAGAATATCGCCACCTTTGGGGATCAGCATTCCGGCTTGATGTCCGCCAGTTTCGCCTGTATCATTTGAACTCAACAGTTTTGAAATACTTGCCGGTCTCATCTGTTTTCCTCCTTAGGGGACAGCATCAGTGCTGCCATAATATCGTCGCGGTTTTCGTGTGTTCCCTTTGTGCCAACAACAGCAAGGTCAGAAATGTCCCGCTTCATTTCAATTCTTTCGTTCACAATCTGCTCCACTGTATCTGCATAGTAAAGTCGATATACAAATACGGTCTTTTTCTGTCCCCTTCGGTATGCTCTGGCAGAAGCCTGATCTTCCAAGGCGGGATTCCATTCCAAATTATAGTGAATTACATAGTTCGCAGCCGTGATGTTCAGTCCTGTCCCTGCCGCACGGGGATTAAGAACCAGCAGTGCCGGCCCGCTAAACGCGCTGAATTGATCAACTATTGGCTGTCTATCCGAGACCGGCGTTTCTCCATTTATCTCCAGAACCGGTATCCCGAATCTGTCGGGAATATCTGTCCGCAGAATCTCGAACATTTTCGTGTAAGAAGTAAAGAGAATTGCCTTGTCTCTCTGTTCGATTATCTCCTCAAGTATTTCACAGAGATGGCTGTATTTTGAGCTCACCTTCACGGGATCTGAGAGGGAAAAAGCATCATCAACAAGCGAAGGATGAGTACAGTACATGCGCAGCTTCTGAAGCGCAACCAGAGTAGCCCTCTTCCCAGCGAGATCATTGAGTATTTTCTGTCGCTGATCATCATAAAGGAGAGCTTCACGGTCATCCATTCGGAGCACAATCGGAATATCAATTCGTTCCGGAAGATCCTGTGCAACTTCAGAGACCCGTCTTCGAATCATCAACGGCGTAAGGATCGGCTCTATGCTGACCGCACTGTCACTGTCGTCATCAAATAACGCGCTGAATTCCGCCTCTGTTCCCATAAAACCTGGTGCTATGAAATCCAGAATTGACCACAAATCAGTCATGTGGTTTTCAAAAGGCGTCCCGGTCACCGCAATACCGATTTTCCTGTTCAGTCGCTTAACTGCTTTTGTTCTGGCGGCATCAGGCGTTTTGATGTTCTGTGCCTCATCAAGAACAACTACATCCCACTTGATCATGTTAAGCATCACGACATCTGAGACAGCTGTTCCGTAAGAGATAATAACCACATCTGGAACAAGCAGATCTTTATATCGCCCAGTGCGCTTTGATCCGTGATGGATCATAGTATCTACAGTCGGTGCGAACTTTGAAAACTCTCTCTTCCAGTTTTCAAGGAGTGTTACAGGAGCAACAATCAGAAAATGGTGATCCGTCTGACTGCAACGTTCTGCCAAAAGCGCAATAATCTGCAGTGTTTTCCCCAGTCCCATCTCATCGCCAAGAATACATCCACAGTTCTCACCGGTAACGTATTTCATCCAGCGGAAGCCATCTTTCTGGTATTCATAGAGCGTCGCATTTAACGGCGTAGATATTGCTTCATCAGAAAAGTGTCTATTTGAAAGAGCCGGTCCTGCATCATCGACATATTCAATTATTTTCCTTTCCTGCAATGCTTTTATCAGATGCAGATATCTGCCAAGGGAAAGCACTCCATTTTCATCAGGCCCATACTCGTTCAGCAGCTGCGCCAGTTCGGTAGAAATGTTTCCCATATAAAACCATGTATTTCCAAGAACAAGATGGTTTGGAATTGCAGGGGATAGTGGAACAGATGATGTATGCCCTCGGCGAGTAACTCTAAGTTCAAATCTGATATTCGGATCATCAAACCAGAAGTAGCCAAAAGCCGAAGAACTAACTTTGGAAAAGCGAAGTTCGGGCAGCTGTTTGGAGAGGAGTCGCGGATCGACATCTGGCGATGCAGCACCATCGATCAAAGTAGAATAGATCTTTTCAGCATCAAATACACGCTCTTCCCCGTCTCTGGATAGTGTAAGCACACCGTTTTTAACTACCCATATATCCGCCACTGCCTTCACCTGCCTTTCTGTATCTTGGACGCAATTTGAGGATTCCTGTTCAACTCATATAGAGTTCTTTTGTCATATTTAAGTTATTATACTCCCTGCTAGGGGAAGTGACAAGTGCGCCACGCCCTGATTATGCGACAAATGCTCTCCTTCCTCGCTCTTTTTCAGTGATGTGCTGCCCTAAGAAGTACGGTCTTAGGCTCCTACGTTCCCATATACAAAATAAAATGAGATTAGCTTCTGCGCCCGCAAAAGTTAATCTCATTTTTTCTTATTCGTGCTCTTGGTCTCTTTTGCAATTACGAAATCTCAACCAGCACTTCCCAATGGCCGCTGCGCTTTCCGTTGGCACGGCGGAGATATCCTTTTTCTTGCAGCGCGACCGTGCGTGTTTTGATCGTGCGCTCCGATTTACCGATTGCTGCTGCAAGATCTTTTTGCGTGATCGACGGATTTGCGGCAATCGTGCGAAGCACGGCCAGTTCTTCCAAAGTGCAATCCAAAGTGCAATTTTCGCACTTTGAAGTTTCTGTTGCACTTTGGATTGGAGCATCGGCTTTGTACTCCACATGGAGATAGCGATTCTTCAATTCATGCTGCGTGCCAAGGAGCAGGTTTTCGAAAAACATTTCGAGATACTCGCTCGTGGCGTGAATACCTTTTTGCAGATTGTTGTAGTTGGCACGGACAAGCGCGTTGCGGAAGTACCAGGAGTTCGCGGCAAACACATCGTTGTTCACCGAGAAGCCGAAGGTCTTCAAGTACTTCACGATGAAGACCGCGGTCGCGCGCGTATTGCCCTCGCAGAAGGGATGGATCTGCCAGATCCCCGATGCAAACTTTGCCATGTGCCGGATCGATTCCGGAACAGAAAGCGCGTCGTAGGAGAACTGCTTTTCCTGCGAAAAATCATAATCCAGCGTGTCGCGGATGCTCTCCCAGGATGAATACACGACTGTATCGCCACTGAGCACCCACTCATTTTTTGTGATGTTGTAGGTGCGGAATTGTCCCTCGTGATCGAACACACCGGTAAATAAACGGCGGTGAATGCTCTGCAGCTCAGCCGGGGAAAACTGAAAAGTTTTCTCTCCCAGCAGCTCGGTAATGCGCGCGGAAACGATATCCGCCTCCATCGTGCCGTCTTCTACCGCTTTGCGGTTGGCCTGTTCTTTGTAGTAGCTTTGGATGCGCCGCTGCGCGCCGGCAATGTCAATGTCGCCTTCTATGTGAGCCTTCGCGGTCTCCAACAAATAGGTCGAAGTTTTCAGTCCGTCCACGGCCTGGAGGCCGATGGCCGTTTGCCAGGCAGCACTTTTTTCGGCGCGCTCCGGCTCGCCCTGGCGGATATATTCACTTAATTCGAGCTGCCATCTGTCCTGCTCCGGCATGAACTCCAACTCCTTCCGGCTGTGATTATACAAGATCATTTTACCATGTTTACGCTGTTATATCAAACAGAATTACGCAAGGTTTGGCATCGATCGTTCGACGAATCGACGACCTGGGACGGGTTGTAAATTATCTTCGATCTTACCGCTGTTCTTCCGTCGAGTTTTGTTATATACTGAAAATGCTATTCAGAAGCAGAAAGAGAAAAACACTATCAGAAAGGATACGGCTATGTACTTCAATGAGCAGATGTTCAATCCGAACACCGTTAATCAGCAGTATTACGATTCTGTCAAAGCGCAGATCGAGCAGTACAATCGGAATCAAGACAAAGAGATTCTGAATGCTGTGAAGGCAATTCACGATCTATGCGATGCAGTCAAAAAACTAGATTCCGCCCACCAGCAGGCTGCGTTTTACGCATGCCTTCAGCAGATGGCCATTGAAATGAACTGGCAATAAATACAGAATTATACGAAAGAAGAGGAGGGACTGTATGGATTATATCTGGAGAAATATCAAACAGCATGCAGGAGAGAAGTTCCACACGAAAACAGGTGTGGAGTTCTCATATCATATCCGAAATGACTACATCGTGCTTGAGAACACAAATCGGTCAATTCCCAGAAAGCAAGTTGAAGAAGCCCTGTTAATCAATAGTGATAAGGTCTCGGACTATAACAAGTTTCAAGGCTATGCTTATCTCTTCGGGTTGATTCACGATGCTCGCATAATCGGGAAGTAAGACTTCGTTTTTTTCAATACAGCAACAATACCGGCGAAAGAGTTCATTTCTCTTTTCGCCGGTTTTCTATTTAAGAGCAAGATACGCCTGTGTACGACAAAAACTCCGTTTTGCCGTTCGGCGCTCTTGTTGGGGAGTTCCCTTCCCCAATCCCTCGGAAGAAAAATCCGGGGGATTTTTTCATATGGCGCCAACTTCGTTCGACGCAGCGGGAAGCAAGCTTCCCGAAAACAACTCTCGTTTTTTTAATACTCTCGATATAAGGAGGAACTAGACATGGCACGACCGAAAAAAGAAGCAGACGCCCGTAAGAGCAGACGCATTACTATTCGCCTTACGGAAACAGAGTACGAGGTTTACAAGGAATTTGCGCGGCGCGGCGGCTTCACACTCTCGGAACTGATCCGTCTCATGATGGTCAACGGAAAGGTGAGCTATCGGATGCCGATCGTGGCCGATATGCCGCAGCTGAAAGAAATCACCGCACAGCTCGCAGGTATCGGAAACAATCTCAATCAGATCGCGCGCCATCTTCACACGGGAGGCGTGCTGACCGACGAGCTGCAAAAGGACATCAACGCCTGCGTGGAGGATGTGATGCAGATGCGAAAAGAGGTTTTGACCTTGGCCGGTGACTATCGTGGCAATTCTCAAACACTTGTCCTCTAAAAGCGCGAACTACGGAAAAGCGCTGGAGTATCTGATCTTCCAGCACGACGAACACAACGGCAGGCCGCTCCGGGACGAGAACGGAAACCGCATGCTGCGTGAAGAGTATTATCTCGACGGAATGAACTGCGATCCCTTTTCTTTTGATAAGGAATGCGAAATGCTCAACGCGGATTATCACAAAAACCAAACGCACGGCGAAGTCAAATCCCATCATTACATCATCAGCTTTGACCCGAAGGACGTAACGGAATGCGGTCTGACCGGTGAGAAAGCGCAGGCGCTCGGCAGAGGATTTGCCGAGCGCTTTTTTGCCGGGCACCAGGCTCTGATCTGCACGCACACGGACGGTCACAACAGCAGCGGCAATATACATGTTCATATCGTGATCAACAGCCTACGCAAATTTGACGTGGAGCGGCAGGATTTCATGGAGCGTTCCAACGACAGCCGCGCAGGCTTCAAGCATCATCAAACGCGCGAGCTGCTGACAGCCATGCAGAAGGGTTTGATGGAAATCACCGAGCGCGAAGGTCTGCACCAGATCGATCTGCTCTCCCCTGCTCCCGTGAAGATCACCGAGCGTGAGTATCGCAAAACGCAGCGTGAACAGCAGAAACCCGGAGGTAAAAACTTTCAGACGAAACTGCAGGAGATCCGCGATGCTGTCTATGCGGCATCGTCTCACGCAAAAAGCTTGGAAGAATTCAAGGATGCTTTGCTTACAGATTACGGGATCGCGCTTCGGATCAGCCGCGGACGTTTCAGCTATCTGCACCCTGAACGGGAAAAGTATATCAGCGCGCGGAAGCTCGGAACGGATTTTGATCAAGCTCACTTGCTCTCGATCTTTGCGGAAAACGCCAAAACGAAAATGCAAAAGCCGCAGGCACATGTGCAGCCGGCATACGAT
The DNA here is from genome assembly GCA_002448395.1 of Lachnospiraceae bacterium UBA6998. GTDB lineage: Bacteria > Bacillota > Clostridia > Lachnospirales > Lachnospiraceae > CAG-791. The sequence goes on along the minus strand of DJXS01000004.1, from coordinate 48,207 downwards.
CCTTCTTTCGACTATCTCTCCAATCCGGAAGCCGTGCTCGTCTTTCACTCCGATCTGCATTTGGTTGTAGATCTGCAGAGCAATCTGAAAGCCCAGCAGAGCGCCGCCTATGCGCGGAAGGTTACGCTCAGCAATCTGCGTGAAGCCGCGAAAACGCTCTGCTTTATTCAGGAGCACGGCTACGACAACCGCGAGGAATTGGAGGCTGCCTTTGAGGCATCCAATCATGAATTGACGGCGTCCCGTACCGCGCTGCGCGAATCCGATGACCGCATCAAAGAACTGAACGAGCAGATCCATTATATCGGGCAGTACCATGCCAACAAAGCCGTCCACAGCGCTTTCCTTGAGGCAAAGGACAAAAAGAGTTTTCGCGAAAAACACAGCGCAGAGCTCGATCTGTACAACGCCGCCAGGACGTTTTTGAAAAAAAGCTTTCCCGATAAAGTGCCGACCATCAGCAAGCTGAAGGCGGAGCGCGACGCGCTGATTCAGGAAAAGAAGGAAAAAACGAATCGCTACCATGCCGCAAAAGCCGCACAGAAAGATCTCTTCACCGCGCGAACAAATGTCGCCCGGATTCTTGATGAACCTATGTCTTTCGAGAAATCAAAAGAAGCAATTCTGTAAAAATGATTATTAAAAAAGGAGAACCAAACATGAAAAAAACGAGAAAACTCTATACCTCTTTTGAGCAGCTCCCCCTGACCCTGAACGCAGACGATATTGCCGCCTACCTCAACATTTCCCGCGGCAATGCTTACACGCTTCTGCATCGGGAAGATTTTCCGACGCTCCGGATCGGAAAGCGAATGATCGCCCCGCGCGACAAATTCCTTTCCTGGCTTGATCAGCAGATGAGCGCCTGAGCATGGCAAAGCCCCGCCGGTTTTTCCAGCGGAGCAAGCAAAAAGTTCTTGATTTAATGTGTGAAAGTGATAGGATACAGATAAGCAGTGGCCTGACCGGTCATGGAATCTGTAGAAAGTGAGGGTACTTTGTCTAAGAATAAAAGAAGCGCCAGCGGAACCGGCTCGATCCGCAAGCGTCCGGACGGACGTTGGGAGGGGCGATACACCGTTGGCATTGATCCCAAAACGGGAAAACAAATCAGAAGATCGGTTTACGGCAAAACCCAGAGAGAAGTCCGGAATAAAATGCTCGTTTTTCTGTCCGAGATCAGCCAGGACACCTATATTGAGCCGTCCAAAATCAAGCTGCAGGACTGGCTGCAGACCTGGATCGACGAATTCTCCTTCGACAAGCGTTATTCGACGCTGAAGGGATACAAGGCGCAGATCAAAAAGCACATCGTTCCGGCGCTCGGCAAATACTATCTGGAGGATCTGACGCCGCTCTTGATCCAGAGATTCTATAACGATCTGATCCGCCCGGATGAAGATGGGAAATGCCTCTCTCCCAAGAGCATCAAGAATGTGCATATCGTGCTGCGGGCCGCGCTGCAGCAGGCGGTGGAGCTCGAGTACATCAAAAAGAACCCGTGCCATAAAGCAAAGCTCCCCAAGGTGTACAAAACCGAGATCACACCGCTGACGGATCAGCAGGTGCATGACTTCCTGCAGGAGGCCCAGAACGACGAGTACTACGGCACCATTCTCCGCGTGATCCTCTTTACCGGGCTGCGTGAAGGTGAGGCGCTGGGTCTGACCTGGGACTGTGTGAACTTCAAGTACGGGACCGTTGTCATCAACAAGCAGCTGCAGCGTCGTCCCCAGGACGATGGAGGGCCGCAACTGACCCCGACCAAGAACGGGAAGTCCCGCACACTGCGCCCGGCCAAGTCGGTCATGAACCTGCTAAAAACCCGTTATACGGAGCAGGTCATGCAGAGTAAGCGGGCCGGCGATGCGTGGGAGGCCTGGCGGAACGAATCGGAGCACAGCAAAGCCCTGGTCTTCACCAACGAAGTCGGTCACCATCTGCAGCCGAAGCGGGTCTATCTGCACTTCAAGAAGATCGCGGATGAGATCGGGGCCCAGGACGCCCGCGTGCATGATCTTCGTCACACCTACGCCGTGCTGTCACTCCAAAACGGGGACGACGTCAAAACGGTGCAGACGAATCTCGGACATGCCTCGGCAGCCTTCACGCTGGATGTGTATGGGCACGTGTCAGACAGGATGCAGCGTGCCAGCGCGGACAGAATGGAGGAATATATCGCGAGCATTTCGAGAATGAAAAACGCGTAAAAGTGTCCTCATTTGACTTTTTGCCTTCTATTTTCGAACTATTCAAAGCCATAAATAACGTCAATAGGGGTCAGATAGGGGTCAAGAAAAAATACTCGTCACTTTTGAGGCCAAAACTTTCTTATATATAGCAAAAATCGTCTTGAAACGAAACATTTCAAGACGATTTCTGGCAGGGGAAGAAGGCTTCGAATTGCCAAAAAACACTATTCAACGGCTAAAAGCATTTTTATGAACTAAAAAATCTAGAAATCAGAATTTTTTGAGTCACTTTGACCGCAATTTACCTCTATGATTATTATGTTTGCGGTAAGATTTGCGGTCAGGCTTCATGGGAGTTTCAAAATCCAACTTTTTTACACTCTTTTCAACAAAACTCTCATGAAAGGATATTGAAAAATGGAAAACAACACTTCTCAGGAAAAAGAGCGCGTATACTCGTTTGATGAACTACCAGTCGTAATCAATGTCCGGGAGCTTGCCGCTGTTTTAGGCATCTCAAAGTCCGCAGCTTATACGCTGACTCATATAAAAGATTTTCCGGTCATTCGTTTGGGGAAACGTATTGTCATACCGCGAGATCGTTTGAAGGCCTGGCTTGACGCACACGTTGGATCTGAGTGTGCATTCGACTTGGGCCTCTATTATCCTGAGCAAGCCTAAAATATTTAATTCTCAAATCCAGTGCCACCAGTTTAGGTGGCACTATTTTCATGCCAGAAAGGAAAAACTATGCAGTGCCTTTATAAATACCGCTGGGTCAAGCTCCCGCGGGCATGCCTGCCGACAGGGAAAGGACTCATGGGTACATGGGCTCGGCTTGCGTCACGGGCGGCATTCCGAAAAGGCATTGCGACCTACTGCGGCCACAAGAATCCTGTTACCCCCGGCATGTGGTCCGGCGGGATCGTCGGGCTGAAAAGCATTCTCGGCATCAGGAATCGGGACTCCGCATTGTCCAAGCTCTCCCTTCTGAATGAAATAGGCTTGGTGAAGTTCTCCCTTGACCCGAACACCAAGCACTTGATCTATCATATCTCAGACTGGATCGTGGAATACTCCGGTTCTGCGTGTATTCCCGGGGCAGTCTACACGACACCCGGTTATGGCTTTCTCTGTGTACCAAGAAACCTCACGGAGAAGCTCTTACACCAAAACTATATTTTCGAAGACTCTGACGCATGGCTGGATCTGTGGCTGCACACCGTATCCATGGATCCCAGAAATGCGTTTTCTTATTACGCTCCGGTTTGCCAGTACGGCAAATACGGAGTTTTTCTTACTTTGGAAACCCTGGGACAGCGCTGGGGCTGGGAGAAGACCAAGGTATGGAGGTTCCTGCAAAAGCACGAGGACGTCTTCACTCTGTACCGCCTCCCCGGCTCTTATGGCTGTCTCATTTTCAATAAGCTCTATCCCTGTGATCAGGAGATCCTTCTGCCAACAGCTGAGGATGTTGATCGCGTCCTGGCCTATGTTCATCGTTGCGCCCAGGCTTGTGTCAGGCGCGGCTCGCTTCGCGAGCGCATGAGCCGCATGGTCGTGTGGTACAGCCGCCGGTATCTCAGATCCGTCGGTATGCTCCCCTCCTCCGAGGCCCCAAAAGGTCGCGTTGCACTTTTCTCTTCTTTATATCGCGCGTATCTTTCTCTCTGTTGGAATTGGAAGAATGGTAAGTATGACTGCCAGGACTATGGATTAAGAGAGTCTGTCGGCCAGCGCTCCAACACCATCCGCGGCCCCTGTGAAACAGTGGATCTGAGCATCATTGCAAAGGAGTATTTCACATATGGATAATAGAAGCAAACGTACCGCCTCGTCTGCAGAGGCGGTTCTTTCTTTTCTCCGCAATCAGGGAATTCTGGCCGAGAACAGCACACTGTCCGAGGAAATGATCCGCGAGGCGCAAGAGAAAAAGCAGAAGCAGGCGTATCATAACACCTTGCTTCTGCTCTCAAATTATCGGAATATCCTCTGGCAGACGGACTGCGAGATCGAGACGATCGCTTCGGAGCTGAATGTTCCGTTGAAGAATCTTGATGCCCTGCTCAGCAGAGTCGACGCCGAAATCGGTATGGAGAATCGTCGTCTGGAGCTGAACCTGGAGCGGCTGGCCAAGACCAGACAGCTTCTGGATCGGATCAACGACGCTCTCACCGCCCTCAAGCGCAAGCCGGACAACGGTCCCCTGCTCTATGATCTCATCTACATGACCTACATTTCCGATGAAAAGCTCCTGCAGACCGACGTGCTGTTCCGCTTGAATATCTCACGCCGGCATTATTATCGCCTGAAAGAGCAGGCCATCAACATCATCTCTCTGCGGCTCTGGTCCTCCCCTACTTCGGATCTGGATCTGTGGCTTGAGCTTGTGGCCATGCTGAGCGGAGGCGACAAATAACTATAACCAACATATACCATCCTTGCCACCTTTTCGGCACCAAGATGGCACCTCACAGTCACTGACATGCGCATCCTTCCGTGATATATTGGTAGCGTCCCAAATTGGGGCGAGACAGAAAGAACGCCGTTTCCCAGGCAAACACTGCCTGTGGAAGCGGCGTTCTTTCATGCTCAAAGGAAGGAGGTGTGGCTTATGTTGAAAAGACGTCAGCTGCGGGATCGGCTTTCAACGCTGTACTGGTCCGGCGTCGGGATGCTGTCGGCGGGGATCGTCTCCCTGCAGCCCGTATACGCGGACAACATCTTCGAACGCATCCAGTCTATCGTCTATGACATCTACGGGCAGATCGTGGCGATCTCCACCATTGTCGCCGTGACGGTAGCGAGCATTGCCCTGATCGTCCGGATGATCTCGCGCAATCAGCGGGCCGTGGATGAGGCGACAAGCTGGCTCAAGCGCATTGTCGTCGCCTGGATCGTCCTCAACTCTCTCGGCTTCGTGGTTGCGTACCTGCAGCCTCTCGTAGCCGGCGGTCAGTATGTAGGCGGTTAAGCCTCTCCGGTCAAGCAATCGGGAGGTGATGAATCTTGCTTGACTGGATTTTTGAAGGGATCGTTACCTGGATCAGCAGCGTTGTCACCCAGCTGATGGACGCGGTGTCCGGCCTGTTTCTCAATGCCTTAGGTACAGACATGGTCGCCATGGAGGAGTACTTTCCCTTCGTCACGAAAGCCTTCAGCATTCTCCAGTACACCGCCTGGTCGATCCTGTTTCTGATCACCGTATGGCAACTCTTTCGCTCCTTCGGCGGGCCGATCACAGAGGCTGAGAATCCCTTGACCCTGCTCGCCAGAAGCGCGATCTTCGCGGTGCTGATCGGCTATTCCAAGCCCATCTTTCAGATGACGCTGGACATCGCCCGCGCACCGTACACGGCGCTGATGGAGATCTCCATGACTTCGGAGGACTTCACCTTTGCCGGGGTCGAGCAGGCGCTCACGAACGGACTCGTGACCTTCATCTCGACAGCCTCCTGTGTTGGGCTGCTGTTGCTGGTCATCCTGGAGATCGCGCTGGGCTGGAATTACTTCAAGCTCCTGCTGGAGACTGTGGAAAGATACGTGGTTGTCGGTGTGCTTTGCTATACCTCTCCCCTTGCCTTTTCCATGGGCGGCTCCAAGGAAACAAACTCAGTCTTCAAATCCTGGTGCCGGATGGTCGGGTCGCAGCTGTTGCTGCTTATTATGAACGTCTGGTTCCTCCGGGCTTTCGATTCGTCCGTAGGGCAGTTTATCGGAAACGGCGGTGCGCTGACAAACGGCAAAGGCAGTATCTTCCTCTGGCTCTTCTGCGCTCTCGCCTTCCTCAAGTGCGCACAGCGCTTTGACAGCTATCTGTCCTCCATGGGGCTCAGCGTCGCACAGACCGGCTCCAGCATGGGGATGGAGATGCTGATGGCCGCCCGTGTTGTGGGCGGCTTTGGCGGCGGGATCCGTACGGCGGGCGGCGTCTTCCGCGGCGCCGGCAATGCCGCCAGTGCGGCGGGTCAAACGGCAAGCGCTGCAACCGGTTTCGCGGCCGGCTTTGCCAACCGCTTCCGCCCCAACAGCTATGTGCGCGACGCCGTGGTAAGCGGCGGCACCCGCATGGGCGTCGGCGGCTCGGTCGGCTTTGTGGGCCGTGCCTTTGGCGGGATCGCCGCCAGAAACGGTGCCGTGCTCACAGGTGAGTCCATCGCCTCCGTCGCCTCCCGCCCCGCTGCCGTTTCCGGCAGTATTGGCGGAGAGATCGCGGATCGCAGTCTGCAGAACTTCATGCCGCAGCTCAGCGGACATACGCTGACGGACACGCAGATCTCCGGCGGACGTATCAGCACAACGGCTGTCGGGGCAGACGGCAAAGAGACCTCGGTGGAGATGTTCAATGCCGCCCAGTTTGAGAAGCCCGAAGCGCCTCATGCGCTGGTCACCGCATCCGACGGCAGCCAGTGGTACCAGATGGCAAGCGGCCCCGCTTCCGGATCCTTCTATGATGTCCCGCAGTTTAGCGGCAGCCCCGGCGAGGCGCCGCAGGTGGCGGCCAGCTTCCCGGACGCCCCGGACGGTTCTGTTCTCCGCACAGTGGATCACGGCGCCATCGAGGCCACTTCTCCGGACGGCACTTCCACCATGTGGTACAACAGCGCTTATTTCAACGAGCCTGATGCCCCGCATACAGTCATGCAGGCCGCCAACGGAGTGGACTGGTACGCCATGCAGCAGGCCGCCGAAGTGCCCGCCTTTGAGCCGGGTGAAGCGGCAGCGGCATATAATCAGGCGCAGTTTCAGCAATTCATGCCCGGTTATGAGCAGGCTGTCACCTCGGTCGATGCCTCTCAGCGGACAGACGGACACTTTGAAGTCCGCCACGCCGACGGCTCCGGAACGATGTTCTATGACACCGCTCAATACGCCGCTCCCCGTGGAGATTATCAGGTGTTCGAGGACGCCCGCGGCAGCCAGTGGTATGCGATCCCGGGTCAGGCGGCTGTGGAACGCAGGCCTGTCTACGAAAACGGAAAGCCTGTGTACGACGGACAGAACGTCAAAACCGTCTCGGTCGAAACGGTGCGCTACAAGACGACCCCCATTAAGTATGCACCGCCCGCGCAGCGCGCGCAGGCCGAGATCAAAGCACCCAAACTCAAACGATAAGCCTTTGGCAGTCGGGCCAGTGCCCGGCTGCCTTTCTTTTTGACGGAGGTGAAGCTAATGGCAGAACCGGACAAACGCCAGCTCGGCGACGGTTCTGATAACTATACAAACGCCGCTTCCAACCTGGCCAAAGCCGCACGGCAATCCGGGCAGGAGGCGGCAAAGCAGGCTTCTGCAATCGGTGCGGAAGCCGCTTCTCGCGGGGCAGGCGCAGCCGTCAGCGGCGGCGTTAAAGCAGGAAGCGCTGTTGCCAATATTGCTAAGGGTGCAGCCGCAGGCGGCCCCTGGGGCGCGATCGCCGCGGCCGCCTGGTCTATGCGGCACACGCTCTATAAGATTCTGATCTGCGTATGTCTCCTGCTCGTTTTTCTCGTGATCCTGATCACCTCGCTGCCCTCCATCGTCACCAACGGCTTTTTCGGCCTGGACGGCACGCAGCCGGTGGAGGGTGCTACCCTCACGGATACCTACGGTGAGATGGCAGACGCGGTCTCCGCTGTGGTGGACACCGGATACGATCTCTCCCTGGCAAGGGTTGAACAGATCATTGAGGAGGGCGGCTACGATTATGACCTCTCCATGGACGCGCTCATCAACTATGCTCACAGCTCTGCGGGCTATGATACCTGCTATGTCCTTGCCGCCTACTCAGCATCCATGGAGCAGAGGGGCACGACCAAGGACGACATGATCGCCAAGCTCGGTTCTGTTGCAGGCTCCATGTTCCCGGTCACCTACGAGGTCAATCAGCAGGAAAACCTGGTGCCTGTCACCTACTACACCTACAAGCCTGTCACCGTCACCGTGGTGTCTTCCGAACAGATCACAGGCTACGTGAACGGGAAGCCCTACTACAGCTATGAGACGGAACAGCGTACCTACTATGAGCGAGACGAGGAATTCACCAGTGAGGAACCCGTTACTGTCCCGGCCTACCGGGAGACCTTTGTGCACGTCCCGATCTACAGCGACGGCTATACCCATCGCAGCGTTGTCGGCTACCGCACAGAGAGCTACTACGAGCTGAGCGGTACGGAGACCCTCTCCCCTGCCACCGAGATCATCCCCTATGTGGAATGCACGATCCATCCCTTTGACAACACCGTGATTGTTCAGGCCTTCGGGATCGACACCTCGGCCAGGTACGGTCAGTTCAACGTCACCTACGGCGAGGCCATTCAGAAGATGGCGAACGCTTTGAAGATGACGCTCTACGGCACTCTGGGCAGCGGCGAGATGGTTCCGCTCACCGATGCGGAGCTGATCGCCTTTGTGAACGCTCAGAACTGCAACGCCACGCGCAAGTTCATTCTGACCACCGGCCTGTCCCTTGTGGGAAAGGTGCCGTATTTCTGGGGCGGCAAATCCGCGCCGGGCTGGAACGACGCCTGGAACACACCCCGACTCGTTACCTCGGCGGGCTCTCCCAGCACCGGGACGATCCGTCCCTACGGGCTGGACTGCAGCGGCTTTACCGAATGGGTATACAACACCGCCATGGGCGTGGAGATCGGCGCCGGTACCTCCGGTCAGTACCCCAACACGGTGGGCATCGACGCCTCCGAGCTTCTCCCGGGAGATCTGGGCTTTATGGCCGACGGGAACGGTTGGGGCCATGTGCTGATGTTTGCAGGCTATGACAGCTCCGGCAGCCGCATGTGGGTCCACTGCACCAGCGGCAGCGGCGTTGTGCTGAACACGCCCTCCTATGAGGCTTCCCTCTCCCTGCGGCGACTAACGCTCGTGGATTACGAGGCGCCAGTATCGCAGCAGGCCTGGGGCGAGCCCTTATACGAGATCGAAGTCACGGTCACTCATTATTGCGCCTGCGCCAAGTGCTGCGGCGTAAATGCCGACGGCATCACGGCCAGTGGCAAGACGGCTCAGCGCGGCATGGTGGCCATGTCCAGCTATTACCCCTTCGGCACGCAGATCATGATCAACGGCGTCATGTACACCGTTGAGGATCGGGGCGGCTCCGGGATCGAGAACAACATCCACCGGGTGGATATTTTCATCCCGGATCATCAGGAGGCGCTGCGGCTGGGCAAATTCACGACCACGGCATATATCTACCGGCTGGGCAGGTGATCAAGTGGAAAACGCAGAATACAACAACGTGTACGCCATTCCGGCGAACTATACCGATTCCGGCAAACTCCTCGGCGGTATGCTGGAAACAAGAAACGCGGTGGAGACGGTGGCTCTGGTGATCCTGGTGGGTTATCCGGAGCTGTTCTTGTTCTCCATGCCCGCCATGATGCGGATCGTTCTGATGGTACTGACGCTGATCCCGCTGGCGGTGGTCTCCATGATGGGCATTGACGGAGATTCCCTGTTTCAGTATCTCGGTCACATCATCCGCTTCTTTATCAACCGCCGAAGACTACATTTCAGGAGGATCGGCTATCACTATGACCCGGCGCGCCTCAAAAACCCCAAAAAAGGGAAAGCCAAAAAACAGCGGCGAGCTGCTTGAGTTCGTCCAGGATTATATTCCCGTGAAAGAAATCCACCATGGGATCATCGAGACAACGGACGGGCGGTATATCAAGATCCTGGAGATCGAGCCCATCAACTTCATGCTGCGCTCCGACGAAGAGCAGTACAACATCATCTCTTCTTTTGCCTCCTGGCTGAAGATCTCGCCTCAGCGGCTGCAGTTCAAGAGCTTCACCCGCAAGGCGGATTCGGACAAACATATTCAGCTTCTCCGTCAGGAGCTGGAGCAGGAGGAGAACGAGGAATGCCGCCGCCAGGGCGAGGGCTATATCCGCTTTGTCCGCGATGTGGGCAACCGGGAGGCTCTGACCCGGCGCTTCTTCCTGATCTATCAGTTTGAAGAGCTGCGCCATGGCGACAGCGAAGATTTCGGTCAGGTCTACAGCATGATCCAGACCGTGGAGCAGAACGCCCGCACCTACTTCATGCAGTGCGGCAACTCTATTGTCCAGCCCAAGGACCCGGACGAAGCCACGGCGGAGATCTTGTACATGTTCTTCAACCGCCGCTCCTGTGTGGATGATCCCTTTTCTGCCCGGGTCAACCGTGTTGTAGTGGATACCATGGCCGCCCGGAACAGGATCATCGGTCTGGATTCCGTTCCCCATATCCGCATGACGAACTTCATCTCGCCCCGCGGTCTGGACTTCAGCCATAACAGCTATGTGATCATGGACGGCCTGTATTACTGCTTCCTGTATATCCGTGGGAACGGTTATCCCGGCACTGTGCGGGCTGGCTGGATGTCCTCGCTCATCAACGCCGGCGAGGGCATCGACATCGACGTCCACCTGCACCGGGAAAACCGCAGCAAGGCCATCGACAAGGTGGCCCAGCGCATTCGCCTCAACCGCACCAAGCTCAAAAGCATGCAGGATACCAGCACGGACTATGAGGAGCTCACCAACTCCATCCAGGCCGGCTACTACATCAAGCAGGGTATCGCGAACTATAACGAGGACCTGTTTTACCTCTCGGTGTTCATCACCATCTCCGCCAAAAGCATCGACGAGCTGATGTGGCGCAAGCAGCAGATGGTGGACATGCTCAAATCCATGGATATGTACGTCAGTGATTGCCGCTTCCAGCAGGAGGCGGCTTTTTCCTCAGTCATGCCCTTCCTGAAGATCGATCCCAGGCTGGAGCGCAAGGCGCGGCGGAATGTGCTCACCACCGGCGCTGCCTCCACGTACATGTTCACAAGCTTTGAAATGTCCGACGACGCGGGCGTACTGCTGGGCATCAACCGGCACAACAATTCGCTCTGTATCGTGGATCTTTTCAACACCAAGAAGAACAAGAACGCGAATCTGAACTTGCTTGGCACCAGCGGCGCCGGCAAAACCTTCACCATGCAGCTTCTGGCCCTGCGGATGCGGATGCGCGGCATTCAGTGCTTTATCCTCGCCCCGATCAAGGGGCATGAATTCCGCCGTGCCTGCAAAAGGGTCGGCGGAGAGTTCATCAAGATCGCGCCGGGCTCTCCGCACTGCATCAACATCATGGAGATCCGCCACACCATTTCTCCGGAAATGGAACTCATCGACGAGCTGGACTACAGTGAAATGGACTCCATGCTGGCGAGAAAGATCCAGCAGCTCATGACCTTCTTCTCTCTGCTGATCCCGGACATGAGCAACGAGGAGGAACAGATGTTGGATGAGGCTCTGATCCGTACCTATGCCAAGTTTGGCATCACCCATGATAACGACTCTCTGTACCGAAACCGGAACTGCTATCCGCCGCAGATGAAGCCCATGCCCATCATCGGAGATCTGCACGCGGAGCTGCTGGACAATCCCCTGACCCAGCGGCTCGCGGTGATCATCAGCCGCTTTGTGACCGGCTCTGCCCAGAGCTTTAACCAGCAGACCAACGTAGACTTGACGAACAAGTACATTGTACTGGATCTCTCGGAGCTCAAGGGCAAGCTGCTGCCGGTGGGCATGTTCATTGCGCTGGACTATGTGTGGGACACGGTGAAAGCCGACCGCACCAAGAAAAAGGCCATCATGATCGACGAGATCTGGCAGCTGATCGGCGCAAGCTCCAACCGCATGGCGGCGGAGTTCTGTCTCACGATCTTCAAAACGATCCGCGGCTTCGGCGGCGCTGCCATCTCGGCGACGCAGGATCTCTCGGACTTCTTCGGTCTGGAGGACGGCAAGTACGGCAGGGCTATTATCAACAACTCCAAGAACAAGATCATTCTGAATCTGGAGCCGGATGAAGCCAAAACCGTACAGGAGGTATTGAAGCTGACACGGACAGAGCTTCGCTCCATCACCCAGTTTGAGCGCGGCGAGGCCCTGGTCTGCTCCAACAGCAACAAGGTGCCGGTGGTCATCAAGGCCTCCCAGGAGGAGCAGGAGATGATCACCACCGACCGGGCCGAACTGGAAGCCATTCTCCGGGAGAGGCAGAAAGATAATACGCATTCCGAGCCAAATGCGTATTCTGACGGGAATACGTATTGCGCACAAAATACGCATTCCGAAGGGAGGTGATATATTTTGCTTTTACAAGATGAAAGCTGCGTGATCAAGTGGCTGTCCCAGTATGGGGCGCTGCCCAAGACGCAGCTGATCCGTATGCTGCGCAAGCCGCCGGACACCGCGGAGAAAATCCTCAACAATCTCCGTCGGGCATCCCGCATCGAAAATGTGGGCGACGGCTATTACATCGGCCTGGATTCCCTTTGCCAGCCGGATCAGCGGGTCGTGCTGGCCGTGTGGGTGCTGCTCAAATTCATTGACTTTGTGGAGCCGATGGCCCACTACCCCGCTGTATATCCCTCGCAGCTCTTCTTCCTCAAGGAGAACACCGGCTATGAGATCGTGGTGCTCTACGAGGGAGAGGGCAATCTTCTGCGTCTGCTGCAGCCGCAGGATGATCTGAAATACATCATCGTCCTGCCCCACATCAGCATGGCGGCGAAGCTGAAGCTGCCCAAGGCGCCATGTCTCTTTGCCACCATAGAGTTTCAGGGCAAGGACGAGCCCGAAATCTTATTTTATTCCGAGGAGGCGATCCAGAATGAAGTCACTCAACGCATTCCTGCAGGTTCTGAACAGTGCTGAGCAGAACATCAAACACATGGCGTCTGACGCCAAGATCGTCCGTCAGCTGACCGATTCCGGCCGCATGGATGAGGCCTACGCGGTCTCCCTGCGGCTGGCGAAATACGCCGAGCGCACCGCGCTTCAGGCAAGAGTGCTCCCGGTGAACACGAACCGACCCATGGCCTTTCGGGAGGTGGAGGAGATCATGGAGAACAATATCCCTGTGGACATAGAGTTTACCCCCGAGGGCTGGTTTCGGGTGTGTCTTCCGGCGCTTTTGCCCAAGAAGGAGTTCAACTCCCGCAATTATATCCGCGCCTATCTCTATCCCGCCCTGCAGCGCTTCTTCTCTGAACACGAGCCCGTGCGCTATGAAGACGCCGTGCTCATCTTCCGCCATGTGTATAACCGGGATCGCCCCGAGCGGCAGAAGCGGGATCATGACAATATCGAGGTCAACACGGTCGCCGACGCCGTCGCGCTCTTCGTTCTGGCGGACGACAGCCCCGCCTTCTGCTCCCATTACTACTGCAGCGCCGAGGGGGAGGCGGACTATACGCAGGTCTATGTGGTGCCCCGCGGGGACTTCCCCCAGTGGCTTCGTGTTGAGGCGCTGATGGAGGATTCCGTAGGCCGGAAATATGCCGTCTGAGGGGGCAAAAAGGAGCTGTAAAAACAGGGCCAAAACCAGGCTCCGATTTTTACAGCCGCGGTTTTCCCGGAAAAAGCCGATCAGATCTGGGCTTGCGGCAGCTGCAGAATCGGGTTTTAAGGCAAAGAGGGCATCTGTTATGCCTAAAACGCCTTTCGCCCGGGGAGGCCTGCCATGATCCTGTTTCGCCCCGGCAGTCACCTGGCTTTTCTCGTCACCTTGCTCTCGATCGTGGGGGAATATCCGGTGCAGTCCGTCTCTCTCCTCGGCAATGAACGCGTGATGAAAGCCCTGATCCACGACCTGGCCCTCCCCCAGTCCTTTCACAATTCGATCACAGGCGAGAAGTTCAGCGGCCGCATACTCAGCATCTCAGGCAAGTCACCGAACAAAACCATTCGCCTTTGCAAATCCGCCCTTCCCCTGCTCGCCTGGGCCGGGACCGACCGTTACTATCTCTCCGCCTGGGGCAGGCAAGTCTTTTCAGGCAATCGCGCCCATGTGGAGCGCAATCATCGCGTGGCAGAGACTGTCGCCATGTTTCTCCGGGCAGGCATCGAGTGCAGGCCCTGGCGTCTCCCCTCTCTGCAGCTTCGGCAGCGGGAGGCGATCATCCGGGAGCCGAACGTATATCTCTCCAAGGATCTCAAGCAGATCGAGGAGGGTGAGCTGAACAAAACCAGATATACCCGCCTCACCGGCGCGCTGTTCTCCCGCGGCTCCTCTCTCGCCATTTACAATACCCGAAACGCCGTGATGCGATGGGTGGGTGACGGGGAATTCAAAACCCGGCACGATCTCATTCGGATCGGTCGTCTCAACGCCGAGGTGAACGATGTGGATTCCGCCGTGCTCTTTGGCCGCTCCTATGAGCTGGCGCTGAAGACGATCGAGGCGTCTGTCCCCAAAGGGAAGCCGGAAAATCGGTTTGACGGCGTGTATCGGCATATTTATTTTATCCCGCTCGACGAGTTCGGCATCCGTCAGACGGCTCTGCTCACACTCCCGGACTGGAAGGAGCAGATCCTGGATCTGTTATTTGAGCCGGAGACACGCTCCTACGAAAACGGCAGCTTTGAGTATGACGCCTATATCGACCGGACCCATGTCTTTTCCTTCCTGGACAGTAACATAGCCAGACTGATCCGCTTTGCCGCAGCGGCGGAAGACAGCCGGCGGAGCTGCGAGGTCGTCTGCTTTCCCGAGCAGCTGGACTTTCTGCGAAGCTGCTTGCCCGATCAGATCCACTACAAAACCATAGAGCTCTCCGCGCTGGAAGACGCGCTGGGAGTCAAAGCGAGGTGTTTGCTTGACGGATAAGAAAAAGCGCTTGCTGCTTATCCCCCTCTTCATCCTGGCGCTGGCGGCGCTCGGCTATCTTGCCGGGCTCCTCGGGCAGCTGATGCAAAACTATGATCTCTGGCGGGATGCTGGAGGTCTTGCGGGCGAGGCGGCCATACAGAAGGCAAGTCTGAATCCCCTCATCTGCTATCCGATGCTGCTGACCCGCTACGGGCTCAAAAGCTTACTCGGGATGATAGCCATCGGCAGCGCGCTCGTGCTGTACATTCGCTTTCATGATCGCTTCGGCGGGAAGGATCAGGATCCCCGGGGCTTTACCACCGCCAAAACCGGGATCTACGGCACGGCGAGTTGGATGAACGAAAATGAGATGAAAGAGATCCTGGAGATCTCGCCGATCGACAGGGCCGAGGGCACGATCCTCGGCGAGTATAAGGGCAAGGCTGTCTGTATGCCGAAGGACACCAGACTGAACCGGCACATCGCCATCTTCGGCGCGTCCGGCACGATGAAGTCCCGCGCGATCATCCGCAACGCTCTCTTTCAGAACATCAAGCGCGGCGAGTCCGTGATCATCACGGACAGCAAGGGTGAGCTCTACGCCGATACCGCTCAGCTCTTTCGCAAAAACGGGTATGACGTGAAGGTCTTCAATCTGGTCAATCCTGAGCACGGCGACTCCTGGAACTGCATGTCAGACTTGAACGGCGACACGCTCATGGCCCAGGTGCTCACCAACGCCATCATTGGCAATACCAGCTCCGGCAAGGGCGATCATTTCTGGGACAACGGCGAAGGCAACCTTCTCAAAGCGCTGATCCTCTATGTGGATCAGGACAAGACCCGTTCTCCGGAGGAGAAACACCTCTCGGCCGTATACCGGATGCTGACCCAAAACACCGAAAAGCAGCTGACGACGATCTTTGAGCGCCTGCCCCTCAATCATTCGGCCCGCGCGCCGTATAATCTGTTCGCCCAGTCCAGCGACACGGTGAAATCCGGCATCATACTGGGTCTGGGCACAAGATTGCAAGTATTACAGAACGAGGCCGTAGAGCGGATCACAAGTCAGTCTGACATTGACCTGACGGACCCCGCCCGGAAGAAATGCGCCTACTTTGTGGTGCTCAGCGACCAGGAGACAAGCATGGCTTTCCTGTCGTCCCTGTTTTTCACCTTCATGTTCATCAAGCTGACCCGTTACGCGGACGCGCAGCCCGACGGCCGCTGCGACGTGCCTGTCAATCTGATCCTGGATGAGTTCAACAACATCGGCAAGATCGGCGGCGCTGCGGATGGATCGGACTTTGCCCGCTCCCTCAGCGTGGTGCGTTCCAGGGACATCAGGGTCATGCTGGCCATTCAAAGTCTCGGTCAGCTGCAGAACCGCTACCCCAATAACCTCTGGGCCGAGATCGTCGGCAACTGCGATATTCAGCTCATGCTCGGCTGTACGGACGATGTGACAGCCGAGCATTTCTCTGCCCGCAGCGGTGACATGAGCGTACTCATCAATTCCACCATGACCGTGCGGCAGACCATCGCGGTGGCCCAGCTCATTCCCCAATACCGGCAGACTGAGGGGCAGGGAAAAAGGCGGCTGCTCACCCCGGATGAGGTGCTGCGCATGCCGAATGACGAGCTTCTCTGCGTCATTCGCGGCTATAACCTGCTGAAGCTCAAAAAACTTGACTATACACGGCACGGTATGTCCCGGGAGATCGAACACATCTCCATCATGGACTATACGCCAAGCCCTATCCCATCGCCGCCTCCCCAGTATACCCCGCCGCCCAACGATCCGGTCACACAAGAAAAGCCCGCCAAGCGGCGGACCTTATACAGCTCGGCGAAACCGCCGGAAGAATTCTGACCATCGTTCACAAATAATTTGCAAACAAACGTTTTCAAATGCTTGCAGATGTGATATAATATCCTCAACAGAAAGGAGGGCTGCCCAATGGCTAATTCCCTTGTTCAGTTTCGTGTTGACGATATGACACGCCTGCAGGCTGCGAGCATTTGTGAGAGGCTCGGTATCGACCTTTCCACCGCAATGCGCATGTTTTTGAGCAGAATCGTGCAGGAAAACGGAATCCCCTTCAGCATGAAGCTGGAGAACGATCACGGAGCAAAAGCCGCGCTGGCGGCTATGAAAGAGGCCAGCCGAATTGCAGCTGAAAACGGGATCTCTGAAATGACTCTGGATGAAATCAACGAGGAAATCTCCGCCGCCAGATCGGCCATGGAGGGATAATCGTTGAAATACTATGCAGTCATTGATACGAACGTCCTTGTTTCAGCATTGTTGAAGTGGGATTCGGTCCCCGGAAATGTTCTTCAATTCACGATCACCGGTGTGGTTACTCCGGTATTGAATGAGGATATTCTCCGGGAATACCGTGAAGTCCTGCTCAGAAAGAAGTTCCACTTTCCCGAGAGCGTCGTGGACGTGATCCTCGATAATCTTGCTGCACAGGCGGTTTTCATCAATGAGGAAAAGCTGGATGTCAATCTCCCCGATCCAAAAGATGTTGTATTCTATGAAGTCGTGATGGAGGAGAGGAAAAAGCAGGATGCTTTTCTCGTTACCGGAAATCTGAAGCACTTCCCTGTTGAGCGATTCATTGTGACTCCACGCCAGTTCCTGGATATTCTTCTCGGAAAGTAATAGCATTCAAACTACAGCGTCTGCCAATACGGCAGGCGCTATTTTTGTATAACGAAAACCCCGCGCTAGGCGCGGGTGGTTCGGAAGCGCTTATAGCTGTGGGACAGGACAAAAAAACTCCTTTTGATGTAGAATAAGGATGCGGTCTGGCAACTGCATCAAGAACATCAAAAGGAGGTCAAACAAATGGCGGAAAGCAATTTGAATGACGCACATAGTTTATCACATACGAAGTGGAATTGTAAGTACCATGTTGTATTCGCACCGAAGTACAGGAGGAAAGCGTTCTATGGGAATCGAAGACTAGAAATAGGAGCAATACTTCGACAGTTGTGCCAATGGAAGGGAGTAGAAATAATAGAGGCAGAAGTATGCCCGGATCATGTACATATGCTGTTGGAGATACCACCCAAGATGGCTGTGTCGAGCTTCATGGGATACTTGAAAGGGAAGAGCAGCCTGATGATCTTTGAGAAATGGGGGAACGCGCGATATGCATATAGGAACCGCGAGTTCTGGTGCAAAGGCTACTATGTGGATACAGTAGGGAAGGATACAAAGAAGATAGCGGCGTATATCCAGAATCAACTGAAAGAGGATGAAATGTCCAATCAACTGACTATGGAGGACATTGACCCGTTTACGGGTAGCAAGTAACAGCCCCCTCGCGCGTGCCAGACCGTATTTGCGCCTTCAGGCGCTGCTAGTAAACAAGGGCTATGCCCGAAAATGAAAAACCACCCGCTAGGCGGGTGGATGATTATTATGCCCAAATTTCATAACAGGAGGTATTGTTTATGCCCGAAATCGAAGAAAAAGATTTAAACCCCGAAGACATCTCTCCCCAGACCGAGCCGGAAACGGAAGTTGAAAACGCGCTCGCTTCTCAGACCGAGTCTGTTTCAAAAGCGCAGTCGGCCATTCCGATCCAGTCTGACGCAGAGCCGGTCAGCGCCGGAAGAACGAATCCGCGCGTACTCCCGATCGATCTGAGACGCACAGTCCAGACCGATGAGGATAAGGCCCGAAGCGATCTGCTTGATCTGCTGGAATCCCAGCGCACCCGTCGCATCCTGACGGGTACCATTCAGGGCATTGAGGGCGGCCCGGACAACGGCGGCCGCTCTCTCGCAGTCATCTACCACGGGGAGTACAAAGTCCTGATCCCCGCAGAAGAGGCCGTTATCCCGCCGGAGGACTATCGCGGACGGCCGCCCCAGGAGGTGCTGCATCAGCTGCTCACCCGCAGGCTCGGCGCCGAAGTGGATTACCTGGTCAAGGGCATCGACAGTGACGCCCGCATCGCTGTGGCCAGCCGGCTGGAGGCCATGCGCGCCAAGCGCCGGGAGATGTATTATGCCACCGATCGCGAGGGCAATTACACGATCCACGCGGACCTCTGTGCCGAGGCCCGTGTAGTATCGGTCATTCGTGCAGGTATCTTTGTGGATATCTTCGGCGCAGAAACCTATATCCCGCTCAGTGAGCTGAGTTATCAGCGGATGATGGACGCCGCCTCCGCCTTCCAGCCCGGTCAGCGGATTCTGGTAAAGCTCCTGGAGGTCAATCGCGGCCGCGGCTATGAAGTCACCGTTACTGCCTCGGTCAAGCAGGCCGGAGAGAACCCCTTCGAGAAGGCCATTCGCAGATACTCGGTCGGCAATCGCTATGTGGGAACGGTCAGCATGGTCAGCACCGTGGGCGTCTTTGTGTCTCTGGACGGCGGCATCGACTGTCTCTGTAATTACCCCAAGCGCGGCAGGCCGCCCAGAGGCTCCCGCGCCACAGTCAAGATCCTCGGCATCAACCAGGAGACCAATCGGATCTGGGGCGCCATCACCCACATCGCAACGCCGAGGTAGAGCAATGGCGGATTTACCAGTGATCCCCCAGCCGGAAGAGGCGCAGCTTGCCGCAAACCGCGCTCGGATCCAAAAGGCCCGCAAGCTGATCACGGGACTTCTGAGACTGGACACGGAGGAAAACGGCGCTCTGTCCGGATTCTATGAGGATTATTATCTTCAGATCGATTTCTCCGAAGCCCATCCCCTTTTGATGCTCAGTCTGGCAAAGCCCTTCTATGTGCCCATGAACATCAATATGTACCGGGCGCTCAACCGCGTGAATCTCAACAGCATCCTTGGCAGCCACACCGTCAACGGCGATGTCGGCTGCTATTCTTTTCGCCTGACGCAGTGGCTCTTTTCCGATCTTACAGCCGACCAGGTCCGCATGCTTCTGGATCGAGCTGTGGCCGAGACCGAAAAAGGTATCCGTACCATCTCACTCTAATCAATCTTTCAGGAGGACTCACCATGAATAAAACACAGCTTTTGGAAAAGAACATCCGCGCACTCGTAAAAGATGGCAAGACTCTGGATCTGGAATACTTTGTGATCCTGGACGAGCTGAATTTCGCCGCCCTGCTGCAGGCTGTCCGTCACCATGCGGAGACCGTTTTTACCTACCGCATCAACGCCGCGCAGGGTGCCGGGCGGGATTACCGCAGTCAGGAGCTCTTTTCCAGGCGCGCGACCCAGCTCTATTCCTGCCTCGCGCCTTTCTCCGATTCGAATATCGGCGTTGTCCGTACGCTGGAGCTCTGGCTGTTGGAGGATTTCAGTTTCGCTGTGGTTGCCAACATGCAGGTCATCCTCGGTGAAGGAGCGATCATGAGCGAATACAGGGTGGTCAAGACCTGTGAGTTCTCGGAGATCCATACGGAGATCCCGATCAACCTGACGGATTTTGCGAGAAATCTCAGAGATATGTGCCGGGATTACGAAAAGGCGGGGCTTCCCAGCTACGAGCTCTGAGGTGCCCGAGCATGAAGATTCGACCTCCTCCCTCCCGCTCACGCGGTCCCCCCCTTACTCGGTTTTTTAAACAAAACTACTGAGTATACAGGAGGTATCACTTGCAACATATTCAAACCCCATGGCGCAGGAAGCTCATTTCGCTCTTCTGCGCTCTTCTCATCTTTTGCAGCATCCTCTCGCCGGTGGCCTTTGCGGATAACGCTACGGTCACCTCCGGGAGCATGTATTCCTACTTTCAGACCTTCTCCTCCAAGGGCCAGTGGGTGGATATTCAGACGCCATCGCACTGGATCACAGAAACCGGAGAAGTCGCCTACTGTCTCCAGACCTCCAAAGATAGCCCGTACAATTCCGGCTATCATTCCGTGGACGGCTCCGATCTCTACAGCCAGTATGTTCTGAACGGGCTCTATGCCATCCTGCAAAACGGTTATCCCGTTACTACCGGCGGCTATTCCGATGAGGAAGCCCGGTATGCGACCGCCAACGCCATTCGCTTCTGGATGGCGGAAAACGGCTGCGAAGGGATGCCTTCTTATCTGAGTCTGAAGATCAACGGCGACTGGATCCGCGGTAAATACGGGTACGAGGGTCTGTTCAACTGGGCGGTCAGTTTGGTGCAGCTGGCACGCGATCAGGCGGTCAGCACCGGCTCCTCCGGCAGCATCAGCTTCTCCCCCAGTTCTCTCGCGCTTGTCGAAGATGATTCCGGCGCCTATTTCACCGGTACGGCGACGGTCAGCAAGAGCATCAGCGGCAGCTATGGGATCTATCACAATCTGCCTACCGGCTCAGAAGTCACCGGCTACACCGGAGAAAACGGTGACCGCCTCACCATCCGAGTTCCTGTGGACTACGGTGAACAGAGCTTCTCGCTCACCGCCTACGGCAACCATGACGGGAACACGGCCAAGCTGTTCTTCTGGGCTCCCGACGCCTATAACCAGCAGCGTGTCGTGACCTATGTGCTCGACACAAACAGTCAGTATGTTGAAGGGTATTTACCCATCACCACACCGAAAGCGACGCCGAAAAACGGCCACATCTCGATTCAGAAGCTTGATGAGGAGACCGGTGAAGCGCTGCCCGGCGTCACCTTCGCGCTCTATGATTCCGGTAAAAATCAGCTGGCCACCGGCGTTACTGATGCGAGCGGCGTCGTGACTTTCTCCGATCGTCCCATCGGGACCTACTACTATTCTGAGATTGAGGGGCTTCCCGCCTATGTCCTGGACACAACCCTCTATCCCGTTTCGATCACCGAGAGCGGGCAGACAGTCACAGTTACTGCGACCAACAGGCTCGCGCGGGGCAGTGTTGCCGTTCATAAGATCAGCACCCGGACCGGTGAGGCTCTCCCCGGCGTCCATTTCGTGCTGAAGGACGCGGCGGGAACGCTCGTCGGCGAAGGAGATACCGGCGCCGATGGCATGCTCCGCTTCGATAACCTTCTCCTCGGCGACTATATGCTCCAGGAGACCGCCACGGTCAGTGATCACGTGCTGGATCCCACTGTCATTCCCGTTACTGTCTCTTCCGATGGTCAGGTCGTCAGCGTGGAGCGGGAAAACGAACCTGTTCGCGGCAGCATTAAGGTGCTCAAAACCAGTACGCTCACCGGTCAGGCGCTCCCGGGCGTTCACTTTGTGCTCTATGACACCGCACACAATGTGATCGCCGAGGGCGATTCCGGCGCTGACGGCACGCTCAGCTTCCAGGATATCCTCTACGGGGACTATATCCTCAAAGAGACCTCCACGGTCATTGATCACGTCCTGGATGAGACAGAGATCCCGGTCTCCATTACCGAGGACGGGCAGACGATCGAGATCTCCCGGGAAAACGACCCGATCCGCGGCAACCTGAAGATCGTGAAGAAGGTCGGGCATGAGGAGCAGCCTCTGCCCGGCGCAGGCTTTCGCGTTCTCGCGGAGGACGGCAGCATCGTAGCCGAGGGTGTGACGGATCAAAACGGCGAGCTGCTGTTTGAGGATCTGCTTTACGGCACCGGCTACAGCTATCAGGAGGTATCCGTGCCCAAGGGCTTCGTCCTGGATCAGAACGTCTACCCCCTCTCCATTACCGAGAACAAGGTAACTGTCACCAAGGAACACGAAAACTTCCGTCGCGAGGCTACGCTGCAGGTCCTCAAGCAGGATCATCAGGGCAACCCGCTCAGCGGCACGACCTTCCTGCTGGAGTACTCCTCGGATAACGGAAACACCTGGTCGCCCGTGAGCTATCGCGAGGCAGGCACCAACGTGAGCTTCGGCGGCTGCACCAGCGCGGGGCTGAGCTATGGTCAGCTCACTACCGGCGCTGACGGCCTTGCCGTGTTTACCGGGCTTCGCGCCGACGGGGAGATTCTCTACCGTCTGACCGAGACCGCCTGTCCGCCCGGGTACTCCCTGATGGGTGATCCTCTCTATGTGGGCACGCTGCCGGTCGCTGTGAACGATCCCAACATTGCCGACGGAGAGACTGTGGACGGCACGACCTATACCTACAGTCTGTATGTCACCGCCACGGACAACCCGGTCTTCCGTCTGCCCGAGGCCGGCGGAAACGGTTTTGCCCTGCTCCCCTTCGCGCTGCTGTTTCTGGCGGCACCGCTCTTTGCCATCAAACTGAAAAAGGAGTCTTTGCATGAATAAACTGAAAAAAGCCCTCGCACTTATTCTGGCGCTCACTGTGATCTGCGCCCTTCCGATCACCGCCTCGGCCGCTCCTGTGGACGAGGCTACCATCGACACAAGCCGCACCGGGAATCTGGATCTGTACAAATACGATCTGACCTCCGCGGAGAAGGACGGGATCTGGGATTCCTCCTATGTCAGCACCGGCGTCAAGGACGAAAACGGCGTGGAGGCCGTGCTCGGCAACCCCGAGCGCGTCTCCCCGCTCAACGCCAACGGCAACGCTTACGGCTACGCCGTGAAGGGCGTGGAGTTTACGTATCTCAAGGTCGCCGACATCCGCACCTATACCGAGTCTGAAGAAGGCGTTGAGCATGTGGAGGTGCTTTATGGCATGCAGCCCACAGAAAGCAACAACGCTTTTCTCGCAGCTCTCGGTCTGACGACGAACGATCGCTATGCCCCGGCCGACGACACTGTCGACGGTCTGACCATGTATTACTACCGGTCGGACAAGCTGATTGACGGCCTGCATGACGCTCTGGCAGCCAACTCCACCGTCACCAAGAATGCGATGGAGAAGTTCATCCATGACAACCACGGCATCGCCATGACGGAGACCGATGCCTACGGCCACACCTCCGCAGGCGATCTCCCCCTCGGTCTGTACCTGCTGGTGGAGACCCGTGTTCCCGAAATGGTTGTGGATACCACCGATCCCTTCCTGGTCTCTCTCCCGATGACCAGCGTCAACGGCAATAACGCCGACGACGGCGGTGAGCGCTGGATCTATGACGTCACCCTCTATCCCAAAAACCTGACCGGTATCCCCAGTCTGGAGAAGACCCTGCGCGAAGCCCCGGATTTTCAGACCCCTCCGGAGGAGATGGTGAAGCTGCGCAGCAGCAGTTCCGTAAGGGCCCACGAGTATTCTCATACCGACACCGCCTCTGCAGGCGATCTGATCGACTATCAGATCATCTCCACTTTGCCCAGCATTACCTCCGCTTCCAGCTATCTGACCGACTATACCTTTGTGGATACCCTGAGCAAGGGCATCAACTACATGAAGGGCGATGTGGTGCTGGAGTTCTACAAAGATGAAGCATGCACCGACTGGATCACGACCTGGGCCGAACCCAGCGACCGCTTCCTCGTGAGCTATAACACCGCCTCCAACGGCGACAGTGTGATGACCATCGAGATGACCGCCTCCGGCCTCAACGAGATCAACACCAGCAAGGCCGTCTATACCGGTTCCGAGATGGTCAACTCCGGCTACAGCGACTGCACCGTGCGCATCTCCTACCAGGCCCGGGTCAATTCCGACGGCTCCGTCGTCTACGGTGATCAGGGCAACGACAACGACGTCGTCCTGCAGTGGAAGCGCAGCAACACCAGCTATTACGATACGTTGGTCGACGATTGCCACCTCTACGTGTTCGGCATCGACGTGACCAAGCAGTTTGCCGACGGCAAGGGCGACTTCTCCAAGGTGGAGTTCGTGGTTCACAACGACACCGACGAATACTACCTTGTGGCCTCCCTCAACAAGGATGAGGGCGTGTACTACGTCACCGGCCACACGGCTGAGGAAAAGGACGCTACCCACTTCATCCCGGTAGAATCCGGCAAGCTGGTGATCAAGGGCGTGGAGGATGACAGCTACACCATGACCGAGGTCAAAACCAGCAACGGCTACACGCTGCTGAAAAACAGCATCAAGATCGTCATTACCAAAGGCGAGATCGAGACGCTCTGTGATATCTACGGCACCGACGCGCTGGGTCTTCTGCAGAACGATCCGCGCTATGTCAATGTGGATCCCGGCCGGTATCACAATATGCCCCAGAAGCATCTGGAGCACCTTCTGCTCTCCGCCTCCGCCACGGTGGATGAGAACAAGGTGACCATGACCAAGGACGGCGAGTCCGACCACGCCTTTGTGCCCTTCACGATCGTGAACACCCGCGGATTTGACCTGCCCCAGACCGGCGCGGCCGGGACCTGGATGTTCCCGGTCTTCGGCCTCACCGGACTGGCGCTTGCCATTCTCGGCATTGTGCTTCTCACGAAAAAGAAGGCTGTCAAAGACTAACTTATCCCCTGCGGGGAGGCATTCCTGCTTCCCCGCAGGCCTTTGGAGGATCGCATGACTCGAACAGTCAAAATCATCCTGTGCGCCCTCGCTGTGCTCATCGCCGCCGGCGTGACCCTCTATCCGTTTTTGAGCAATCAATATGCAGAGAAGACCAAGAGCCTCATCGAAACTCAGTATACCGAGGCGGTCCAGCAGCTGGATGAATCCGAGCTGATCGCAGCCAGAGAAGCGGCGCACGAATACAACACCACACTGGTAAACGTCACGGACAAGGCCTTCTCCAAGGAGGCGCTCATTCGGGCATCCGAGAGCTATGACACACTGCTCAACATCCGCGGCGACGGTCTGATGGGCTATGTGGAGATCCCGAAGATTTCCGTCAATCTTCCGATCTACCACGGGACCGGTGAGGATTCACTGGGCCGGGGCATCGGGCATCTGCTGGGCTCCTCTCTGCCAGTCGGCGGCAGCGCCACCCACTGTATCCTCACCGGGCATTCGGGCATGGCCAGAGAGAAGATGTTCTCCGATCTGGATCAGCTCGAAAAGGGCGATATCTTTTTTCTCCATGTTCTGAATGAGACTCTGGCCTACATGGTGCAGGACATGTATACCGTGCTGCCGGAGGACACGTCACATCTCATGATCGAAGGGCAGCACGACTACTGCACTCTTATCACCTGCACGCCCTTTGGAGTCAATACCCACCGCCTGCTCATCCGCGGCGAGCGAGTGGAATATACCGCCGCGACTGAATTGGTGGAGAGTGCGGAATACACAGACGTCCCGGAGGCCGTCCCTTCCACCTGGACGGACGCCTATCTGCGCGGTCTGCTCTACGGCCTTCTCGCCGTTTCCGGCATTGGCGGCGGTCTTCTCCTGTATAAGCGCTGCCACAAGCCCAGACGGAGGCGCAGACATCGCGCCAGACATTATGCCCCGATCCGCTGGCCGTGGCGCAGAAAGCGAGGGAAGCATGAAGCGCGTTAAGCTTTTTCTTCTGTTTCTGCTGATCATCGCCGCCGGTCTCAGCGCCTATATGGCCATGAAGCCCCTGGTATACAGCGTGCAGAAAACCCAGCAGATGAAAAATGACTCCCAGACCTTTTATGAGGAGGCAGAAGTCATACAAAAGGAGGCCGAGGAGCAGCACATCCCCATTCCACACGAGGATCTGTTCCTGGCGATGCGGGAATATAACCGGCAGCTGTACGCCACACGGCAGGTCAGTCTGAACGGCAGAGAGGCCTATCAGGCGTCAGGCTTCGATCTGACAGCCTACGGGCTCGAGGACCAGGTTTTCGGCGTCATCAAGATCCCGAAGATGGAACTGGAGATGCCGCTGTACCTGGGCGCCAGCGATGAAAACATGTCCAACGGCGCGGCGGTCCTGGCGCAGACCAGCATCCCCATCGGCGGCTGCAGCACAAACGCCGTCATTGCCGGGCACCGCTCCTGGAACGGATACAAGTATTTTCTGGATATCGAGCTGCTGGAGCTCGGCGACGAGGTAACCATAACGAACATCTGGGAGACGCTCACCTATAAGGTCACGGAGATCAAGATCATCAATCCGAATGATATTCAGGCGATCCTGATCCAGCGGGATCGGGACATGGTCACGCTGCTCACCTGCCATCCCTACGGCTCCGGCGGCAAATATCGATATCTTGTTTTCTGCGAGAGGGCAGACGAAACGGCGCCCACCGATGTGAGCGCCGCTTCGGTCTCATAATAGCTGTTTGTAATCTCTGCGGCCGTACAGGATCCTGCGAATCTGCACGGTGTCCCCCTCAACGACATAGAATACGAGATAGTTTCCAACGATCAAATAGCGGTAACCCTTCGCAGCCAAGGCCAAATCCCTCGGGCGCGGGCAGCGTTGAGGCATCTCAGAAAGGCTGGAGATTTCTTCCGTGAGCTTATCAAAATAGCGAATCGCCGCTTCGTGGGAAAGCGTGATCAGATACGCCACCAGTTCCTCAAGATCCTGCTCGGCAGCAGGAAAGATTTTCACTTTATACGCTGCCATGAATCCGCTCCCGCATCTGTTTGGCTACGGAAGAAAAGTCCTTCCCCTCGGCTCCGTCAGCAATTTGCTGTTCTGCAACGGCAAGCTTTCCGTAAAGATCGATCAAGGCCAGCTGCCGCTCATACTCCTCCAGGTTCATAACAACCATATCGCCTGTTCCGTTTCTTGTAATAAACACGGGCTCTCTTGTCTGGCGACAAAAATCCGAGATCTCGTTGGCGCTGTTTCTCAAATCTGAGATCGGACGAATACTGGGCATTGCTGCCACCTCCCTTCACGGCATTAGTTTAGCATTATTTTGAGTAAATAGCAATGTTTATTTTGCTAATTCCAATTTTAACGTTTTAGGAGGTTCCTATGAAAACGAAAACTCTGCAGCGTATTCTCTTTGCTTTTACGCTTCTCTTTGCCTTGACCTTCCTCTCCCCTCCCATAGCTCATGCAGACACGGACGGAACAGAGATCCAGGTCCTGCAGCCGGAGCGGCTGGAGATCCAGCTTGGCACCGCCTGGGCCGGCGTGGAGTTCCAGCTCCGGACTGACAGCGGGCTCTATCCCGATCCCATCCCGGTCGGTGAGGACGGCGTCCTCCGTCTGGAGATCGGCGGAAGCAGCAGCTACATTCTCTCCTGCATGGGACTTTCCAACGCGATCCCCATGGTGGAGCCGGAAAACTACGGTGAGCTTGCAACCGTGGAGTTCCCCGAAACGACGTCGGAAGCTGCCGGGAGCGACATAAAGGAAACAGACCCCGCAACACCTGAAGTCACGGAAGCCCCGTCTGAAGAAACGCCCGCCCCTGTTCAGGAGACGCCCCATCCGGTCAAGACCGTGGCCGGCATCCCGGTGAAGCATGTGATCTTTTTCGGCGCCGGCATCCTGATCTGCGTCACGGTCCTCGTCGGGTTGAAGCTTGCCGCTGTCAACCGTGAAGATGACGAAGATGAGGATTTTGACGATTATGACGAATAAGGCTTCCCCAGACTGAGATGGGAACTTTTTTCTGTGGAAACCGCCGATTTTGTTTTTAATCTCATCATATTCGTTGACTATTTCCCCTTTTCGCGGTATTATGAGCCTGTAAGGAGCTTGCGTCCAGGCTCTCGATACTTCGGAAGAGCTCCCGGAGTCAGACTTCTCCAGGTGGGAGAAGGAATCGTTACGGACGCATCATGACGTCCACAATGACGCAAGCGCCTGTTTGATATAGCCGGAAGGCTGCCATATCGCTTACAGAGTCACGGACTGGGATCTGATCATTCCCGGTCCTGGCTCTGTTTGCATTTTGGCTGCCTTCCGGCTTTTTCATTTCTGCAAACGGAGGTTTTATGAATAGACAAAGCAAGAAAAGAAAGGGAATCAACTACAGCAAGCTGCGCTGTCCGTACTGCGGCAGCTCGGTGATTTATCGGTCGGCTGACGGGATCTACCGGGACAATCCGAAGCACACCATGCTCTATGTCTGCTCGCGGTATCCGGCGTGCGACTCCTACGTGCGTGTCCACGCCGGCACGAAGATCCCCGTGGGTGAGTTGGCCAATCAGCCTTTGCGGACGCTTCGGCGGCAGGCTCATCACTATTTCGATCAAATCTATCTTTCCGGTCTGATGAGCAAGCAGGAGGCGTATCTGTGGCTTGCTCAGATCACCTGCACGCCGCAAAGCCGCGCCCATATCGCATGCATGGGCGAATATAACTGCAGGATCATTATCGAGGAGAGTCGGAGGCTGCTGGAGCAGCAGGCTATTCCCTATGTCGCTTTACCGGAATTGGAGGTGAGTCAGATTGAAACTTGATCAAGAACAGCAGAAAAAAGTGGAAGAGAATATGGGCCTCGTGGGCAAGGTGATCAAAGATAAAGTCCATGGGCTCGACCGGAACGGGATCTTCACCTATGAGGATTTATATCAGATCGGGTGTATCGGGCTGTGCAAGGCCGCCGCGACGGATCGCGGAAACGGCAGCTTTTCTACCTACGCCTATCGGCTGATCTGGAACGAGATCTGCGATGCTCTGATATCCGGCAACAGGCGCCAGGCCCATGAGATCCTGACGGATGAGGAACTCCCCTGCCCTTTGCACTCGGAGGAGGCCTCCGGTTCGATCGATCGCCTGGATTTGCAGTCCGCGCTGGGACATGCTTTTGATAACGCCCCGAACGGAATCAAGAAAGGGATCCGCGCGCTCTTCCTGATGGAGGCCGGATATTCCAGTTCGGATGCCGGGCAGGTTCTCGGTCTTCCGGCAAATTCCGTCCGAGCGCTTGCTTCCAAGGCCCGCGCCTATCTGCGGGCTCAGCCAGATTTCTGTGCCTTACGGGAGGTGGAACTCTATTGAAGAGATATATGAAGCTCCTGATCCCCCTGCTTTGTGTTGCTGTCACGCTTGGGATCTTTCGCTCTGTGTTGTTTGTCGGGTACGTGCCCAGCGAATCCATGGAGCCCACGCTCAAGCAAGGCAGTGTGTTCCTCGGCATTCGTCTGTACAAGGACATTCAGGTCGGAGATATAATCGTCTTTGTCCACGACAGGAAGCTGCTGGTGAAGCGCGTTGCCGCGACTGGAGGCGATACTGTTTCCATTCACGATGAAGAACATCTTGTTCCCGACGATCATTACTACGTCTTGGGAGACAACGCAGGCAACTCCTATGACTCCCGATTCTGGCCCTCCCCTTTTGTGCCCGAGAAGGATATTATAGCAAAAGTTCTGCATTGAATTAGCCCAGTGGCTTACTGGTAAGGATACCAGCAGGTCACCGGGCTTTTTTGTTTTGAACGGATTTCAAAAAATGAGAAGACACCATCGCAGTATGGCGAGCGTTTCAAATGCGCAACTTTTCTACCATGGTTCTGGCCATCAGATCGTCCATATAACATCTCCGAATTACGCTTCATATTCGATCCCAAAGTAGTCCAGAACCGCCTTGAAGTCATCCTGCATCAGCAGGCAGGTGTCGCGCAGATAACCGGGCATCTTGACCCATTCCTTCAGACCGCGGTAGTAGAACATTTTATGCCGGTCATCAATGATGAAGGGCACGATCCCGAAACGGAGGCACTCCTTGAACAGGATCAGCCTGCCTACACGCCCGTTGCCGTCCTGAAAGGGATGGATGCGTTCGAAACGAACATGAAAGTCAAGCAGATCCTCTAGATCCGGCTTAGGGCTGCTGTTATACCCTTTTAACAGCTTCGCCATGGCCGCGGGAACCTGGGCGGGGAGGGTCGTAGCCTGCCCGCCCACTTCATTCGGTATCTTTTTATATCCGCCTACGACAAACCAAGGCTGTCGGCTGTCACTTGTGCCGCTTTTGAGTGTACGGTGTAGCTCCTTGATAAACGCCTCGGTCAATGGCTTCGAGGCATTATCAATAATCAGATCGATGCAGCGGAAATGATTGGCGGTTTCAACCACGTCGTCCACATTGACGCTCTCGCCCTCAAGTCCGATGGTGTTCGTCTCAAAGATATAACGGGTCTGGTCATGCGTGAGCCGGCCGCCTTCAATATGATTGGAGTTGTATGTCATGTCGACCTGCAGCTTATGATAGATGCCTCCGCGCAGCTGCATTTTCCGCTCGGTCTGCAGTCGCTCCAACAGCGTTTTCGGCAAGGTCTGCCGCTTGTTGATCCGATCCGGTCTCTCGGCGTCCTCGGGGATCCACCAGGTTTTTCCCTTGAGGACTGCACCGGGGATACGGTCGTGGGCACAGTAATTCCGCACCGTGCGCTCCGCCACGCCCCATTTTGCCGCACACTCGGCAACAGAAATCATATTCACGCAAATCACCTCAAGTAGAGTATATACCATTATCGGCAAGAAGTAAACGGGACACTGCATTTTTAGCAAATTTTTTGCCGATAAGAGTGGATAGCTTTATAAGAATACCCAGGTTTTCCATAGCAGAGTAAAATACAGGGGTATCTATTCTTCTCAAACGACCTATGAAAAGCTCAAATTTGCCAAACTGCCATTCCTGTGTTACACTGGCCCTGTCAGTATCCCAATCACCTTTTGTGATTTCAGTCTCGTGTTTCAAAGTGTCTGAAGTTTTCTTCAGGCACTTTTTGTTTCTTCTGCCTCTGATCAGATAGAGGCACAGCATCTGAAAAGCAGGGGTTACCACTCCCCTCCTGATCATCCATCTCGACCATCCGGTCATATCGCGCCCAGAGAGCTACAGCTCTTTGGGCGCTTTTTTCATATATACGGAGCTCAACGGCTCCCCTTACCTTTTTCCGGGGAGCCTGTGGCTTACCCTGTAGATAAATCCTATCCTCCGCAAAGAATAATACATTGAAAAGGAGATACAGAAAAATGAGCGGAATTTATGACTCCATCTATGCCACCATGCTCGCCGAGGGAAGAAGCTACGAGGATATCAGCCAGTCTGTGGAGCGCCTCCATGAGTATCTCTCCGGCAGCCATATCGATCACAGCTACGAGTATATGCCGCGTTGCGCTTCCTGCAACCATGAGAAACACCCGCAGCTTGCCAAAGCACCCGCGCACGCTATGCGCTATCGCGTTCTCACGCCGAGGTACAACTGAATTCTGACCGTCTTTCGGTCATATCGCGCCCAGAGAGTCCAAAAGACTCTTTGGGCGCTTTTTTTCATATAGATCGGAGCTGTACGGCTCCCCATCTTTTTTATCGGGGAGCAGTGCTCTCCGCGGATATAGATATCTTCAAATGAAAGGACTGAATCCAAATGACGAACACGAAGACCGAATCGGATTACATGGTCACTCTCCTCCCCTTCTATGCGGAGCTCTTCTGCACGGAAGGCATCAGCGACACGCTCTTTGCGCTGCGATTTGACGCGCTGCAGAAGCTTCAGGCCACACTCTCGCATTACAGCGACCGAGGCTATACGCAGAAGCTCCTGTGCGGTATTGCAGAGCGCAAAGCTGTGCTGATTCTCGCCGCCACCGGCAAAACGGAAATGGAAAAGATTCTCAAGCCTCACGCGCCGCATTACGACGGGGTCAAATTCGTTTCCGATCCCTACCTGCTTCCGGAGGAGGAGCTGATCTGCTGGTCGGAGGCTTCCCTGCGAGCGCCGCTGAACGAGGCCGGCTATCGCCGATACATGAAGCTGTTCCGGCAGGTCTTCCCCGAGGAAAGCGAGGCGCTGCAGATTGCTTGAATCCACGTCGCTTGCGGAAAACGGCACCGTACTGATCATCAGCGGAAAACGCTGCCGCATCGCCGATCTAAGCTTTTCAGATCTGGAGCACCGTCTGGCGACCGGCCAGGCCTATACGAAATCCGGCAGCGGCCGCAACCGGGTCATGGGCTATCGGAACGGCGTAATGACCAGACTGGGGGATCTGGAAGCCTCCGTCTGGGAAACGCTGATCCGTGATCTGATCCACCGATCCAGCGAGGACGCACTGCTGCAGGGTCTGATTGCGTGGGCAGCGGACAACTGCCCATGGCTCCATACGAAGTCTGAGATCGAGCAGTATGCGCTGGAACTGCATTCCTCCCGCATCTTCGAAACCCCCAAATGGGCCGGCTATTCGGACTTCAACCGGAAATACCGCCCCGAGACACTGAAAGGAGACACAAATGAACACAGCCAAGAAATCCCTTGAGATCATCGGTAACCCGGTATACCCGCTCTGCGTCGGAAAGTCTGCGTACATCACGGAATCTGACGGCGTACGGGTCACAAGCCGCGTTCTCGCCATCGATTCCCGCACACAGACCGAGATCGCCTTTGAGACGCTGAACACGCACTATCTGCTGCACCTGCAGGAAATGGGAGGCACGGCATGAAGGAATCCAAGTCCGAGCGCTTTCGGAGACTCGCCAATGCACGCGTCAACAAGCTGATCGCCATGATCCGTCTGATCGGCAATCTTTCCAATCCGATGATCTATGAATACAGGCCGGATCAGGTCGCGCAGATCTTTACGGCGCTCCAGACCGAGCTTGAAAGAGCCCGTACGCGGTTTTACCAGTTTGGGAAGCACAAGAAGCGTTTCACGCTCTCTGAGCCGATCGAGAAAACTGCACCGGAGGAGCATGAGCCCAATTTTGAGATCCTGCTTCCAGACGGAACGCTGCTGCGTGCCGTCGGTTTTGAGCAGGACGAATACCCGGGCATCAACATCTATGCGATCGCGCAGGGAGAAGCTCCCGCTCTTGTCTGCTTCGCGGAGTTCAATCCCAACAAGCCGGGCGGGCATCAGCTCTGTGTCTCTGTCTATCGGAGCGATCTGGATGAACCGGTATATTACGAGCCCTATGCGGCAGAAAGGAATGAACATGAACAGCCCTCCCCTGCTCCCAACGCTGAAGCTTGACTGGCAGCCCATCTCGGACTGGCTCAGCACTCTCGTGTCATCGCTGTTGGAGCGAAAGATCGTTTTTCAGGCAACTGTGGATGATTACGATTACTGGTCTGTCCGTTGTCTCAACGACCGCTTCACCCTGGCGGATCTCTGTCTTCTGCTGGCGCATGCGAAAGCATCCAAGGAAGTCTGTGTATCGACGATCCCTTCGGAAGATCTCAGCACAGTCTGCATTGATATGGGGCTTGCCAACCTGCTTCTATCTGAGATCCTGCGCACCAACTGGGAAGCGCAGCTGATTCAGCCGGAGGCGCTTTATCTCATCGGCGTCGATCCGAACAAACTTATCTATCCTGAAGGAGATCAGCATGGAAAACAAGATTGACTGGGTCATCCACTATGTCGCCAACGGCGCTGTCTGCGCAAAATGTGGAAAAGTAGAGACCGGATTTATTCCCAACTTTTGCAACGCCCACACCCACGGCATGGAGAAATACCATCACCCGGACTTTCAGATGGTTCTGGATGCCGGCCCCAGTGAGATCTGTCGCATTTTGAATACCTTTGGTCTGGCAGTACAAAACGGGTCTCGCTTTCACAACGGTCAGTTCGTGACCGGGATCTGTGAGGATTGCGCGGTCAAGCTGCAGGAATATGAGGAATGCGGCCGCAAGGTGCTGCGCGTCATTATCCCGGATAAGGAAAACCGCTTTCCCGATGAACGGGGCTGCGAGCTTCCCTATCTGATGCAGCTCATGGAGACCGACGCCTATAACCTCTTCAAGGGGCATGGACACGATCCGGAAGGAATTGCTCCCTGAAGCTGCTCTCAAAAAAAGGAGGAATCATTATGGATAATAGAAAGAATCAGGTGGACGCCGCATGAGGGCACACATCTACCAGATGGATCTCACGCCCGAGAACATACGGCTCTGTTTTGCGCCGTATGAGTATGTGCTGAAAGAATGCTGCGGGCAGATCCCTTCGGTGCGTTACGCACGCGTGTACAGTCTGGAGGTTGGTGCAGAAGATCCGGAGGCGCTTTACGCGCTTCTCAATCTTCATCACCCTTCCGACTATACAGCCCGCTCCCTGTCCGTCTCCGATGTGATCGAATTTGAGCACAGCGACGACTCAAGCGTCTTCTATTACTGCGACACGATCGGCTTCAAGGTGATCTCCTTTGACCGAAGCACTGCTCATGCACCAACACCATGACAAGGATATATCCCACAACACGAAAGAGAGGCGCTGCAAATTAGCGCCTCTCAGACACATTCTATAGGAGGTAATTCTATGGATCCCAGACTGAAAGAGATAGTCGACAACTACGACTCCTGGAAGATCAGCCTCGACGGCAGTTTCCGGTTTCACTGCACAGAATGCGGCAAATGCTGCATCAACCGCGAAGACATCCTGCTCACGCCCCGAGACCTGTGCAACGCCTCGAAGGCAATGAACATGCTTCCCCCGGCTTTCGTAAACGCGTACTGCGAGTGCTACATTGGGCAGGATTCCCGCATCCCCATCGTACGGCTCAAGCCCATCGGCAGTATCAAACGCTGCCCGCTGCTGAAAGATCGCAAATGCTCGATCCACCAGGCCAAACCGGCCGTCTGCGCCATGTTCCCTGTCGGCCGTGCAGTCACGATCGACAAGGACTCGTATAATCAGGACGGTGTACTGAGCAGCCAGATCCAGTATATCCTCAATCCCATTACCTGCGGCGACCAATCCGAGACGCATACGGTCAGGGATTGGCTCAACGCATTTCACATTCCGCTGGAGGATGAATTCTTTTTGAAGTGGCACAGCTGTATTGCCGAGCTGTCCTCGTTTATCCGAAAAGAAGAAAAGAAGATCCCTGAGCATGTGATGAATGACCTTTGGACCGCGGTCTATATCCACCTGTATCTGGATTATGATCTTTCTGCTGAGTTTCTGCCGCAGTTTGAGCGTAATGCAAAGGATGTCCTCGATCTGTTTCACCAGCTGAAGGAGCTCCCGGAGAGTGCGTCATGAACGATGGCCGGAATCAGTATCAGATCATTCGGATCGACGCCAGGAACTGCTTTGTGGAAAGTCTCTCAGACGCTTTTTCCATTGGCAAAGCGCATCTGACCTTCTGCAGCTATGACAAGCGGCGTCCCACCGGGCAGCGCATGACCGACAGCATCCAGATCTATATCGATATGCCGGACTGGCTGGAGCTCTGCCGCATGCTGGACTCCGGCGAACTGCGATGGTTACTCCAGCAGAGCCTCAAATCCGGCGACCGTTCCCCCATCCGGGAATGGCTCGGCGGCACTTCGGCGAAGAAGTTGGCCCGCTTTGGAAAGCCTCGAGCCGACGGAAAGAGTCTGTCCCGAACCGCGCAGCTCCTGCCGGGAAGCAAAACCGACTCTCTCCTTTTCGTGGCCAACAGCGGACCGGGAGAAGAAAACGCCACCGGCCTGATCGTTCCGAAGTTTGGCAAGAACCCGGAAAATCATGTGGTGGTCAGTATGACGCTCTCTAGCCTTGGACAGTTGCTTCTGACGACCAAGGTTCATTATACTGCGTGGCTTTCAGCCTGGTATGCTGCCAGACTGAACGAGTCCGAGGCTCCTTCGCATGGCAATCCCCCTCCCTCTCCGCCTTCAAATGTCACACCGTTTACTTCTACCAGCCACTCCCCTGTCGCCATGTTCTGAAACACATCTCCAAACCGTCTGGCCAGTGAATCCTTCTCGGGACTCACTGGCCAAATCTATTGACAGTTCCTGTTGTATTCTACCGGTTTTTCTGTAACGATAACTACATTCTTTAGAGCCTTGGGAACAACAATAGCGCAAAAAGCAGAGCCTGCGCAAAAGCAGACTCTGCTTGCTTCATATTTGCTCTTTATCCGCACTGCTCGGAGAGGTAGATGCTCGCCCGGCTCTGGATTGCTTTGGCGCACTCCTCAGCGCTGATTTGACCGGCGAAGTATCGGTTGGCCTCGGTCTGTACGATTTCCCACACCGCGTCATCGTGGCGGTAAAGCACGCTTGCCCCGGTAAAGGCGTCGGCAAAGAGGCGCATGTCTGCCTCAGCGTGCGGCCAGTAAGCCGCATTTCCTTCCTCTTCGCGCTGATGGAGCTCTCTCTGAATGGATTGTTCGAGACTGCCCTGGATGACGCTCATGGTATAGGTACGAGGATTGAGATAGAAGCCCCGCAGGAAGACCCAGCCCTCATCCTCGTGTTTTGAGTCTGCTGCCATGCCCATAGAGCAGGAATTCCAGGCCTTGCTGGCAAAGGCCGCAGGAGACATTGGCGACGATTCCTGTACGGTTCGCTTCCGCGCTTTGGCCGAGGAAATGGCGGATATGAAAAGAAACGAAAAAAAACATTGAGGCTCACCGTACCGGCAGCAAGACAGTTCTTCCGCATCAATCAAGCACTGGAGATCATGAAGAACAGTGCGTCCACTTTTACAGTATGGGAAGAATCCACGATTCGGCAGCTTGTGGGCTGGGTGAAGATCCTGTCTGCAGAAGAGATCCTTGTCTGCCTGCATGGTGGGATTGAGATCCGGCAGTGAATGGAATAAAACCTTTGACGTTATAATGCAAAACCTATATAATTGTCCCAGAAATAGAGAGGGGTAAAGGACATGCTCGTTGACATAGGGAAAGGATTTCTTTCGAAACTAGTGGACAGCACCTATGATTCCGCAAGAAGACTAGCTAAAGATAAGCTGGCAAAAGATCGAATAACCGACACAGTGACGAGCCATTTTGAAAAAATGGCTATATAGGCATCCCTAAAAACGAATACGAACTTCTATCCCTGCTTTTTGACAGATGGATTGGGCGGAGAAGATTAGAGGAACAACAAACATTGAAAAAGATGACTTTTATATACAGTTATATGCCATTGCTAGAGGT
Source organism: Lachnospiraceae bacterium UBA6998 (assembly GCA_002448395.1). Classification (GTDB taxonomy): domain Bacteria; phylum Bacillota; class Clostridia; order Lachnospirales; family Lachnospiraceae; genus CAG-791. The sequence goes on along the minus strand of DJXS01000004.1, from coordinate 10,908 downwards.
GTCGATATGAGGTGTTTTTCTGAGGCGAAACAGGAACATAGAATTCTTGATGAGACAAGACGGTCAATTATTGATGCTCTCCTTGCTTTGGGAAACCTAACTGGCGATAAGGAGTATCATGAATTTGCAAAGTTGGTCTGTCCATCATTGGACGAAGGAACGATCTCTGAAATCGCAAGGCACATGGATAGGTTCGACGATTGGCCAGAAAGCTATTTATTTGATACTGTTATAGATTATTTGCATCTTCCAGATGAAGACTTTTGTTTTCTTCTCGAACAATATGTTAATCCCAATATTCATCACTCGAGATGGATTGCTGAAGAAGAGCGCCGAGGGCAAATTCACAATTCAGAGCTTGTCAAGGTGATTAATCGATACCTTTCCCACGATGAATATCAACTGGAAATCAAGGATAGTATCGGTGATAAAGATTTTTATCAATGTGTATCGTCGAGAGCTGGAGTTCAGGGAACTGTTAAAAACATTATTTTCGCAGCAAGATATAAGCCGGAAATCGTGTTCGACGATGCGCTTAACAACGACATCAGAATCACAAAAAACGCCGACAAGTGCCTCATATATGATAGGGCAATCCCACAGAATGGCCTTCTTTGGAGTGAGCTTGTGGAGTGGTTCTCCGCTAAAACCGGTTCAGCAGACAATGTAGAAAACCGCTTACTTAGGAGGCTTTGTGATAGCTTGGATGATAGCTTTAAAGCTACCGGCGCTAAGTCTGGCCCAGAAACGTGGCTGATGCAGGCATATTATGAATTGATGAAATCGTTTGGCATGGATTTTCCTGCACTGCTTCCACAAGTGTACCTTTACTATGATCCGCTGACTCAGACACAACGTGGATATAAGCTGTTTGAGCATCAGAAAATGGACTTTCTTATGGTATTCTCCCATCGAAACAGGGTGGTTATTGAAATAGATGGGAAACAGCACTACGCTGAAGGAGATATAGCGTCCCCCAGACTGTATAGCGAGATGGTCAAAGCACAACGAGAATTGAGCCTTTATGGTTATGACGTGTATCGTTTTGGAGGATATGAATTTGCAAATGCCGCAGAGTCAGACCGTGTAAAGCAAGAGTTGCTCAAAAAACTTAAAGAATTCTTTGTTCGTCTTTTCCAAAAATACAACGTCTTGGAAAGGTAGAAAACTACTGCCGCTTTAGTATGCGGATTATGTCATGGTTGCAAGTTTGCTACGCAAACTGATTCGCGTGGCCGGGGTTTTTATATGTGTTTTCTTCTCGATTCATGGTTTATGTGCCCTCATCGGGTGGCATACTAGCCTAGAGGTGATGATCATGAGATATGTCCCAAACGCGTCCGAGGATTTTCTGGCGGAGTTGGATCGGAATGAACCGGCCAGAAACAGGTTTTATGCGCTGAGCCAGCAGGAACAGCAGCGAATCATCGAGCAGGCACGCTCCGTCAAGGATGTTTATGAAATGCGCGCTCTCGTAAACAGCATCCGGGCTTGACCCTACAGTCCAGAGCGGTCGTTGACCGCTCTGTTTTTTTGCCCTTTTTGAAACAGCGATAGTGCGAGTATTGCTTGAAAGACCGGGAAAGATAGGACTGAGGTGATCAAAACAATGGCAAAGAAAGGTATGAAGCGTCCGGATTGGACGCACACACAGCCCCGCAATCAGCTCGACCCCGTCCCCGAACTGCAGGGGGCGGCAACGCAGTCAAAAGAAAAAGCAAAACCCATCATCAGCGGTACCAAAGGCTCGAGCCAACAGGTCTATCACACAGACAAGCCCATCCCATCGGACGTGTATCCCGTCATCGACACCGATCTTGCGCGGGACAATCTGGAAAATGATCTCACCGCTGCTGACCGTGAGGATCTGTGATGGATTCGATCTGGTCTGAGAACTGCTGTTTCAAAGAACGAGAGCCGCTGCGCGGCGATATCCAGGCGGAAATCGCGGTCATTGGCGCGGGGATCACAGGGCTCTTGACCGCCTCCGCGCTGCAGAAGGCCGGGCGCCAGGTCGTGGTTTTGGAAGCCAGTCGAATCGCAAGCGGCCAGACCCGGAATACAACAGCGAAGATCACTTCCCAGCACGGAATGATCTACCGCAGACTGATCGACACCCTTGGCAGGGACAAAGCAAAGCAGTACGCCATGGCAAACGAGGCGGCGATCGAAGCGTATCGGCGCCTGATCACATCGGAGCATATCGACTGCTCCTTTGAGGAGCGAAACGCCTATGTCTATGGCTCTGACAGCGAGCAGCTTCAGAAGGAGGCGGAGGCCGCCGCGTCGCTGGGGCTGCCGGCCTCCTTCGTACGGGAGACGGCGCTGCCCTTTTCCACCGCCGGGTCGGTCTGCTTTGCCCGGCAGGCGCAGTTTCATCCGCTGCGGTTTCTTGAACACATGGAGGAGTCCCTGACCGTCTACGAGAATACCCCGGTTCTCCGGATCGAGGACGACCGGATCGAAACGGAAAAGGGGCAGGTCCGCGCAAAACAGATCGTTTTCGCGTGCCACTACCCCTTTGTCAATTTCCCGGGCTTGTACTTTGCGCGGATGCACCAGGAACGCTCCTATGTTTTGGCGTTGGAACATGCCGCCGATGTGGACGGCATGTGGATCGGCACCGGTCAGGGCGCCTATTCCTTCCGCAATTACGGGAAGCTGCTCCTGCTGGGCGGCGGAGGCCACCGCTGCGGAGAAAACAGCGCCGGAGGAAAATATGCGCTGCTGCGGAAAAAGGCAGAAGAGTGGTTCCCTGGCTGTCGGGAGATTGCCCACTGGTCGGCACAGGACTGCATGACAGCGGACGGCGTTCCCTATATCGGGCGATATGCGGAGCGCCATCCGAACTGGTACGTGGCCACCGGCTTTCAAAAGTGGGGCATGACCAGCGCCATGGTCTCCGCCATGCTGCTGCGGGATCTGATCTGCGGCGTGAAGAATCCCTATGCGGATGTGTTCGACCCGGGGCGCTTTGACGCCGCAGCGCTGGCCGGGATCGCCGCGGAGAGTGGGCAGGCCGTCAAGGGGCTTGCGAAGGAGCTCTTTCAGATCCCGTCCGAAAAGGCGGCAGCGATCCCACGGGGGCACGGCGGTATCGTCTTTCTTCATGGGGAGAAGCTCGGAGTCTACAAGGACGAGGACGGACGCCTCTATCCGGTTGACGTCCGCTGTCCGCACCTCGGCTGCCAGCTGGAGTGGAACCCGGATGAGCGCAGCTGGGACTGCCCCTGCCACGGCTCCCGCTTTGACCGCTTCGGGAAGCTGATCTCAGGCCCGGCGCAGGAGGATCTTTCCCCTGGATGAAGCCTTCTGCGCATGGTGCGTATAACTTACCGGGATCTTACGATCCGCCCGCAGGCGATCTTGCTGCCCGCGCTGCCGGCAGGCTGCGTGGTGAAGTCATCCACACCGGTGTGGAGAATGACCGTTCTGCCGATGATCTCGCGGACCGTAAAGCGATCCGTCAGAAAGACCTGGAGCGCGTACCCGTGATTGGAAAGCAGCGGCGGGAGGTCGCCCGCGTGAGCCGGATGCGGACATGCTTCCGGGTTATAATGGGCCAGGGCGTCGGCAAACGGGTCTGCGCTGTCCCCGGTACAGGAACTGCCGCCGTGGATGTGGAAGGCGAAAAAGCCGTTTCCGCATGACTCTACTGTCTCCGGCAGGCCAAATATTTCTGCAAAGACCAATACGCCGCGCCTTGTCTGACAAAATCGCACCGTGCCGGAGAGCTGCGGGCATCTCTCACTTCCCCTGACTGCCGCCCACGCGTCCGGACTGCAGCGCAGCGCCGCGAGCAAGTCCGTTGGCTGAGTAGTTTTCAGCACAAAAATCAACTCCTTTTCCTCTGCCCAGTTTATGTTCCCCAAATGAATCTGGTTCCTGGTTCGTGCAGGGAACTCATGGGGAACGGAATACGGTTGTTGTCAGGCAATAGGACTGAGTTTCTGAACTGTATGGACGGCATCTGAATCTAAAGATTTGACAACAAAAAAGACGTGTTTGGGCACGTCGATATTTTTGTTAATGACCAGTTTTTGCTTGAATTGCGTTTCTCCAGACTTCCCACTCAAGTTCTGCAAGACTTCATATGACTATTTGATAACTTCTGTTGATTTCGTGACCTGCAAGCGAGGCGGAATTGAGAACCGGCTGGGATAGAATAAAACCTTTGACGATACCCTGAGAAACCTATATAATTACAACAGAAATATTGAGAGGTAAAGGTTATGAGCAACGATCAACTGCAGAGGTTTGAGGATCAGCCCATTCGCACAGTTTGGGATGAGGAAGCCGAGGAATGGTATTTCTCTGTTGTAGATGTGGTGAGCGTTTTAACTGATCAGGCCACAGCACGAAATGCAAGCACATACTGGGCTGTCTTAAAAAAGAGACTTAAAGAGGAAGGCGCTGACCAGTTGCTTACAAACTGTAAGCAACTGAAATTGAAATCGCATAAAGACGGCAAACGCTATCTGACCGACGTTGCTACGACAGAGCAACTCCTTCGCATCATCCAGTCGATCCCCTCACCCAAGGCCGAGCCGTTCAAACTATGGCTGGCGCAGGTAGGTACAGAACGGATTGAGGAGACCATTGACCCGGAGCAGGCGATTGACCGTGCGCTGGAAACCTATCTCAAAAAAGGCTATAGCCCGGACTGGGTGCATCAGCGGCTGCTGTCCATCCGTGTTCGCAAGGAACTGACCGATGAGTGGCAAACTCACGGTGTGGAACAGGGACGGGAATATGCAATCCTGACCGACGAAATCACGCGAGCATGGTCGGGTATGAATACCCGGCAGTACAAGCGACTGAAAGGGCTGAAAAAAGAAAACCTCCGCGACAATATGAGCACCCTGGAACTGACGCTCAATATGCTGGCGGAAGCTACAACGACGGAGCTGACAAAAACGCGGAATCCGCAGGGACTGGCCGAGAACCAGGATGTCGCCAGGCGCGGCGGCCGCGTGGCCGGAGACGCGCGGAAGGCCATCGAAAAAGAGTCCGGCCGCCCGGTTATCACCGCAGATAACGCAGCTCAGCTCAATACCGTGGTTGCTACGATGATCGAAGATGTTGCAGAGTCAACATCGGAAGATAATAAAAACAAATAACTCCATTTCGGATTACAGGAGGCGCACTATGGCGGAGGAGGAAATTAAAGCCACTCCCGAAAGCTACGAAAGCTACGTTATCCTCGGGTTTTGTTTTTCTTCTTGACATGATATAGCCTCCGTTCTTTGAATGTTGATGTCGTGATACTCAAAGAAACAGGAGGCGCACGGCTGTCATAAAAAAGCCCATCGCCAACAGACCTTTCCGTCTGTGCTGGCGATGTGTTCTGTATATGCCTCTATGCCAGTCACAGAGTTTTTTTCTTTGGCTGGCTGGGCTGGAAAAATATATATTATATCAAACAATGGATGCGCTTTATGTCGATATCAGAGCACACTCATGATTTAGCACTTTTGGTCAAAAAATGTTGTCGAATTCTGCGAAAGCGGTCGGAATTAAGAATTATTGAACGATATATTTATCGCTGAAAGCAGAAATGCCCACCGTTCTGTATGAGAACGGTGGGCATTACATATTGGATCGACAGTTTCTTATCCGCACTGCTCGGAGAGGTAGATGCTTGCTCTGCTTTGGATGGCCTTCGCGCACTCCTCGGCACTGATTTGACCGGCAAAATAGCGGTTGGCCTCGGCCTGCACGATTTCCCATACCGCGTCATCGTGGCGGTAAAGCACGGTCGCGCCGGTAAAGGCGTCGGCAAAGAGGCGCATATCCGCCTCGGCATGCGGCCAGTAAGCCGCATTTCCTTCCTCTTCACGCTGATGGAGCTCTCTCTGAATGGATTGTTCGAGACTGCCTTGGATAACGCTCATGGTATAGGTACGAGGATTGAGATAGAAGCCCCGCAGGAAGGCCCAGCACTCATCCTTGTGATTTGAGTCTGCAGCCATGCCCATAGCCGAGGTTCCCAGTTCACTGGAGGGCTTCAGAACATTGCCGAGTTCGGGGATGCCAATGACGGCACAGTTGCCCTCACCGTATTCCTTTCCGGCATTGGCTCCAAGCCACAAATCCGGAAATTCACCGACCGTCAGCAAGCCCTCACCCTCGGCACGACTATGCTGAACACAGAAATACTCTTCAGGAGCAACCGCCTGTGCGGGAAGCTGTGTTACAGCTGCCAGGATCGAAAGAAAATACGGGCTGTCAAAGCGGCACTCGCCGGTATCCCAATCCACCAGCTTTTTACCGGAGGCGTCGGTCAAGAGCTGCAACAGCTCCATCCGGCTCCATGCCTCTGCGGTAAGCAGTCGTTCACAACGGGGCGTGTTCGCGGCCAGAGAAAACAGCTCGTCCCAGCTCTGAGCATTTCCCAACTCAGAGCTAAATCCCGTGGCTGTGAGCATGGAGTAATTCGTCACCACCTCATACAGACCGCCGCGGATCTCCTGGGCTTTCAGAACATTCGGATAGAAGCTCTCCCGACTCAGCTCGGGATCGGCGTCAAGATAAGGATAGAGGTTTTCGAGCTTCCCGCCTACGGCCAGAGCCGCCGCGTTCAAGCTGCTCAGATCGAACAGATCCGGGTGCGTGCCTCCGGTGATAATGTCCATCGCCATGGCTTTCTGGGCATCTTCGATCGCCTGTTCTTCCTTCTGCCAGTCGTTGGAGTGCTCGCCGGTGTAGTAATCACGCACGACGATCATGCACTCCGGGTGCTCCCGGTTCCAGTCCAGGATAGCAGTTTCCAATACCGGGGACATGAACATGCGGTCCAACACGACGAGAGTCATCGTCTCAGGCTCGCCGCTTTCCCCGACTTCCACATCCACCTGACGCATCCGAAACAGACGGTTGTTCCCGTCAGCAGCGAAGAAGCCGCCATCCGGGGCTTCCAGCAGCGCGCGGCCCACAATGCCGACGCTCAGCCACTCAAACTGCTTTTCCAGGTTTCCGGTTGCCAGATCGAAGCCATAGGCCGAGGTGCCGTCGCTCAGATAGACATCCCAGCGTTCGCCCCCGCAGAGCAGGTTCAAATTGCCTTTGTCGAAACGGAAAGCATCCGTGACATTACCGGAAAGCGCATCCAGAAAGCGAAGCGCGTACTGTCCGCCGTCACGCTCTCCAAAAAGGAGGCGTCCATCCGCAAGAACGGTCATCATCGCCGCGGGATCAACTTCTCGCTCACAAATCTTCTCAAGATGATCGCCCACTCGCAAGGCAACCAGATACCCGCTGCCAAGCAGGAAGACTGTATCTCCGTTGGCTGCCACCCAGAAAGGCATGAAGTCTTCACGGATCAAGCTGCCGAGCGATTCCGTCCGCACGGCCGCGCCGGTCTTGTCGATCTCCTGCAGGCTGTATTCATAGAGCCGCGAATCTTCATTATACGGATTGTTGAGTACATACAGCGTCCCGTGGTCAGAAGCAGCGAAGCCTTGGATAATCTCTCCGTTATAGGAAGAGAGCTCCTGTCGGTCTTCACCGTTCAAATCGGTGGAAAACAGTCTGCAGCCCTCCATGCTCTGCGTTTTGAAGTACAGCCGCCCATCCATCTTCGCAAGGCTGCTGATCCAGTTGATGTTTTCTCCCTCCGGAGGCTTGATCTCTGTGGAAGCCAGGCGCTGAACCACATTCTTTTGCGCCTCCTGGACAATGCCAACCGGCTCGGAGCTTTTCTTTGGCCTGCTGCTTCCGTTCTGTGCTCCGCTGCCCTGCGGCGCGGAGCTGCAGGCGCAAAGAGACAGGCATACAGCAAACAGCAACAGCCAGCCGATCCACTTTTTCATTTTCATCGTAAAAATCTCCTCGCAAAATGTCTCTTTTTTGGGGCCCCAATGGAATATTCCAGTAGAGGCTCAAAAAAGGGACAGCTTGAAAAAAGATTTCATTTTGCTATACTGTGGAGCCGAAGAAAGGCGGTGGATCTGTGACCGATTCCTTTTTGGAAGATCTCTACCGAGAGATGTATCAGAAACTATATGCCTATGCGCGGGTGCGCTTGCGAGACGAACAGCTTGCGCAGGAGGTCACGCAGGATGTATTCGTTTTGGCACAGGAAAAGCTGGGAGAATTGCGGAAAAGCCCGAATCCGCAGGGCTGGTTGGTTCGTGCCATGGGATATGCTGTGCTGCACGCCCAACGCGACCGGCAATACATAGAGCAGCGCACGGTATCCCTGGAAGAGACGCAGCTGATCGCGACACCCCCGGAAGCAGAGGACGAAGATCTGAAAAAGCGGGTAAGTCCGGAGGAATGGCTGCTGCTGCGCGCTGTCTATTGCGACGGCTACTCTATTGCAGAAGCGGCACAGCTTTGCGGGCTGAGCCTGGAAGCCTGCCGCAAACGGCTATACCGATGCAAGCAGCGATTGCGCCGGGAAATGGGTTGTGAACAGAAAGGAGGGAAACAGCATGTCGGATAAGTACAGCAGAGATGAATTGAATACCATGCCCATGGAAAAGCTGGAGGAACTGATTCGCACGCTTCCGGCAGACTGTGACCCGGATTTCTGGATGCTCGTCATGGACGCCTATACGGAGCGCACCGATCAGCCCATGCCGGATACCGACGCCTCCCTCGAGCAGTTTTTCTCCGATTACAGCGGGACGGAGCCGATTTTCGCCGAGGCTCCTGCGCCCGCGAAAAAACAGAGGACGGCGCTAGTGATCGTCCTGCGCACAGCACTGGTTGCGGCGATCCTTGTGAGCCTGTTTACCGTGACAGCTTACGCTCTGGGGTGGTTTGGCCTTCGTGAGCGATCTGTCAGCACGGGATATGAAACCGATCATGCGGTCTATGAGGAAAACGGCCAGTCCCATCTGGAGAAGACCGAGGCCATCCTTTTGCTTCCCACCGGCTACCAGGACACCCCTGAATACAAGGCGGCGGCAGAATGGTTTGCTTATGAACTGCAATACCGGGAAGCCAAGGTGGATGAGAGCGTCGCTGCAGGAAACGGCCCTTGGGACTGGCTGGATATGGACGCAGCGGAAGCACTTTTGGGCAACAACATCTACGGTGCCAGCAATGCAGAGATGGCAGAAAAGCTGTTGGAAATCCAAGCGAGCTATGGACTGAAGCTCCACAGTTCTGAGGTGTTCCCGCCAACCGAAGCCGAATTCTACCGTCTGACCGGGACAACTCCTTTCTTCAATGGCGAGGGCTATTTTGCGCCGATGTACGTTTTTGAGGACGGAGCCTATCATGCGGAGGGCGACATTGAAATAGACGGTGTTTCTTTCATTTGGTCCTTGAGCCGTTATCTGAATGGCACCATCCCGGCTTATATGAGTCTGATCCAAGATCCGGATGCCTATGAGGAATGGGGCTACCAAAACACCTTTGGCAACGAAGTCTGTATAGACTACAGCAGGGAGGCAGATTCGCCTTATTACGATCCCTCCGCACCGGAGGAGACGAAGTTTGCCCACACGGTCATTCTGCATTACACCTCTGAAAATGCTTTCCTCACCTTGAGCTGTCAGGTTCCCGGAGGTCGGGAGCAAGCAGAGGCGCTGGCAGATGCCTTTGACTTTGCAGCCGCCTGCGAAGGGCAGCCGGAGGAGAACGGTTTGCTGGACATCCGTCCCTACACCGGGGACAAGCGCGCGATCACGCTCTCGGAGCTTTCGCAGACGCCGGAGATCCGCGGGGCGAAGGCCTTTGCCGATTGGTATGTGAGCTATAAGGGCAGTATTATGGCGGTCGAGGGCTGCACTGTCGGCTGCAGTGAGGAAACCGAGCCGGAGCTGCGCGCGGCCTTTGAACGGATCGCTGCGGACTACAGCCTTTCCTATGCCGACGACTGGAGCTGGATACACAACGGCTATGTCTATCCCCACGGCTACAACGGCGGCGTAAATGACTTTGACGCTTATTCGGAACAGCTGACAGAAGATGAGATTTGGACACGGCTTGGCCAGGGATGCTTTGATACGGTGGAGCTGCGAGACGTGATGCTCTACCCCGGGGCGTTTACGGTGCAGGCCAACGCCTATCGGCTGCACTACATCCAGAAAGGCACGCTCTACACGAATGTCTGTCTCGCCGGTGATCTGACGGCGTACAGCGATGAATGGCTTTTTGAGACGAAGTGCGGTGAAGTTGTCTGCTGTGCCCTCGGCGGTACGGACAAATACTCCATGCCGTATATCGTCTACGAGACGCCGACGGCCTACGTTCTGATCATCCCTAACAATCCAAGCGTATACTCTCTCCAGGCCATCGCTTGGAATTTGGACTTTACGCAGTTTCGATAACAAGCATCAAAACGCAGGAGCGGATATCCGTTCCTGCGTTTTGCTTCAGCTATGTTCAGCGTTGTAAATTCTCAGCCGCTTCGCAATATCGTCGGCGGCCTGCTCCAGAGGCTTATCCCCGGCGAAATAGGCATTGACGGTCGTCATGACGGCATCGAAAATCTCATCTCCGTCGCGGCAGATCCCGTCCACCTGGTCAAGCAGAGACAAGAAGAGTGCTTTGCAGTTGTCCGCGTCATAAGCAAGCTCATAGTCAGCTCCGTTTATACTTCCGGAGAGTTTTCCGTCCATCCATGTCCAATACTGGCCGATCTCCCGTTCATAAGCCGACCGCGTGAGTGGGATGCCGTATCGGAAACCGCCGGAAAAGGGAGTGACGAGATAGCGGTCGTTCAGAAGGAAGGCCAGAAACGCCCATGCTCCCTCCTTGTGTTGCGCAGCGCTCGGCATCATCAGTTCCTGATCGGGCGAGAGATAGATGCCGCTGCCCTTGGCCCCCGGCAGCCCAATGGCCGAGAGGCGTCGGCCAAACCATCCCTCTGCCTCTGGGATGCTGGCAGCGTCCTGAAGCTCGGTTCGTCCGAGTGGATCGGCGATTCCGGCGAGCTCAAAAAGCTGTTGACCC
>DJXS01000100.1 GCA_002448395.1 Lachnospiraceae bacterium UBA6998 | reverse complement strand
CCTTATAAAAACCGGTATCGTAAACTCCCTCTTCATCGGCCGGCGCTCCTTCGAGCTGCATGTTATAAACACTGCCGCCCACCACAAAGAGTTCGTCTCCCAGCGCGCAGATGCCTTTTGCATTATTCGGCATTGGGATCTCCAGCCGCTCCCAAAAATCTCCGTAGGGCTCATAGCGCCACAGGCATCCTTTGTCTTCGTTCTCTCCGGCTTCATCCGCAGAGCGGAAAGAGCCATAAAGATAAAGTCTGTCCCGCAGGGAAGCGAAGGCTCCGTCTTTGATCGACTGCGGATCGCATCCTTCGGGCAATGAAAGCCGCGCCCAGCTGTCCTCCTCGATATCATAGCACCATATTGCCTGCGCTATTTTGTACTTGGCCGTCTCCGTCATCGTGTAGATCTTTCCACCGCTTATCGCCATCGGTCCGTAGATGCGGTCGCTTTGGTCCGCGATAAACGCGGGATAGAGAACAGGAACGCTGTGGGATCTTTCAAAGAGCATGCGTCCCTCCGCGTCCTGAGAGGAAGTACTGAACACGACCCGGTTCACTGCGCCGTCCGCATTTGTGACCGCCGCCACATGCGATCCGTTAGGAAGCGTCCGGATGTCCGCCGTGATCACGTTATCCTGCCAGGTCTGTGTCCCGGTTTCTACGCCGTCTATTGCCAGTGTTCCTTCCTGGCCAAAATACCACCCCGATAGTTCCAGCACCCGATCCTCCACCTGTGCTCTGCTGATCAAAGGTGCCTTGCGGTCAAACTGTGTCTGTCCGTGCAGGTTGACCCTGCCGCCTGTGCTGCAGAGCCCGGAAAGGGCCTCGTCATAGTCGACTGCGGCCAGAAGTTTTGCCGCTCTCCCGCGCGCCGCTTCCATGAGTTCTTCCTCTGAGAGAGAAGCATTCGCGGGCTCATCCTTCGCGATCACGCCAAGGCACCCGGTCACCGCCGGCGCAGCCATCGATGTGCCGGACATGAACATATAGGAGCCCGTATAAGCATCTGCATCGCCAGCTGCCGCGTTGTCAAAATAGAGAGTGGTATCCTGTGTGCTCTCATATGATCGGCTGTCCTTTGCGACATGACCGATCCCGATCCGCGCGATCAGATAAGTCTGTCCCTGGTCCTCCCACTCATAGATGCCTGTGATCTCGCCGGGATCCTTGTAATCGGCAATCCCGAGGTTATTTATCTTCTCCTGTTCCATGCCCTTCTGAAGCATTTCATGGAGCTCGTTCGACGCATCGATAAAGCCCTTTACATTGAAGCTGAGCTGTGCCCACTGACACTGATAAATATTGCTGAAGGCACCTGTCTCATAACCCTTCTTCAACGCGCCCGAACACAGGCAGTCGATCTCGACCGGCTGGCCGTCCGCGCCTTCGCAAGTGATCGAATCGATCCCGCCGTTGGGTTTGAAGCCGTCGCTCATCGCTGTTTTGACACCGATCCACTCGACATTTTCCCCGGAAGGCACCGGGATTGCCATATATACATATCCGTTAATCGCGGAGAAGCCGGAGTGCTCCCGCTGCGCCTCTTTCTTGAGATCAGAAAGGTGCACTGCCGCTGCCCGTTTGTCGTCGAAGCCGTTTGCTGTATTGATCTCTCCGATCTCTTTGGCCTCCCCGCTCAGCGCCGGATTTGCGTCAAAAAAGCGCACGCCCGGCTCTTCTTCATCAAAGCGCTCGATCCCGGACAGCAGATGTTCCTCGGGCGTCACTTCGGGAATAAAGCGCGTGTTGTCCTGATAGCTGTAGACCTCGCCCATCAGATCCTCCCGGATGATCTGCGTCACGGAGGAGAAGATCCCGCCGCCCGGTGCAAAAACATCCGTCGTGCTCTGGCCCCAGCAGGAAAAGTCAGTCATTTTTCCATCCATAGACGCGGCGTCCACGACGATCACGTATTCACTGTTGGTCATACTGCCCAGGTCGATGGCATCATCCAGATCGCAGTATCGATTTCCTGAAGCAATGACGGTGTTGACGCCCTTGCGTCCCAGCTCATCCATCATGACGGAGAGAATGAATATAGGCTGCGCCGTGCCCCAGGAACAGTTGACAACCTTGAGGTTGACTTCCTGCGCCACATCCACAAGAAACTGAAATCCTTTGACGACGGATTTCAAATCCTGCTCCGTCCCGTTTCCGCCAAAAACATTGACGGAGAATATTTTGACTCCGTTGGCAATACCGGATGTTCCTTCACCGTTCCAGTTCGCGGCAATAATGCCCGCCACATGCGTGCCGTGGGAATCAGTCGCTTTCTGCTCATTCTCCGGCCGGCCGTCGCCGCTGGCGTTATAGCCGTACTTGCCGCAGCCATACTTCGCCTGCTGCTCCGGCGTAAACTCGTAGAGCACGCCTTGCAGATCGGGGTGGTCCGTATCAACGCCGGTATCCATTATGCAGATCGTGCCTCCCGCGTTAGCCGTGGCATTCGGGTTCGTCCGCCCTTCCTGCCAGCCGGGCACCTCCAGACTGTAGCCGGCTGTCGGGGAAAGAGGGGTGGTATAGATCGCGGGCGCTTCCGAACCCGGGCTGCCGTTTGACCACTGCATAGGGGAGAGGTCTCCCTTAGTCACGGCGGGGTCGGTATTGTCTGCATCTGAGTTATCTTCTTCCGTGTTTTCCTCTTCAGGATCTGAGGTTTCCGCTTCTTCAGGCTCTGCTTCCGCGGCTTCTGTCACTTCTTCAGGCTCTGCTTCCGCCTCTTCTTCGTTCGCGGCATAAGCGATATAATTCGGTTCCGCGGCGATCACGTCCGGATCAGTCCGCAGTTCCCGCAGAATCTCTTCTGTCGTCTGATTGCGGTCGCTGACGCTCCAGATCGCGAAGGTCTCATCCTCTTCGAACTGTCGCCTGCTCTCTTTGGTCAAGACCTCGCTATCATCCCACTCTTCAAGGACGTCCTGAAGAGCCAATGAGCTGACCTGCGCAATGCGCTCGACTTTGCCTGGTCCTTTCAGCTGTATATCTCCTTTGACGATCGCGAGGGCTTCCCCTTCGACATATGATTTCTGCACGTCAGCTGCGGAAGCGGGTGTAGTTGTTTGAAATACCGCAAACGCGGCACTTTTTGACGAAAAGGCTAAGGTTACACACATTGCCAGAGCAATTACAGTTTTTCTCATGGTTTTGTCTCTCCGGTTATGATTGAAAATAATGTGTTTATTATATCATTTTTTCTGAGCTCGCTTTTCATTTGAAATGTCTATAATTAGTCTTATTTTCGGTCAATCCATCTGATATTGACGAACACAAGAATGGATGTAGTGTTTGTACCAGATATTTGAACCGTACCATCCGATTTGGCGATATCCTAAAGTCGATGTAGCGTTTTAAAGCGTTCATTCGAAAATCTACCATCGGATATGGCTGAAAGCGTGATCGGATGTAGAGAATTTGAGCATTTCAGGCAGGTATACCATCGGATTTGATCGAAAGCGTAGATGGATGTAATAAATTTGAGCTTTCCTTAGCATGCATACCATCGGATATGGCTGAAGACGTAATCGGATGTAGAGTTTGTGCTCAACAAGCTTTTTTCACACCATCGGATTCAATCGAGACGGCAATCGGATGTAGAGCTTGTGCCAGATAAGTCATAAAGCACCATCCAATTTTGACGACACGCCAAAGAGGATGGAAAATTTGTGCCCGTTCAAGCCTAACAAGCCTTAACCACACCATCCAATTTGACGACGCCCCATAATGGATGGAAATTTTTTGCCCATTCAGCCAGACACCTGGCAAACCAGGAAGGCAGATAACACCAGAGCACACAAAAAAGGCCCCCGCAAGTCGACAAACCGCCCCACCGGGCAGCTCATAAACTTGCGACAGCCTCCGCACAAAATCAGAAATTACACATTTTTCACAAACAATGCCCTTACCGAGTTCAGCACGCAGAGCACCATAACGCCCACGTCCGCAAAGATCGCGAGCCACATATTCGCGATGCCCATTGCACCGAGAATCAGGCACAGGAACTTCACGCCGATGGCAAACCAAATATTCTCGTTGACAATACGGATGCACTTGCGCGCAATTCGGATAGCCTTGACGATCTTAGCCGGGTCGTCATCCATAAGGACCACATCTGCCGCCTCAATGGCTGCGTCAGAACCGAGGGCTCCCATCGCAATACCCAGGTCAGCAATGGCGAGGACCGGCGCGTCGTTGATGCCGTCTCCGACAAAAGCAAGAGCAGCATTAGGTCCTGCCTGAGCGTTCTTCTCAGCAATGAGCTTCTCCACATATGTCACTTTGTCTTCCGGAAGGAGCTCCGCATGTACTTCATCCATGCCCACTTCCTTAGCGACACTCTCCGCCATGGAAGTGATATCGCCGGTCAGCATGACAGTTTTCATGACGCCGGCCTTCTTCAAGGAACTGACCGCCTCAGCGGAAGTCGGCTTGATCTCATCAGAGATGACTACATGGCCGATATAGGAGAGAGGACCGTCTACGGCACCTTTCGCCACATATACAATAGTCCCCACATGATGGCACGGCTCACATTCAACTTCAAGCATCTTCATCAGCTTGAGATTTCCTGCCGCGACCTTCATCCCGTCAACGACTGCAATCACGCCCTTGCCGCTGACTTCCTGCACATCGCTCACGCGGCTCTTGTCGAGCTCCCTGCCGGCAGCTGCCGGGCTGCCCGCTTCAAGAGGCTTCCCGCCGGCCTCATACGCGCGCCGGATGCTCGACGCAATGGGGTGTGAGGAGTGGCTCTCCGCCAGCGCGGCGAGCTCCAGGATCTCGGCGGAGTCCATATTTTGGTCCCGGCCGTCGTGAACCGCCGTCACCTCAAAGTTGCCTTTGGTAATGGTTCCGGTCTTGTCCATGACCAGATATTTGACGTTGGCCAGTGTCTCCATAAAGTTGGAGCCCTTGATCAGGATGCCTTCGCTGCTCGCGCCGCCGATCCCGCCGAAGAAGGACAGCGGAATGCTGACCACGATCGCGCAGGGACAGCTGATGACCAGGAATGTGAGAGCCCTGTAGATCCAGTCAGACCACAACTCCCATGTGCTGGGCTCGTGAAATACCAAAATATTGACAAGCGGCCCCAGGATCGCGAGCGCCAGTGCGCTGTAACATACCGCAGGCGTGTACCATCTCGCGAATTTGGTTATAAACTGTTCGGACTTAGCCTTACGCTCGCCCGCGTTCTCCACCAGTTCCAGGATCTTGGAGGCGGTGGACTCATCGAATTCCTTGGTAGTCTCGACACGCAGCAGGCCGCTCATATTTACAGAGCCGCTGATGATCTCGTCGCCCGGCTTCACGTCTCTGGGAAGACTCTCACCGGTCAGGGCACTGGTATTAAGTGAGGAAATTCCCTCTACAACGATACCGTCGATCGGAACCTTCTCGCCCGGCCGGATCACAATGATACTGCCGACTTCGACCTCATCGGGGTCTACCTTCTCCACTTCGCCGTCCTGCTCCAGATTGGCGTAGTCAGGGCGGATATCCATCAGATCACTGATGCTGCGACGGCTCTTGCCGACGGCAATACTTTGAAACAGCTCTCCGATCTGATAAAACAGCATAACCGCCACGGCCTCGGTATACTCGCCCAGGATCATCGCGCCAATCGTGGCCACAGCCATCAGGAAGCACTCGTCAAAAACCTGATGGTTTCGGATTCCCTTCCACGCCTTGCGCAGGACGTCATATCCCACGGTGAAATACGGGATCAGAAAGAGCAGAAACCGCAGCACCGGGTAATCCTCCAGAGGGAGGAGATATAGAATTACAAGCATAACTGCTGCCCCAATGATACGCAGCAGCAGATTCTTCTGTTTCTTATTCAGATTCTCAGTCAGTTTAGTCACTTTTATAATCTCCTTGCGGAGCCTCCGTCACGTCTCTTTACAGGAAGATCTCGCAGTCATCCTCGACGATCTTGCAGTTCTTGCGCACTTCCTGCATCACTTCTGCGGGCTCTGCGCCGTCCTCGAACTCCACCTTCATCTTCAGCGCCATGAAGTTGACCGTCGCGTCCTTGACGCCGGCTGTCTTCTTCGCTGCGTCCTCCATCTTGTTCGCGCAGTTTGCACAGTCCACATCGATCTTGTAAGTCTTTTTCATAATTGTCCCCTTTCGTAGATGCACCTCCGGTGCAGCTCCTGATCATGCGCTCCTCGTTTTGAGCGCATGATTTTTTCATTCGTTAATGTGCTCCAACCCCATCGCGATAATGGTCCTTACATGTTCATCCGCCAGATAATAGATGATCTGCTTCCCTTCCCGGCGTCCGTTCACAAGTCCCGCCTGTTTGAGCAGGCGCAGCTGATGCGAGATCGCGGACTGTGTCATGCCCAGCGACTCCGCCAGATCGCACACACAGATATCCGCCTCGAAGAGCGCGAACAGTATACGAATTCTTGTGGAATCCCCGAATGCCTTGAACAGCTCCGCCAGATCGTAGAGATCATCCTCTGAAGGCATGTTCTCATGGACAAAGCGCACCTTGTCCTCATGCACTTCTTTCTCATCACAGCACGGCGCTTCCGCCGCGGCATAAATTCTCATTTTTCCCATTTCCTGCTTTCCGGTCTTTAAAATCTTCATCTAAATAGAACTTCAAACATTTGAACATTTATTCATATGTTTGTTTATATGCTATCCCTCTTGTGCTTTTCTGTCAAGCATTTAGCCGATATAATATTAGTATAAATCGATAAACATCGGGTTTGCGCGAGCGTAAGACGGGCAGTATTTTGACGTTTTTAGTATTGGAATTACAGACATCCCACACAGGAATTCAAGTGAGGTGGACAGATGAACAAAGGCACGAAGCCCGGCGGCGCGGGCAATAATACCTTTTGGGAAGAGCACCGCAAGTGTTTTCTGATCGCTGCTACAGTGCTGCTGGCAGCTGCGGTCATTACCGCCATTGTCATCGGCGTAAAGCCCAAGAGGAAGATCGTCGACCATATCACGGCAGAATACACCGGAAATACTAAGGCCGGTGCTGTTCTTGATGACAAAAACACAGGATTTATCGTGACAGCCTATTTCAAGGACGGCCACAGCGAACAAGTCACCGGCTGGTCCATAGCGGAGCCTCAGACGCTGGAAGACGCGAAGGTCAGCGTCGTCACGATCACCTACCAGAAGGCCAGTACCCGATGTGAGGTCCAGTGCACCTCGGGTCTGATCCAGTCGATCACTGCGGAGTACGACGGCGAGACTTCCGCCGGAACGCAGATCTCGGATACCAATCCGGGAATCCATGTCTATGCGATCCGAGACGGAAACAAGACTCCTGTGGAGAGCGGATGGCGGGTCGCCAACCCTTCAGTACTGGAGAAGGATAAGATCACGACCGTCAATATCGAGTATGAGGGATTCTCCTGCACGCTCTCCATCCAGTGCACCACCCGGGAGATCGTCCGTCTGACGGCTTCCTACAAGGGAAGCACCGAGGAGGGAACTGTGATCGCCACCGGCTGCAAGGATCTGACGGTAACTGCCAAGTATGCGGACCGCACTTCTGAGCAGGTGGATAAATGGACGCTGGCAGAGTCTGTGACCCTCGAGCCAAAACAGCGCTACATCCTGGAGATCCATTACGAGGACAGCGTCTGCACGCTGGAGGTCACCTGCACCACGCCTACTCCCGAGGAGTTCAAGGCCGGCTGCATATCCGCAAGTTACTCTTCTCTTTACCGCAACCCCGCCAAGTACACGGGCACCAATGTCGTTGTGGAGGGAACCATTGTGGAGATCCGCCCCGGCACGGACGGGAGCACAGAGGTTTTCATTGAGATGAGCGGCGATTTCCTGGGCCTTACTTCAGGAATGCTGTGTGCCACCTATACCAAGACAATGCACGGCCAGCTTCCTCCCGAAGGAGTTCCGTGCAAAATATACGGCATGTACAGGGAAGTGAGCGCCCGAATGATGGACGGCTCCTCCATGAGCATGCCGGTGATGAATGCGGAATATGTAGACAGACGCTGACCTCATAGCACAACGTCCGCGAATTTTTTCATTCTGTCCGCCACTTCCTCATAAAATGTGTCTGCGGACTGAGCCCCCTCATAGGGCAGCATAAAGAACAATCGAAGAAAATACAAATCGATGTTTCTGCGCGTCTCATCGGACTGCTCCGCCGCGACTCTGGCCGCGAGCGTCCGGATCAGAGAATGCCAGCGGGCTTTGTAGTTCTCGTAGGCGGGCAGATCGGGAATCCCGAGCCATCTGTCGATCCTGACTTTGGACAGACCTCCCTTCACGCACCCATCGGGGACGATGAAGTAAGAGGTCTTTTCTTTGTCATAGTGCCTGCCGAGCGGAAAGAGCCTGCAGATGCCCGGACGATACGCGTGTATCGTGCATCTTCCGTCCTCTCCCAGAAAGAAGCAGCCTCCGGTTTCTTCTCTCATCATAAGGTGAGGAAGGATCACTCCTTCCTCCACATGCAGATCGATCCCTGCTCCCATCAGTTCTTCAAAAGTTTTCCCGGTGATAATACCCAGCTGCCACACATCGTAAGGGTCCAGGACGATCGTATCTGACATCTCCCTGCAGCATGCACCGCAGCCCGCGCAGGAACTGCTGGAGATCCTGACCATGTCCTGGGCTTCGTAAAGCCGCCGGTTTCCCTCGGTCCTCCTGCTCATCTGCCTGTTCCTTTCTTCAGCAGAACATCCAGATCTTCATATCCGTAGCGGAGAAGGCTGTCAAGAGACTGCTCCATCTCCACATTCTTTTTGACAACAGGGGTTTTGATCAGCACACCCCTTGCGACCACCATCTTAGGCTTTCTCAGCGCGCGCAGGCTCTCCAGAGGATTGCCCGCCGTGATGAGGAAATCCGCAGCCTTTCCAACCTCGATGCTGCCTGTCTCCGAGTCAATTCCGGCGATCTTCGCGTTTCCAAGAGTTGCGCTGTAGAGCGCAAAGGCCTCGGAGACGCCGCAGAAAGTATTGAAGTAGTGAAGTTCGCGCCACATATCATAATGGGTGACATAGGGGCATCCCGTATCCGTGCCCAGACCTACAGGGATTCCTTCCCTGAGTGCTCTTCTGGCGCACTCAACGATACCGCGCAGGACGATCCCCGCATTGTATCGGTCCATAGACCGCGCATTTGTCCTGTTTGTATCAAAAAGCGCCAGCGGAATGACCGGAGAGATCGTCGTCACAAGGCAGGAACCCTTCTCCTTAAAGAGCTCCATCATCTCGTTCGTCGGCATAGCGCCGTGTTCGATCGTGTCCACACCCGCCCTGAGAGCGGCGACAACTCCCTCTGTGCTCTCTACATGGGCCGCCACCGGGAGTTTTCTGTTGTGGGCTTCTTTGCAGGCCGCCTCGATGATCTCCGGAGGCATCTTCATGACTCCGGGCTCTCCCTCTTTCTCCGCATCCATGATCCCGCCGGTGATCATCAGTTTGATCAGGTCAGGCCGTTCCGCCGCGATCCTGCGCACGCACTGTACAGCCTCTTCCGGCGTAGAAACAGCGTAGGCGAGAGATCCCGCCATATGTCCGCCGGGCACCGAGATGCCCTTATTGCCGGTCAGGATCCTGGGACCGGGCATTGTCTCTCCTGATGTACCTCCCCGCAGAAGCGCGCCGAGTCCCTCCGGAGCCGCAGCGCCCGCCGGAATTCTGGACATGCCCGTTCTCGCCTTCCGGATCGTCTCCGCCAGGCTTCCTCCGCTGCGCACACCTTCCTCACCGGCTCTGAGCCTTGCTCTGCATCCCTTTTCGATCTCATCCCGGAGTCTTCCGTCAAAATCGGAAATGCCGCCGACAGTCCTGATCGTGGTCACGCCGCTGTGAAGCGCTGTATTTGCGTAGCCCCTCATAAGCGCGCGCACGCCCTCTCCGGCAATCTTGTTGGAGGCAGCGATCTCTGCAAGGCGCACGTAGTCTCCCGGCTCTTTCTTCCTGGCAGAAGGCTTTCCGCCGGAATTGAGATGTACGTGAAGATTGATCAGTCCGGGCATCAAATAACAGCCCCTGATATTCACGATCCTGCAGTCTGAGGGCACAAGCTCGTCCGCGGAGATAATGTCCGCGATCCTGCCGTTCTCCACAATGACTGTCTTTCCCTTCTGCGGCACCATGTCCCTGGTGCCGTCCAGTATAATACCGCCGATATACGCTGTCTTCATATCTATCCTTCCAAAAACCCGGCCTCCTTAACAGCACCGGTCCTTCCACATTACTGTCAAAATATCGCACTACTGAATATATACTACAATACCACAAATCTCTTCCGCAGGGGATAAAAAAACACCCCCTCAAAGAAACAAAGCCCCATTCCGGGCTTAAGCCTCAGAACGGAGCTCCATCTCTTAGGGGATGTTAATAATGTATAGGGGGGTAATTGATAATGTGTCAGCTCTCTGCTGACAATGGTTATATTACCCGAATCCCCTTTAGAAAAACAGGCAGAAAAACGACCTAAATTAGGACATTTCCGACTTTTTATCAGAACAGGCCTGTAATCTTTCCGTTTTCGTCTACGTCAATCTTGACTGCAGCGGGTACCTTGGGAAGGCCGGGCATAGTCATGATATCGCCGGTGAGGGCTACGACAAAGCCTGCGCCCGCCGATATTTTGACACCGCGGACCGTGATATCGAAGTCCTTGGGAGCACCCAGCTTCTTCGGATCGTCGGTCAGGCTGTACTGTGTCTTGGCAACACAGATCGGGCAGTTTCCGAAGCCCATTGCCTCGAGCTGCTTCGCCTGCTTGGCTGCATCGGCAGTCATCACGACACCGCGCGCGCCGTAGATCCTGGTCGCGATCTTGGTGAGTTTCTCCTCGATGGTTCCTTCCAGCTCGTAGGAGTAACGGAAATCGCAGGGCTGCTCCACGAGGCGGATGATCTCCTCAGCGAGAGCCTTGCCGCCTTCGCCGCCCTTAGCCCATACCTGGGAGAGAACGACATTCACGCCGAGCTCTTTGCATCTGTCTTCCACAAGCTTGACTTCCGCAGCAGTATCGGTGGGGAACTCGTTGATGGCAACTACGCAGGGAAGGCCGTATACGTCGCGGATGTTGCTGACGTGCTTGAGAAGGTTGGGAAGACCTTTCTCGAGGGCTTCAAGGTTCTCAGCGCCCAGGTCTGCCTTGGCAACGCCGCCGTTGTACTTAAGGCTTCTGACCGTGGAAACGATGACCACTGCGTTGGGACGAAGACCGGCCATACGGCACTTGATGTCCAGGAACTTCTCAGCGCCGAGGTCAGCGCCGAAGCCTGCCTCTGTGACAGCGTAATCCGCAAGCTTCATAGCCATCTTTGTAGCAGTTACGGAGTTGCAGCCGTGTGCGATGTTGGCGAAAGGACCGCCGTGTACGATCGCGGGAACGTGCTCAAGTGTCTGTACCAGGTTGGGCTTAAGAGCATCCTTGAGCAGAGCGGCCATAGCGCCCTGGGCGTGCAGATCGCCTGCTGTGACGGGCTTCTGCTCGCTGACTTTGCCGTATGTATAGCCGACAATGATTCTGGAGAGTCTCTCCTTGAGGTCATTAATGTCGCTGGCCAGGCACAAGACCGCCATGATCTCGGAGGCAACGGTGATATCGTAGCCGTCCTCACGGGGTGTTCCGTTGACTCTTCCGCCCAGTCCGTCCACTACGAAGCGGAGCTGGCGGTCGTTCATATCAACGCATCTCTTCCATGTGATCTTGCGGGGATCGATGTTCAGTTCATTTCCCTGATAGATATGGTTGTCGATCATCGCTGCCAGGAGGTTGTTTGCCGCGCCGATCGCGTGGAAATCGCCTGTGAAGTGGAGGTTGATGTCCTCCATGGGAACAACCTGAGCGTATCCGCCGCCGGCAGCGCCGCCCTTGACACCGAAGACCGGTCCGAGGGAGGGCTCGCGCAGAGCGACCATTACCTTCTTGCCGAGCTTCTGCAGGCCGTCAGCGAGTCCGATTGTCGTCGTTGTCTTTCCTTCTCCTGCAGGTGTGGGGTTCATCGCTGTCACAAGGATCAGCTTGCCGTCCTTCCTGTCGGAATCCTTCAGAAGCTTGTAGTCGATCTTAGCCTTATACTTGCCGTACTGTTCCAGATATTCGTCACTGATGCCTGCCTTTGCCGCGATCTCGGTGATCGGGAGCATCTGACATTCCTGCGCAATTTCGATATCACTCTTGTATCCCATTCTTTTCCTCCTGAATTTAATGTTGGTACACTGTATCCTTTTGTTAATGATGCATTATTCAGCACCCACGTCCCAAATGCTTCGCATTCGGGACTGAAAAAGGGCAGTAACGGTAATCTCGCGGTATCTGCTCCACTACCTATCACTGCCCAGACGGTCGACTTCTTCACAGTTTCCGGTTCCCATGTGGTGCTCCACAAATCCGTCAGTAACCGAAAACCTTTATTCTACACACATGTTATTACCAAATTGTAACGGTTCTGTCAACCGTTCTCCGCCACTTTTCTGAAACGGTCCTTATATTTCTCGTACGCGCTGTTGAACTGTTCGTTGTATTCCTTGTTCTGACCCGAACGCAGCGCTGCGAAGTAATCATGCTCATTTTCGGCAAGTTCAGGGTTGACGCGGACCAGCGTCGCCTCGCCGATGTTGGTGCTGACGTCAGCAATTCTCTGCATATCCGACATCAGGTTCTCGAAGTTGGCGTCTGTGAAAATATCGCACTCGCCTTTACTCATTCTGTCAAGATGGTGTCTCTTGAGTTTACTGACCATGTCGGTGGCAACCTGCTGCAGCGGTTCGATCCTGAACGCCGCGTCCACGTCCCTCTTTCCGAACGCAAGGTCCACATTGTCAAGGATCTCCCTTAGAAGGTCCTCGAGGATCTCCAGCTCGCTGATTGCGGTCTTCGTGAACTTTTTCTGCAGTCTGTGCATACTGCCGGCATTGTCGGCAATATTCACCGCGTGGTCGCCAAGGCGCTCGAAATCTGTCACAACCTTGTAGTACTGGTCGAGGATCGCCGCGTTCTGCGCGTCCCGAATATGCGGAAGATATTCCACAATATAGCGGCTGACGCGGTCTGTTAGCAGGTCAAGATTCGCCTCTTCTTCCACGATCTCCTCATAGACTTTTTCGTCATAATTTTCTAAAAGCCCGAAAGACTTTTCAATATTGGCCCTGGAAGAACGGCATAAAGTAAGCAGGATATCGTAGCAGCTTCGCAGCGCCAGAGCCGGCGTATCGAAGAACATGGGGTTGAGTGCGTCCAGCTTGTCCTGGTATTTGTTCGGCTTTTCCTTGTCGTCGGGCACAAGGCGGACTCCGGTCCTCTCAAACAACCCGACTACCGGAAACAGCAGGATACTTGCTGCCAGGTTGAAAACCGTGTTGGTGTTCGCGATTATACCGGAATTCACTATTTTGTCCCAGATTCCGTCCAGGAAACCGAGCTGATGCAGGATCGCAACGCCGATCAGGATCAGCGCCATCTTGCCGATATTGAAGAGAATATTGACGATACCTACTCTCTTCTGCTCCGCGCTCGCGCCGATGAAGCAGACAATACCCGTGGTCACACTGTCGCCGAGATAGACGCCGACGATGACCGGATACACAGCTTTAAATGTCATCATGCCCGATGCGGAGAAGGCCTGCAGAATACCGATCGTAGCCGATGAACTCTGCAGCACAAACGCAACGGCCGCTCCTGTCAGATAGCCGAGGACCGGGTTGTTGCCAAGGCCGGTAAACAGCCCTTCCACCATGCCTGACTCTGTCAGGACATTGACAGCGGCGGTCATGTTCATAAGGCCCGAGAACAAAATACCGAAGCCGATCGCGATATTTCCGATCTGCCGCGAACTCTTGAGCCGGCCTCCCATGATAATGATAATGCCGATAATCAGCGCGATGGGCGCCAAAGATGACGGTTTGAAAAGCTGCAGCCAGGAGGTGGCTCCGCCTCCTGTGTCCAGATCCAGAAGTCTGATGATCTGGCCTGTAACGGTAGTACCGACGTTAGCGCCGATAATGATACCGATGGACTGGTGAAGCGTCAGAAGACCCGCTCCGACCAGACCTGATGTGATGACGATCGTAGCCGTAGAGGACTGAATGATCGCCGTAATGCCCAAACCCAAAAGAAATGCCTTGAACTGGTTGTTGGTAACCGACTCCATTGCCTTCTTGAGGGTTCCGGAGGAGCTCTCTTTGAGGCCGTCTCCCATAAGCCGCATTCCGTAAAGGAACATGGCGAGACCGCCGAAGAGTGTCAGGAAGTCAAATATGCTCATTAAATATACCTTTTTTCTTGCTCTGTATTGTTTCTATTTTTTACCCTGTCTTTCCATTCTATTGAGAAATATGCACAATTGCAATCATCAAAACTCCCAAAATCATCAATATTCCAAGGCAAGTCATTAGCAAAGCAAACGTAAAATTGCGCAAAATAGGGTTTACAGCCGCCGCTGTGCCCTCCCGCAGCATGCGGAAGCGGCTGACCTGTCCCATACCTGCACTGCGCACTTTTTTCTCCCGCAGCACCGTATGTCTCATTTCCAGGATCAGATAATCCGTGCTGACGCTGAAGCAATACGCTGTCTTTTGCAGCAGTTTAAAGCCGAAAGTGCAGACCGGCGTCAGGATCTTGTCCTCGCCGAAAACTGAAGCGGCCGCGAGAAGGATTCCCGGGATCCATTTTGTCAGAGCGGGTCTGTAAAGCCCCTCCTCCAGATCCAGTTTCTCCGGCCAGAGGTTGACATAGGAACCTTCCCTGAACAGCAGACGCCTTACGACAAACAGATAGACCATGGCTCCGATCGCCAGAGAGATCGCGCCTCCCTTGAGGTTCTCCGGCGTGAAAGCCGCAAATTCAAGGATCTCGTTCTCTCCAAGAGCAAAAGCGATCAGTCTCTTCGTCACCGGCGGCATTCCCAGGATCACCATGAACAGAGACGATCCCAGGATCGCCGCTGTACTCACGGGATTCATGCACTTAGAGGAGCTGTCATAACGTTCCTGAACATCCTCATCCCGGTTCTTCTCCACAAAGATACAGATAAAGAGCTTGAGCATATAGGCAAAAGTCAGCCCGCCCGAGAAAAGGAAGATCCATTCTCCGATCCCCAGAATGTTCGAAATATTTCCTGCAGTCACCGCGTCAACCGTCGAAAGTCCAAGTTCACGCGCCTCCGCCATCCCATGGATGGCCTCTACGATTCCCTCGTGGAGCAGCGTCTTACTGATATAACCGTTGAAGAGCGGCACTCCGCTGATCCCAAGGCCTCCGAGGGCGAAAGCGATCTTGAGGGGTGTCTTGTTCCTGCCCCATCCCCTGATTTCATCCAGTGTAAGGCTGTGAAGGTTCATGACCACCACGCCCGCGCACATAAACAGCGTCAGTTTGAGCAGCGAGTGGTTGATCATGTGCTGCACCGTGCCCGCAAGCGCTGTCATCACTGCTTCTTTCTCTCCCACGGCTCCCATGAGCACTGTCACTGCAATACCGGTCAGGATGAATCCTATCTGGGACATGGAGGAACAGGCCAAAGTACGCTTGAGATTCACGGAGAACAGGGCCAGGACTGCGCCCAGCAGCATGGTGATCATACCGGCTGCCAGCACGATCAGGCCGAAGCGGAAATCACCTGCCAGCACATAGAGCGCCGTCATCAGGATTCCGTAAACACCGACCTTAGTCAGTATACCCGAAAGAAGTGCGGATGCAGGAGAAGGCGCCGCCGGATGGGCTTTGGGAAGCCATACGTGCAGCGGGAACATGCCTGCTTTGGCACCGAAGCCGAGAAGGATCAGCACGCCGGCCGCCAGCACCTTGGGCTCCGCGAGGCTGTCCGCTGAAGAGCCGGCGCCTTGCAGTGTTTCCGACAGACCAGCGAAGGATAGAGTTCCCGTTGTGCGCTCCAGGAGCACAAGGCCCATGAACATTAACAGACCGCCGATCACTGCGATAAACAAATAAGTGTACCCCGCGCGGATCGCGTCCCGGGTCTGTTCGTGGATGACCCATGTGAACGATGTGAAAGACAGTATCTCAAAGAACACAAACGCCGTCATCAGATCCGCTGAGAGCATTACGCCCTCCACTGCTCCGAGTGTAAACAGAACGAAGAACTTGTATCTGCCCAGATTTTCCTTCTCATGGGCAAAGTATTCCGGGGAGAACATCGTCGTCCCGACCCACATAAGTGCTGTGATCACGGCATAGACTGCCCTGAATCCCGTGACAGTGAAAGTCAGGCCGCTCCCGGACAGGATCCCCGGGATCACAAGGGACGCTCCGCCCGCGCTCTCTGCGGACGGGTAAAGCGTCGCTGATCCCGCCATAGGTACAAGCGACAGAGACAGTCCCAGTATGCAGAGCGTCAGGAAAAGAGCCGCATATTCTCCGGCTTTTTCGCTCTTTTTCCCTATGACGGCCGCAGCTGCTGCTCCGGCAAACGGTCCGAAGACGATCGTCGCAATAAGCATCCTTGTGCTCCACTTCCGCGGAAAATTAAGGCTTTAACGCCGCCGCTTTCCGCATTTCTATCACTGTTATCAATATTTTGCCATCAAAGCGTTCCCTCTCCGATCGCCGTCAGAACAGCCAGGATCGGCCCCGGGAACATGCCGAACAGAATGTTGCATACCCCGAAGACATAGAGAGGAACGAGCATGAGAGGTCCTGCTTCCCTGACATTGCTGTCCTTATACAGGTCTTTTTCATCCAGGGGGAAGAACGCTCTCACCGTAATACTGAGCGTGTACATCGCGCACAGAAAAGCCGCGATGATCAGCGCCGCGACTCCTCCGTACAGCAGATACGGGAGGATCTGTGAGACAGTGGAACCTGCCGTTCGCATTTGTACCGCCTCTGTGGCAGCTCCGAGTCCTGCTGTCAGCAGCTGCCACTTGGAGACAAACCCGCAGAAGGGCGGGATTCCCGTAAGGGACAGCGCGCACAGAGTGTAGGCCGTGAAAGTCGCGGGCATCCGCCGGCCGATCCCGTTCAGTTCATAAATATAGGATCTGCGGGCCTGGTGCATAA
Organism: Lachnospiraceae bacterium UBA6998; assembly: GCA_002448395.1. GTDB lineage: Bacteria > Bacillota > Clostridia > Lachnospirales > Lachnospiraceae > CAG-791. The sequence continues at coordinate 17,583 of DJXS01000100.1, read as the reverse complement.
AGGCGCCTGCGCACATGAACAGGCTGATCTTGATGACGCCGTGGAATACCATATGGGCCAGTCCTGCTTTAAGCCCCTGAGGCGACAATGTCATGACCCCCAACAGCATATAAGACAGGTTGCTCATCGTGGAGTAAGCGAACCTTCTCTTGAAATGACGCTCTCTCAATGCCTGAACGGCGCCGAAGAGAAGGGAAAAGACCGCCAGTGCCAGGCAGATCGCCTGCGCCGTTGTCCCCCGCAGATAGTCCGCCCCGAAGACATAATAGGTCATCCTCATGACGGCAAAAACGCCTGAATTGACCACAGCCACCGCGTGCAGAAGCGCAGTGACCGGGGTCGGTGCGACCGAAGCTGTCGGAAGCCAGTCGTGCAGGGGAAATACCGCGGCCTTGGCTCCAAATCCGACGAATCCCAGCACGAAAGCCAGCTGCATCATGACCGCGTCATACGTTACGTCAATGCTCCCGCCGTAGCGGAAGCTCCCCGCCATGCCGAACATCGTAGTCAGGACCACTGCCATAAAGCCCAGTGAAGCGCCGCCGATGGTATAGGCGGCATACTTGCGCCCGGCATACATGCTCTCGTGCCCTCCGTAGTGAGACACCAGGGGGATCGTCACCAGCGTCAGCATTTCAATGAACACATACATCGTGATCATGTCCGCCGCGTAGCAGACGCCCAGCGTCACGCCGTAAGTCATGACATAGAAGGCAAAAAAGCGATCGCGCCCTTCATCTCCTTTCATATACTCAAAGGCGTACAGAAGGACAAGCGGCCACATCACGGAGATCATGAGCGCGAACACATTGGCCATGCCGTCCACGCAGAAGTTCACCGCGAATCCCCGGGTGAAACTGTAGATCGTCACGGGCTCGCGCTGTACCCACAGAGCCGCCGCCCATACACAGGCAGACGTCGCGCAGGCAACGGCTTCGCACCAGATTCTCCTGTTTTTATCTTTTGTTATTGGTCTGATCAGCATCGCCAGTCCGCCCGCAATGGGCAGCAGGATCGGGATCAGCAAAAATACAGGGCTCAAGATCGATCTCCTCCCGTTTTCAGTGTCAGAATACCAGTCCTCCCATAAAGGAACTTCCGAATACGCCTACCAGCAGGGATCCCGCGCACAGGATGAACATCGGGATCAGCATAAGCGCATTGGGCTCAGCTTTCTCATCGTCTTCGTATCCCGTCACCATACCCGGGAAGTAACCGTCTACCATGACCGGCAGCAGATAGCCCGCGGTCAGGAGCGCTGAGATCAGCAGGACCACAGGACCCAGGACCGCGAAAACGCCCGCTCCGCTGTCCATAGCCGCCGTCGCGATGGCCCATTTACTTGTAAATCCGCCCATCGGCGGTATTCCCACAAGGGAGATAGAGGCAAGTGTGAAACACGCCAGTGTGAGGGGCATTGTCCTGCCGATCCCCATAAGTTCAGTAACTCTGCGTATCCTGAGCTTATAGATAAAGACGCCGGCCACCAGGAACAGGCAGCCTTTGGCGCAGGCGTGGCTGAACACATGCAGAAGCCCTCCCCGCAAACCCGCGTCTGTCAAAAGAGAGAGCGAGAGCATGATATAGGAGATCTGGCTGACTGTGGAATAAGCAAGTCTCTTCTTGAGGTTTTCCTCACCGAAAGCCATGGTGGAACCCATGAGGATCGTCAGGGTCGCGAGGCACATCCAGGCAAGCTGCGCCCAGGTCCCCCGCAGGAGCTGATCCCCCACAGAGAAATATACAAGCCTGATCACCGCCAGAACGCCTCCCTTGGCGATCATGGCGGACAGCAGCGCGGAGGCGGGAGCCGGCGCGATGGGATGCGCGGTCGGAAGCCATCCGTGAAGCGGATACATACCCGCTTTGGCGCCGAAGCCGACAATACCCGCCAGAACAGCCGCCAGAAGGACGGTCTCCGCGCCGGTATATTTTGACGGATCCATAAAACCGCCGTAGACAAAGAGTTCCGGGTTCTTTGCAAAGTGATAGACAAAGAAAATGGCGAGAAGGCCCATCATAGCGCCTGCAACCGAGTAGAACAGATACTTGAGACCCGCCGCGACTGCCTCTTTGGTCCTCTCATGAAGCACCAGCGGCATGGATGTCAGTGTCAGGAACTCGAAACACAGGTACATCGTGACCAGATTCCCTGCAAAACATTCCGCGATCAGCGCTCCCATAGAGATCAGGTAGAACGCGTAGAAGGTAGGGATCCTCTCTTCCATCTTCATATACTCGAAGGAATAAAAAAGCACAGAGGTGTACAGCAGTATTGTCACTGCCAGAAAACACCTGCCCAGCGTGTCCGCTCTGAAAATAATGGACACACCTTCCGACAGCTCCGAGAGGCGGAGCGTTTCGCCGCCCATGGCCGCAAGGACAGCGATGACATCTGTCAGGAGCACACTGCAGGCGTATAGTATCTTTCTCGTCTGATCCTCCATGGAAACCGCAGATATCACGATTCCCACCGCCACAGGTATCAGTATTGCCGCAATCATCAGCATGTCTTGACCTCCCTCAGTTGAACATTGAAAATCCCTGTCCGATCAGCGCTGCGAAAACACCGCTGAAGAGCCCCATCGCCAGATTGGCCAGCGTCAGGGCGATCATGGGAATGTTGTAATCCAGATGATGTCTGACTTTTTCCTTCAAGGGGTCAGACGGTGTGTAGATTCGGATCAGCGTCCTCATAAAGTACAGCGCGTTCAGCAGTGAACTTGCCGCCAGCACCAGCATTACCAGGATCAGTTTGATCCCGCCCCTGTCCGCGGCCGCCATAGCAAAAAAGAGCTTGGACGAAAAGCCCGCAAAAATAGGGATACCGATCATAGAAAGGCTCGGCAGCAGGAAAAACAGCCCTGCATTGGGATCTCTGAGGGCGCAGCCCTGCAGATTTTTGAACCGGAGGCTGTCCCCGGACACCGCCGCAAGTCTCGGTGTTGTCAGAAACAGCTGGGATTTGGTCACCGCGTGGGCCATGATGTGGAACACCGCGGCAGTGAAGCCTGCAGTCCCGCCAAGTCCGATTCCCATATAGATGTAGCCGATCTGCGCCGCGGAAGAGAAAGCCACCATGCGGTTGATATTCTCTGCCCGGATCGCCGAGACGGAACCAAAGACTATTCCGCACATGCCAAGCACAAACAGGACGTTTCGGATCGGCATATCCGTAAAGATATCAATTCCGAGCACTCGCCAGTATATTTTGATCAATAAGAAGATGTAACACTTGGAGACCAGCGACGAGAGCACAGCTCCGGAAGTGGGCGTCGCCCAGCCGTAAGTGTCCGGCATCCAGTAGTGGAAGGGGAAAAGTCCGCTCTTGATCGAGAGTCCTATGGTCAGGATCCCCGTCGCCATGATCAGCACGACCCGGGCGCCCGGATCCTGGTACAGCATCGCGATCTCCCGCTGCATCGGCACCATCAGGAGGTTGCCCGTGATATCGTACAGGAGCACAACTCCCAGAAGGAACAGGCCCGATCCCACCAGGTTGAGGATCATGTAGCGCACCGCGGCCAGTGTCGTTCTGCCGATCTCGCGCACGATCAGGACGCCGCAGCTTGTCAGCGTCAGGATCTCCAGAAATACGTATCCGGAGAAAATATCGTTGGTCCAGGTCATCGCCATCAGAGCCGCTGTCATCAGGTTCAGGATCGCGTAATAGATGTTGACCTTGCTCTCGTCTATATCCTTGCGGACATAGTGCTGGCCTGCCAGCACCGCGCACAGCATCACTGCGATGAACAAAACAGCGATCGACGCCTCCAGGACGCCGGCCCGAAGCTCATTTCCCCAGGGCGCGGGAAATTCTCCCATCACATAGGTGAAAGCTTCCCCGGTCACCACAGTGTAGCGGAGGACCGAGATCGCCATTACAGCCAGAACGCACTCATATAGGATCGTATATATTCTTGCTTTTTTGCCGCTCAGCATTGTGCACAAGACGCCTGAGAACAGGCTCAGCACAACGCTGAACATCGGAAAGTTTCTGATAAAGTCCACTATCGGCTCCTTTGTTTACCGGTCATCTTCCAGATGGTCGGCCATTCTGTAGATCTCATCCAGGTTCAGCGTGTGATAGCGCATGTACAGGCGGACCGTCAGGGAGAGCATGATGGCAGTCACCGAGACGGATACGACAATGCCGGTCAGGACCAGAGACGCCGGAAGGGGATTGATGTAGGCCTCCGTGCTCTGCACGCCGTTCACGATGATCGGCGCCTTGCGGCCCTCAATATAACCCATGGAAGCAAGAAACAGGAATACGCCCGTGTCCATGACATTGAGCCCGATCAGCTTCCTGAACAGATTTCTGTGAAACAGAAGCATCGTAAATCCGATACCGAATAAGATGACAGCCACGGCTTCCGTGCTGTTGGCGATCAGGTTTCCCATCACTCGTTTCCTCCGATACTGCCCCTGCGGAACAGACTGTAAAAACCGAACATCGTAACGGCGACCACAAGGCCGACCGCAATATCCAGCGGCAGGATCAGCCCTCCGCTGAGGATCGCGCCGGGTGTCCCCTTGGGAATGTGGTTCTCCATCCCGTTCGCGCCGGTAAAGAAGACATATCCCTTCGCGAAACTGTAAAATCCGAGTGCGAAGAAGGCGATCAGGTCCGCAGCTCTCTTCGTGATCACTCTGTCCGTACTCCTGAATCCGAACGCCGCCGCGCAGATGATCAGCCCCGATCCCAGCACTGCGCCGCCGGAGAAGCCGCCGCCGGGCGAGATCTGTCCGTTTAGCAGCACGTAAGCGCCGTAGAGAAGAATGCACGGCAGCAGGATCCCTGCCACCATCTTCATAATGGACTCTCTGTAGAGCTCATGGTATTTTTCGTCACGGATCGTATAGAAGTCCTCATACTGCGTGCGCATATTTTTCTTGTCCTTGCGCAGGAGCACCGTCACGCACATAAGTGCCGTGAACAGCACATGGGATTCTCCAAGCGTATCGAAAGCCCTGTAGTCCAGGATGATCCCGGCGATTATGTTCACCGCTCCCGTCTCCTGAAGGCCGTTCTCCACATATCTCTTCACCACCACGGTGCTTTCCGGATTCTCCACGCCGTAGCGCGGCAGGTAGGAGATCGTGAACAGAAGCATGCCGATCAACAGAACACAGCTGACCACCGCCACAGAAAAATAAAACACATTAAAGCCTTTATTCTCTGTCCTGATCAGCTTCTGCACCCATTGCGTGCTGCGCACATAGCTCTTGTAGTATTCGTACTCTGTTTTGACCTTTTCCCTGGGGCTGTCGTGGACTTCTTCGCCGTCCATGATGCTCTCGAGGAGATCGTGTTCCTCCCCGTCAGGAATCGGGTCCTCTTCTATGTCAAAGTTCAAATCGAAGATCTTCACGTTTCGTCTCCCGTTATCCCGGCTGCCTTACTGCTCTCATCCATGACAGCCTCCGCTGCCTCTGCGGAACCGCCTGCCTGTGCCTCCTGCTGCAGTGCCTCCAGCCTCAGATCCTCTGTGTGGATCCTCCGCAGGGTCAGCATGAACAGCACACTGCTGATGCCCGCTCCGACGGCCGCCTCCGTGATCGCCAGGTCCGGCGACTCCAGAAGCACCCACAGAATGCACATGATCGAGCTGTAGGACATAAATATGATCACTGCCTGCAGAAGGCTTTTCCCGAAGTTTACGCCCACGGCGCATATCACCAGCAGGATCAGCAATATGATTTCGGCAATCTCAGTCAGCTGCATCGCCGTCTCCTTTCGTCTTATCCTTCTCCACGACCTGTTTCGGGACATTTTCCTGCTCCGGGCGGCCCTCCGGCTTGGGGAGGTCTGCCTGCTTTACGTGTCTGCCCAGCAGAGGATTAGTATAGTACTCCACCTGCCCCAGAAAATGGGCGGAAACCGGCGAAGTGAACCACAAAAAGAATACGAGCACGACCAGCTTGAGCGTATCCATCTGCGGTCCGCGCGCCACGACCAGTGACGCGATCACAAAGAAGAGTCCCGCAGTATCCCCGATTCCGGCCGCGTGCATCCTGTTTAGAACATATCCGAATCTGTAAGCCCCCAGCACTGCCGCGCCAAAAGAGCACAGGCCCAGTACGATCAGCACCGCTGCCGCTATAAATCTGATCCATTCCAGAGTCATTTCTCACCTCCGGCTTCTTCTAAAGAAGCGGTCTCCTGCTCCTTGTCCGGTTCCAATACCGGTACCTTGGGTTTCGACGGCACGAACATGGAAGCCATCATCAGGACCGCGACGAAGCTGATCATCGCGTAGATCATCGCGACGTCCGCAAGATACCCCTCATCCAGAAGGACTGACAGGATCGCTATAGAGCAGATCGTCATCGTTCCCAGCATATTTACGGACATAATACGGTCTGTGCTGCGCGGCCCGATGATCGAGCGGATGACCATCGCCCCAATGAGCAGGATCAGCACGATCAAAGCACCGCCATATAAAGTATGATATGCCTGTTCTATCGTCATCACAGTTTCACCTTTCTCAGGAGTTCTACAAAAGCGGATTCGTCGATCCCTTCCGCGTACTCTCTGCGCAGACAGTGCACCACAAAGCGGTCCCCTTCCTGGATCAGCGTAAATGTTCCGGGCGTCAGCGTGATCGAATTGGCCAGAAGCGCGTTTTGAAAATCGGAGGGAAGCCCGGAATGAAACTCCACGATCACCGGATCAGGTTTTCGTGTGCTGCTTAAGGCCAGTCCGGCTACTGCCAGGGACGCCTTGAAGATCTCCCCGATCAGAACTGCCGTATAACGCAAAAAAAGCGGAGAATTTATCCAGAATCGGCGTTCGCTTTCAAGACTGTACCCCAGTACCTTTACAGCAAATAAAAGTACAAGTGCAGTCAGCGCTATGCCAAAAAGGATAATTTCCACGTTAACCTTCCCGTTCCATATGATCCACAGAATAAACAGCAGTCCTGCCATAATGTCTCTCGCCTTCAAGCCTGATAAAAAGTCAACTATCAATGCAAATGTGAAATTTCGCTTTTTATAGCATACTCCTAAATTAAAAAAAAGCAAACAGGCAGCCGGGCGGATTTCCGCCCGGCTGCCTGCCGGTTCGCTCACAATTACTTCTTCTCCCCGAAGCCGGGTGCGAAGATCGTCTTATCAATAGCAAAGATGATGACCATCGCCACGCCGCCGGTCGCGATCGTCGTCACGATGTTGCGCACCGCGTCAGGAATGCCGAGGGCCGCCGTGACCGGGTTCCAGATGCAGGTAAAGAGGTTCATGACCAGCATAACGCCGATGGTTCCCAGCGCATGGAAGAAGATCTGCGGGCCGATCGGTCCCTTACTGCGGAAAGTAACGTTTCTCTGAAGAGGGAAGTTGATGCACTCTCCCAGAATGATGGAGGTATAGTTTGCCAGAGTAAAGGCAAGTCCGCCATCCGCCAGACTGTTTCCGATCACTGCCAGTGTAAAAGGAACGCCGAACATCGTTGTTTTGATGCCGGGCCATACCCACTCTACGTCTCCGACAATGCCGTGGAAAAAGCCGGGAAGGAAAGTCAGCAGCAGATACTTGATGAAGGTGACCACATAACTGAACAAGACGAACAGTCCGCCTTCACGGATCCACTGCGCCGCCTTGGGATGCTTTTCCGCGAAGTCTGCCATAAAATCTTTCATTGTTACTTGTCTCCCTTCAGTAATTTCTCGTATTTCTTATTGGCGCTCTTGTTGGCGAAGTAGCCGCCGATCACCTTGCCGATTCCGCTGAAGAAGTGTCCGTTCACGGCATCCACCATGCCGTCTACCATCTTCTTGTCGACCTGACCGCCGGTCATCTTGCCAATAGCTCTGAAAGGCATGTTGTAAATAAACAGGACATTGAGGTCCGGCTTTCCTGCCGCGTCCGCTTCCTGTTTCTTCTTCTCAAGCTGCTTGTAAACGAAACGGGCAAGGCCGCTCTTGGCGTTGCCGAGCTGGCAGATCGCGTCATTTTCTGTGAGCAGGCTGCCCCAGCTGCCATCCGGGATCGGACCGCCAAGGAGTTCCGCGAATGCTTCATCCGGGATCGCCCGGATCTTTCCTTCTCTGTAAGCGGAAAGCTTCGCGTTATCATAAGGAGTGGGTGCTTCCTCTCCTGCAACCGCAATAGTGCCTTCCAGTCGGATATCCGCCACGGAGCTTCCCACGCAGACTGCATAGTTTCCGCCTTCAACTGCCCATCCGTTCTTCTTCACATTCCAATAGCGGAAAGTGTAGCTGTCAAACGGAATTGTCACTGTCCCCGACTCGCCTGCTTCCAGGAATACCTTTGCAAAGCCCTTGAGTTCCTTGCGGGCCCGCAGGATTTTGGCATCCGGAAGGCCTACATAGAGCTGCGCTACTTCCGCGCCTGCGCAGGAGCCGGTATTCTTCACAGTGAAGGTCACGCCTTTGTCGTCCACCTTGAGATCCGAGTACTCGAAAGTCGTGTAGGAGAGACCGTATCCGAAGGGATAGCGGACCTTTTGGTCAAATGTGTCAAAATAGCGATAACCGACAAACAGAGCCTCTCTGTAATCGGAATTTCTCTCCTTTGCAGGATAGTACGGCTGGGACGGCGTGTCCTCATAGACCATGGGATAAGTCTCCGCCAGTTTGCCGGAGGGATTGACGCGCCCGGTGAGCAGGTCGAGCATGGCGCCCGCGCCGGCCTGGCCTGTCAGATAGCCGTGCAGGATCGCCTTAAGGCTGTCCTCCCACTCCATCTCAATTGCGGATCCGGCGCTGATCACGCCGACAATGTTGGGGTTGACTTTCGCCATCGCCCGGAGCACATCGACCTGCACCTGCGGAATGTGCATATGCGTGCGGTCAAGGCCCTCAGATTCACTCATCTCATCCAGGCCGAAGAAATACAGTACCACATCAGCGCTTTCCGCCGCCTTGACAGCTTCGCTTAAAAGCGTGGAATCTGCTTCGCCGCTTCTCTTGTAGCCGTGGCACATCGCTGTGACTTCCAGATCTTTCTCTTCTTTGATCAGATTCTCGATCGTCTCCACCTTCGTGGAGTTAACCATGGAGGAACCTGCGCCCTGGTATCTAGGCTGGAAAGCGAAATCTCCGACTACAGCGATCTTTGTCCCTGCCTTAAGAGGAAGAACCGCCCCTTCATTCTTGAGAAGGATCGCGCACTGCGCCGCTGCTTTTCTCGCCAGTGCATGGTGTCCTTCGATATCGAACTCCTCACTGTGGCCCTTAGCAGCCTCTGTGGTAGTTAACACCGCATCGAGCAGCTCGTCTACGCGGGCGTCCAGATCTTCCATGGAGAGGGATCCGTTCTTGACCGCCTCCACCAGTTCTCTCGCGGAGCCGAGTCCGGGAGCCGGCATCTCCAGATCAGAGCCGGCCTTGACTGCCGTCACGTGATCGTTCGCTCCGCCCCAGTCGGAGACCACAAATCCGTCGTAATTCCAGTCGCCGCGGAGGATCTCTTTGAGAAGGTGCATACTCTCATTGGCATACTCGCCGTTGACCTGGTTATAGGAAGTCATGACCGCGCCTGGTTTCGACTCATCGATCGCTACTTCAAATCCGGTCAGATAGATCTCGCGCAGTGTGCGCTCATCAACGACCGCGTTCATTGCCATGCGGCGCTCCTCCTGAGAGTTGACCGCAAAGTGCTTGATACAGGAATATACTCCCTGGCTCTGGATGCCCTTTACATATGAAGCGGCCATCTTGCCCGCCAGATAAGGGTCTTCCGAGAAATACTCGAAGTTTCGTCCGCACAGAGGACTTCTCTTGATGTTCATGCCGGGGCCGAGCAAAATATTGACGCCCATCGCCTTGGCCTCTTCGCCCAGCGCGACGCCGACCTCTGTTCCGAGATCCCTGTCCCAGCTTCCGGCCATCGTCGCGGCTGTCGGGAAGCAGGTTGCCGGAAGGGAAGCGTTGAGACCAAGGTGGTCTCCCGCTCCCGCCTGGCGCCTGAGCCCGTGAGGGCCGTCCGACATGATCATCGACGGGATGTTCAGCCGGGGAATATCTCTGGAGTCCCACTCTCCCTTGCCTCCGAGCAACGCGGCCTTTTCTTCCAAAGTCAGCTGATCAATTAAATCTTTGTGCTTCATTGATCCTCCTTGTTACGCTGCTTTCTTTTTCCGGTTCATGAATACAAGTACCAGCGGGATGATCACGATGGCCGCTGTAAGGGCATCGATTCCGTAGAAGATCTTCTGCATACGGGTCAGTCCGCCAGAGGTCTGCTCATTGATCGTGTAGTATCCGCTGTTGCCGACGGTGTAGAGAATGTTCTTGCAAGCCTGGCGCATAGCCTTGACTGCTGTTGCGCTCTGGTCTGAAAGCACGTTGGATGCCGCGCCGTTGAAGCCGAGCATCAGGTCGTTGCCATTGCGGATGCAGTGATCAGTGATCTGATAGCCGTAAGAGCCGTTGTAGTCTGTCTCGACCATTCCTACAAATCCCCACTCATCGCGAAGAACTGTGTTGAGCAGCTCGTTGTTCGCGCAGCCGGGCTCTGTTCCGATCCAGTTGAACGCGGACATAGCGGCGAGAGCAGTTCCTTCGTACTTCTTAACTGCGATCTCGAAAGGCTTTAAGTAGATCTCACGGAAAGCCTGCTCAGGAGCGTAGGTCAGAAGGAAGGAGCAACGGTTGGTCTCCTGGTCATTCATCGCGAAGTGCTTGATATAAGGATATACGCCCTTTGTGGACGCGCCGTTGATCTCAGCCGCCGCAATGAGGCCTGCCAGAACGCCGTCCTCGGAATAATACTCGAAGTTTCTTCCTGCGAAAGCGCTTCTGTGCGTGTTCATCGCAGGTCCGTACCAGCCGTAGTTGTTGGCATCCTGATACTCCTGGCCCATGGAAGTTCCGATCTCATAAGCGAGATCCTTGTTCCATGTCATTGCCATCAGTGTCTCTGCCGGGTAAGCGCTTCCGTAAGCGCCGGTGATGAAGTTGGACAGACCAGCAGGTCCGTCGCAGTCGGAAGTTCCTACCTTGCCGACGGATTCGATCGGGGCTGTCTGCCAGCCGCCGACGTTGATCATGGTCGCCATGTCTTCAAAAGAGAGCTGGTCGAGCAGCTGGTCCCATGCGGGATCATCGTAAGGCTTTCCGGTCAGGTCAGCCAGTTTAAGGCCGTTCTTGGCACCGGTCGTGGGCATCTCATCTGCGGGATCATTATATTTTGTCCCGTCATAGGTGCCGAACGCGTATTCCTGGATCTTGGCGCGTGTCGCGTCATCCATCTGGAAATCTTCATCTGTGAGTTTGCGTCCGCATGTAGCGTCATAGTTTGCAAACTTGCCTGCGCGGGAGAGGACTTCGAAATCACCTCTTGCGTATTCCTCGAACTGATTTACAGCGGGGATCTTGTCGCTTTCTCTTCCGTTCTTGCTGTAGTCGACATCCGCGGCGATCGTAAATGCCTGCTCAGCCAGAACAGTATGGGAATTGGCGCGAAGGGAGATCTTGTACTCTCCTGCTTCGAGGATGTAGCCGCCGCCCTGGATCTTGATGCCCTCAGAGTCAAACGCCGCCATGTCTTCGGTATTGATCGCGAAATTGATCGTCTGGGAAGCGCCGGGCTCGATCACATCGGTCTTCGCGAAATCGATAAGGTTAACAGAAGCCTTCTCAATACCGCCGTCGGTATACGGAGGTGTGAAGTATACTTCCACGACATCCTTGCCTGCGACACTGCCTGTATTCGTTACAGTGACGTCGAAAGTGACTGCCTTGTCGTCCGCCTTGAAGTTCTCGATCTTCTGCTCAAAGGTCGTGTAGGAGAGACCATAGCCGAAAGGATACTGGACATGATCCTCATATTTGATCGCGCCGTCGTCGGAAGCGGTCTCATAATACTTGTAGCCTACATAGATGCCTTCAACATAATTGACAAAGGAAAGCGTTCCTTCATATGCGGGATCTGCTGCGGCGATCTGTGCCTTCAGGTCATCCACATTGTTGTAGGACATTTGTCCGATATTGTTGATGTAAGGTGTCGCGAACAGGTCTTTTACAAATGTATCGACCGTTCTGCCGGAAGGGTTCACTGCGCCGCTCATAACTTCACCGAGTGCAGCAAATCCTGTGATACCGGAGCCGGGTGCCAGAAGAACAGCGCCAATCTGCGGATACTCATCGACCCATCCCAGTTCCATTGCATTGTTAGCGTTGATGATCACAATAACCTTGTCAAACTCGGAGCAGACCATCTTGACCAGGTTTTCTTCAGTCACGGAGAGCTCGAGGTAAGACTCGCCTGCCTCAAAGTCATCATATGCGCCGTTGTTCCATGCAACTGCATTCATATAGCCGTAGTTGCCGGGCGCCGCAGAGACCTTTTCCGCGGGATTATAAGTTCCGTCGAGGACCGCCTTCATGTCAGTGGGAAGGTCTGCGCCTTCACCGCCGCTTCGGCCGATAACGATGACAGCTGTATCCGAATACTCGTGGATCGCCTTCATCATGTTTTCGTTGTAAACGCTGACCGGCGGCTCCGGAACTGTCCAGTCCTGAGAAGCCATGGCGATCGTAGGACGCTCCGCGCGGTACTCCACATACATGCCGGAGAGGCCTTCGTTGGGCTCAAAGCCGGCGTCCTTCATGGACTGCAGGATGCTGACCGCGGTTGCGGAACTGGAGGATCCGGATCCGGTTCCTCCGTAGATCGGATTGGTGGAAGACCAGCCGAAAACGTTCAGCTTCTTCGATTCTTCCACGTTAAGAGGCAGGAGCCCGTTGTTCTTTAAAAGGACCACGCCCTCTTCGCCGACTTTCTGTACTGTCGCACGGCTCTGCGCTACCGTTTCCTCAGAAAGATTGACTTTGGATGCGTTCAGGAAGCCGGAAACGTTATTGTACATAGGACCGAAGCAGATTGCGTTTACAATTCCTACTACTGCCGCCAGCGCGCCGAGACCGGCGATCAAGCGGATGATTGCGCGGTTTCCCTTTTTTGCCCAATGTGCCCCGATCATAATGGCGATCATCGCGATGATCACGAAGAGGATCGCATACACATAGCCGGACAGCTGATTCAGATATGCATTGAGGTCCGCCTGGCTGACTCCCATCGGCGTAAATATCGGGGACAGCAGTGTTGACAGAAAATTAAGCATTTTCTTCCTCCTTATCTATGTTGATTAATTCGATGCAGCAGGACATCCGGGTCTTACCCGGCTGTCCGTTATTGAGCTGCCGCCGTCTTTAACTTGTCGCCGAAGTCGTGGCTCTTCACCTTTGTCAGAGGTTCCGCGGAATATGTCTCGGTACGTCCGTCATTGATGACGCCTGCCCAGTTCATACCAAACGCGAAATCATAGGTGTTTCCTGCCGCGTCTTTGTAGCATTCCATATCGCGGGGAACGTCATCTACCTGCGCTTCGACCGCTTCCATGGATGCCGGCTGCTGGAATACCAGAAGTCCTGCAGGCTCGATCTGGCCAAGGATCATCCTTGCGATGGAATCCGTCTTCTGTGCGTTGTAGGATACAAAGATCGCGTCGCAGAGCGGCTCGACTTCCGTCCAGACCATGCCTCTTTCCATGCTGACTGCCGCGATCACCGGGATGTCGCCGGCAACGGAATCAGCGTACTGGAGTGCTTCAAGGTGTCCGTAGTTGGGATCTGCCGGAGCAGTTCTTCCCTTGTAGGAACGGTTTTCCTTCTCGCCATCAACAGTGTTGCCGCTGATCGAAGGATCACGGGCGGTATCTGCGGTGTACTCCGCATACTGCAGAGAAGCGGGATAATAGAAGTCCTCTATTCCTGTCAGGTCTCTGGGAGCTCCGAAAGCTGCCTGCAGGTGGGAGTTGTAGGACGCGCTGAAAGCGCCTGTCATACCTACGAGGATATAATCGCAGCCTGCGATCTCCTCTGCGGTTGCTCTTGTAATGTCATCCTTAGTAAACTTCGGTTTTCCTTCCGCATCAGGCTCTCCCGTTGCGGTGCCGGGTTTATCTGTCACGACGTCAAAATATTTACCGAGTGTATCCAGATCAAGTCCGGGAGCCCAGGAAGGTGTTCCTTCATTGACACCCATCATCCAGTTTGCAGAGAATCCTGTGCTGTAAACGTAAGGTACATATACCTTCGGCTTCGCGCTCTTGGCTTCTCCTGTGAGCACACCGTCGTTCTTGATCATGACAACTGAGGCATCCTGAGTCTGCTGTCCGAATGCGTTTGCTTCCTGGCTGAAGATAATGGAATCCGCATAAGCGCTGTCATTATAAGGCTGCTCGAACATTCCGAGGTTCATCATCACAACGATGTAGTTATATGCCGCCTTTGTCAGGATCGCGTTTGCCTCTTCCTCGCCGATCCTGCCGGCAAGAACATTGTAGCCCTCTGCGATCGCGCCGATTCCGCCGTAGCCGCCATAGCCGCCCAGGATATTCACGCCGCGCTCAAATCCGAGTGCTACGCGCTCGGGTTCGCTGAGGCTTTCTGTTCCCCACAGGCCGCCTGTCTTCTCTCCGAGTCCGCCGAATACGCCCCAGTCTGTGATCTTAAGGCTGTCATAACCGACTTCGTCCAAAAGGCTGTACATGAATTCGTTGTAAGCGCCCGCGTACTCACCGCCGAAAGGATTTCCGTCTTTGTCGACGTTGATCGCGTACTCGGTCATGATACCGGAACTCTTGGTCTTTCCGGGAAGATTGAATACGCCGTCAAAATACGTGATCAGGTGCGCTTCCAGGTTCTCTCCCGGGAATACTGTATATCTGCCGGCATAGGTGTGGTCATCACGTCCGCCTTCAGTGGAACCCGCGCCGCCATAGTGCTTCGTGAAGCAGTATACGGACTCAGGACCCCAGCCGAGGTCTTCGCCGTTCTCATCATATGTGGACTGCATTGCGTTGACATACGCGGTAGCAATGTCAAGCGTCAGCTGCGGATCTTCGCCGTATGTTCCGCCTGCGCGGCTCATGATAGGAGAAGAGATATCGACCTGCGGTCCGAGCAGTGCGGTAACGCCGGCTGCGCGGTACTGTTTCGCGGTCTGCTTGCCGATCTCAGCTGCAAGTGCGGGATCCATTGTAGAGGCGAGAGAAACGCTCTCAACAAGGCCCGAAATATTGCTGGGGTCGATAGAGATCATTGCGGGAATGCCGTAGAAGCAGCTCTCCGCCACTTCCTGAAGCGCGTTTGTCCACTTCGCATGGGCTCCGCCGCCGTTGGAGATCGCACGGGTAACGCCGCCTCTTCCGCCGGCCTTGAGATAAACAGCCGATGCGTCGTCCGCAGTGAGAGGTTCTGTCGTGAAATCGCCGTCCCAGCCGCCATGTGCCAGCATCAGCGCCTTTTCCTCGCCTTTCATCTGCTCCGCCAGATTCTGCGCGCGCTCTTCCGCGGGCTTTCTCCAGTCTTCATAGACGTCCAGGCTTCCGTTCTGGTTGAGATCCTTGAAAGCTAATCCGTCTTCTTCAATGATCTTCACGCCGGATTTCTGGGACAGGCCAAGGATCGCCCCGCCTTCATTTTCGATCTTCACCCAGTTGTCAGGTGTGACCGTCACCGTATACTTCGCGTCTGCGCCGGGCTCGGGAACATAGTTCTCCGCGTTCGCCGCAAGTTCTGTAGCCGCCGCGGCCTGCGCGCCGGCATCTCCGCCGCCGGTTCCCTTATAAGGGTCGCTGTTGTCGCCGCCGGTCCCCTTGTAAGGGTCGCTGTTGTCGCCGCCGGTTCCCTTGTAAGGATCGCTGTTGTCGCCGCCGCCCTTGTAAGGATCGCTCGTGTCGGATCCTTCCGTCTGAGCAGCCTGCTCTGCCGCCGCAGCGGCTGCAGCCTCTCCGGCCGCCTTACGGGAGCCGGACGAAGGTTTCGGCTCTTCCGTGAGGATCAGCTTGTACGGGTTGTCCGCCGATCCCTCAGACGCGAGCGCAGGAATTACTGCATTCGACATCATAGAGATCATAAGGGCAGCTGATAAGATTAGTGCCAGATTTTTTCTCATTATCTTGTTCCTCCCCTTGTACATTGTGACAATAGTTACTGTACATATATTCTATTATTTTACCAATACCGCCCCTCTGATAGTCGGTTCTGACATGAAACGTCGTTTTTTGATCACAAACGGTAAAGGCATGCCGGAATGAACCGGCATGCCTTTTTACTGTTTACATGGGAATCAGAATATTGAGTCTGAACCACCCGTCTTCTGCTTTATAGGTGACGTGTCCTCCGTATTTTCCGACAGCGTACCTGATGCCTTTGAGCCCGTATCCGTGATTTTTTTTATCCTCCTTCGTCGTCAGGAGCGAATCTTCCGATTCGATCAGATCCGTCCCCAGTGTGTTTGCAATGTTTATGAAAATGAAGTTCTTCTGTGCCGAGACCGAGACATGGATCAGTCGTTTCTGCGGATCCGGGATCATCACCACGCTCTCCAAGGCGTTGTCGAGCGCGTTTCCGAAGATCGTGCAAATATCCGTCACATGGAGCTTATTCAAAAGAGCGCCGTCCGCCACGCAGGTGATCCTGACGTCCAGCTGTCTTGCTTTTCTGAGTTTTGCAGAAAGAATGGTATCAAATACAGCGTTGCCTGTCCGCTGAGGCAGCCACCATTTGTCGAGCTCATTCTCGATCTTGTCCAGCCAGGCATCCTTTTTTTGTTCGTTGGTCTCGCCGCGCAGACCCTCGATCTGGTGCTTTAAATCATGCTGCATCATATGGAGCATCTCATCGCTTTCCTGATAATTGCGGAACTGCTCATACTGGCTGCTCAGGACATGGCGCATTGCATACAGCTCTTTTTGGGTAAGAAGTTCGGAAATATTGATCTGAAAACCCCAGTAGACAGCGATTCCAAAGCCGTCCGCCAGCGTACGGATCGCGAATATGTCTTCCTGGACACGCCCTGAAAAAGGGGAACCTGAGAGGAAAAACGAAAGATTGCTGAACGCGAACACAAACAGCATAAGTATGGATATGGATGTGACCTCTTTCCAGGTCAGGCCGTTTATGAATTCCTCTGTGATATGCCGTCTGGAAAGATAGTAGAAAAGCGAAAAGACGATCAGGTAAACCGTCACAAGCAGCAGAACAGAGAACGCCGAGCCGAGCGGAATACGCCTGAGAAGCCAGAAGTGCAGCTGCCATTCAAGGGACGCCGCAAGCTCCGCATGCAAAAAAGCGGCGACCGTGCCATAGACCGCCCCCTTTGTGGAAACGTCAGCACACAAAAAAACATAAAGAAACATAAGAAAGAACGCCGCGGCCATAACCAGGATCCATACAATCCCGGCTTCTATATCCGCAGTCACCATCAGAAACCCGCACTGTATGACAGCGGCGGCGGCACTGATCGCAATAAAAGGCACAGTCCGGACCTTCCTGCGGCAGATCAGCAATACAACAAGGCAGCCGGCCCATTCGGCCAGCCCGGTATACAATCGCGGGATATCGTTGATCAGTTCCATTTCTCCTCCGCCTTTACGTCATACCAGCCTGCTGCTCATATGGTCTGCCAGCACATTCATAAACTCTTTCTTTTTGGCCCGGCTGACCGGAACTTTGTAACTGCCGATGCGGCAGATTCCGTCCGAAAATGAATCGATCTTATCGAGATTAATGATAAATCCTTTTCCACAGCGGTAAAATCCGAATC
>DJXS01000084.1:1583-7103 GCA_002448395.1 Lachnospiraceae bacterium UBA6998 | reverse complement strand
AGGTAGTGAACTTGACACTACCAACAAAATTCAGGAGGCTAAAAAATGAATACAAATGACTATACCATCCGTTTGGAAAAGAAAGAAGAGCAGAGAGCAGTCGAAAACCTTGTCCGCGAGTCATTCTGGAACGTGTACCGCCCGGGCTGCAGCGAGCACTATGTGATCCATGTGCTCCGGGACGATCCGGCGTTTGTGAAGGAACTGGATTTCGTAATGGAGAAGGACGGCGTGCTGATCGGCCAAAATATGTTCATGCGCACGGTCATTAACGCCGATGACGGCAGGGTGATCCCTGTTCTGACCATGGGTCCGATCGGCATCACACCGGAACTTAAGCGACATGGATACGGCAAAAAATTGCTTGACTACTCGCTCGAGCAGGCTTCTGCCATGGGCTTTGGTGCGGTACTGTTTGAGGGCAACATAGGTTTCTACGGCAAGAGCGGATTTGACTATGCCCGCAATTTCGGCATTCGTTATCACGACCTGCCGGAGGGCGCGGACGACTCTTTCTTCCTCTGCAAAGAACTGATTCCGGGGTACCTCGACGGCATCACCGGTGTATACCAGACGCCGCAGGGCTACTACGTGGATGATGCAGATGTGGAGGCGTTCGATCAGGATTTTCCTCCTAAGGAGAAACTGAAGCTGCCCGGCCAGATTTTCTGAACGTGTCAAGGGGACGGTTCTTCTGACAACTTTTGGAACAAAAAGTTGTCAGAAGAACCGTCCCCTTGTCATTTGTGCCTGTAGTACGCGAACATGTACTGTTGGTAGATCCCGTTATAAGGCGCATACTTCTCATAGGGATAGCCGTTAGGGTATTGTTCATCCAGGACGCGCCGGATCCAGACATCGACCGGGAAGGCATTTATGTGATGCAGGCCGAAAAGCGAGACACAATTTGCTACCTTCGTTCCCACGCCAAACAGCTTCGTCAATGCGTTAATTGTGGAAGCTTCGTCTGCAGCCAGGAGACTCAAGAGATCAATGTCCCCGCTAGAAACTGCTTCTGCGGCTGCGTGCACATATTTGCACCGATATCCCAGTTTGCAGGATTTCAGGTCGCTTTCAGGAAGCGCCGCCAGAGCAGATGGCTCCGGAAATGCGTAAAAGTCCTCGCCTCTGGAGTCGGTCCTCTTATCTCCGCACCGCGCTGCGAGCAGCTCCACGGAGTTTCTGATCGCCGGGATGTTCCTGTTCTGCGAGATGATAAAAGTGATCAGCATCTCCCAGGGATCCTGCCGCAGGATGCGAATGCCTTTCTCCTGTTCCGCAGCCTGCCACAGAAAGGGATCCTCTTTATAATCGATTCGTGCTCGTATATTTTGATAGTTCTCCTGCAGGTCAAAATATTGCCGCCAGAAGTTCTCATATTCGTCTTCCGTGCAGTCAAACTCATATAAGTCATCGCCCAGCGGTGTCAAGTAAAGGCAGGCACCACCGGCGATGATCCGCCAGGTTTCGCCTTCCATTTTCTCCCATCTGAAGCACTGGCCGCTCTGCGCGATCCGGTCCGGGTCAAAATCATCTGTTATATGTATGATCAATATTTCCACCTTGTGAGTGAAAAATCAGCTCATCAGAGTGCTTTTTCACTCTTTTGCCCCTTCCTCTTCGTAATATTCC
This sequence comes from Lachnospiraceae bacterium UBA6998, assembly GCA_002448395.1. GTDB lineage: Bacteria > Bacillota > Clostridia > Lachnospirales > Lachnospiraceae > CAG-791. The sequence goes on along the minus strand of DJXS01000084.1, from coordinate 5,471 downwards.
TTCAAAAAAGCTTCCAGGAAAGCATGCCGCTGCTCGGCCATCTGCCTTCCGGTATCTGTATTCATAAGCTCTTTCAGCCGCAGAAGCTTGTCATAAAAATGCTGGACGGACTCAGCCATTGACCGGCCGTGCTCGCCGCCATAGGCAAAAGCTCTCGCAACGCCGATGGCCCCCATGGCGTCCAGGCGGTCCGCATCCTGCACGACTTTCCCCTCAGGAGTGTCAGGCGCTTTTCCTTTGTTCTGCTTAAATGACACGGAATTGATCACGCCGCAGATCCGGTCGATCGTCTGCAGCGTCACCTGATGCGCCTCCAGAAAGGCTCTCGCGTTCGCGTTATTCTTCGTATTGAACAATTTGTGGTCGTCCGCATCATGAAGAAGCGCTGCCAAAGCAGCGATCCGGACATCGCAATCCGGCTCGTTTTCCGCGATCCGCAGTGTATTCCTGTAGACGCGCATAGTGTGATCGGCGTCGTGTCCGCCTGCATTTGTGCGAAAGAGCTCCTGAACATATTCGGCGGCATCTTCGATCAGTGATAATTCTTCGTTTTCTTTCATCGGCTGTAAACCCTCTCATTCCTTTGGGTTGTCGTTAATGCCCGTTATCTTTATACTGTCCGCTTCAACATGACATTCGTAGAATGCAACTTGAACTCCGGCCGCGACGGCTCTGCGAAGCGCCTGCCCGAACTCCGGGTGCGTATCATCATTTGGCAAAACAGTGTGGATCCCGTTCATCTGGATCACAAAGGCAGCCTGGCAGTGATACTCTTTTTTGGCAGCGGCAGCCAGTTCGTCCAGATGCTTTACGCCGCGCTCTGTGGGAGCGTCCGGAAAGAGCCCGATTCCGTGCTCCAGATCTGCTGCCAGAGTACAGCCTTTTACTTCCGTCAGATACTTCTCACCTCGGCGCTCCATGTAGAAATCGAACCGTGAATCCCCAAAAGTATATTCCGGCTTCACCACATCATAGTCTAAGCTCATGAGATACTGCTTCATAAGCTTGTTGGGCACAAGGCTGTCGATATTGACCCATTCCAGCCCCTCCTTATAGACGGAGATAAGATCATAGGCTGTCTTCCTGCCCGGATCAGATGCTTTCTGCAGCGTGACCTTCGCGCCGGGCAGCAGCAGCTCCCGCAGGCGGCCGGTATTCTTGACGTGGACCCTTTCGGTTTTCCCGTCAATCATCACTTCTGCGACAAAGCGGTTTATCCTGCGCACGAATGTCCCGGGGACTGTATTTTCGTATTTGATGGCCGGTTCTGTCCTGTTCATCTCATTCCCTTTCCCGACGCTTCCTGTAGTGGTATTGATAGGGGTTATTCTATCATATTGAAGCGACCTCTTGAAGCGACCTCTGGGGTAGTTTGTCGACAGGTGTCGACAAACTACCCCAGAGGTCGCTTCAAGAGGTCCCCCCAGACCCAAGGCAGAATCTTGATTGATTCTCGCAAAGACAGTATTCTGAAATCATGAACAAGTGAGTGCCCGCAAAAGGCATTCTTGCCACATAGATATGAGGAGATAACCATGGGAGAGAACTTGACAAGGAAGATCCTTCGCGATCATTTGGCAAAGCCTTCGGAGATGAAACCCGGTGATGAGATCTATATGAAAGTGGATCAGACCATCACACATGATATTAACGCTGTAATGACGTATCTGGCTTTTGAGGCGATCGGCCTTCCCAGGATCGGAATAGAGTCTGCTGTTTCCTACCTGGATCACAACCTGCTCTATATCGACTTTAAGACGCCGGATGACCACATCTATCTGCAGTCTGCGGCTAAGAAATTTGGCGTGCATGTCTCAAGGCCCGGCAACGGGATTTGCCATACTGTGCAGCTCGCGAGATTTGCTAAGCCCGGCAAACTGCTGATGGGCGGCGACAGTCATACACCCAGCTGCGGCGCAGCGGGAATGATAGCGATCGGTGTCGGCGGAATGGACGTCGCGACCGCGATGACCGGTGTGCCGATGCGGCTGACCATGCCCCGTGTTGTCAAGGTCTATCTGACAGGCAGGCTTGCGGCGGGCGTCAATGCCAAAGAAGTGATCCTTGAAATGCTCCGCAGAGAAACCATTAAGGGCGGCCTGGGCAAGGTATATGAATATGTTGGTCCCGGAGCGCTCAGCCTTGCGGTTCCTGAAAGACAGACGATCACTAATATGGGCGCAGAGATGGGCGCCACTACGTCGATCTTCCCGGCAGATGAGAGAGTCCGCGAATTTCTGAGGGCACAGGGACGGGAAGAGGACTATTTTGACCTGCTCCCTGATGAGGACGCCGAGTACGATGAAGTGATCGAGCTTGATCTGAGTTCTTTGAGACCTCTGATCGCATGCCCTCACCAGCCGGACAATGTAAAGCCTGTATATGAAGTGGAGAAAAAGGCGGTACAGCAGGTGTTCATAGGGAGCTGCACGAACGCAAGCTATGCGGACTGCGCGAAGGCGGCGCTCGTCATGCGCGGCCATCACGTACATGAGGATGTAAGCTGCACACTTGGCATTGCCTCCAGGCAGATCTACAAACAGCTTCTCAGGGACGGCTATCTGGAAATGCTGGTCGACGCGGGAGTGCGTGTTCTGGAGCTGGCTTGCGGCCCTTGCTGCGCGATCGGTCAGACGCCGCCTACAAACGGTGTCGCGGTGCGCACTTCCAACCGCAATTTCCGCGGCAGAGCCGGCAATCCTAATGCCGATATTTATCTTGTCAGTCCTGAGACAGCGGCAGCGACCGCGATTAGGGGGACCTTTGCGACGGCAGAAGAGATCATGGGAGAGGAGGTAAAGATCCTCGTTGATGTCACAGAGCCCGAATTCTATAGGATTGATGATTCCATGCTGATAAAGCCTCTCCCCGCCGAGGAAGCCGCGAAGATCGAGATCAAAAAGGGGCCCAATATCCGGTTTCTGCCTGTACCGGAGGAACTGAGCAAAGATCTCAGGGTGCCGGTCAGCCTCAAAGGCGGAGACAACATCAGTACAGACGACATTACTCCCGCAAGTGCGGAGTTTTCAAGCATGCGCTCGAACATTCCGCTTATGTCGCAGTACTGCTACATGCGCTACGATGCGGATTTCTCCAAGCGCGCGAAGGAGATGGGAAGATCCATCATCATTGCCGGAGAGAACTACGGGCAGGGCTCATCCCGCGAGCACGCGGCGATCAATCCTATGTATCTCGGCGTCAAGTGCGTTGTGGCTAAGAACATAGCCCGTATTCACAAGGGAAATCTCATAAACCACGGTATTATTCCCATGCTGTTTGAGAACAATGAGGATTATGACAGGATTGAACTGGGAGATGAGCTGGAGATTAAGGACCTTCCGGGTCAGATCCCGACCAGAAAGATCACTATCAGCGACAACACAAAAGGATTTACATTCGAGGTGCGGCTCGAGTGCACTGACAATGAACTTGAAGTTGTTCTTGCGGGCGGTCAGCTTCGCTTCCTCAAGAAACAGCTCAAGGAGATGGGAGTGGAGACAGCGTAAACCGAATTGTACCCCAAACCGAATTGTACCCCAGAGGTCCCTTGCCACCACAGAATTCAATAATTATTTATCGAAAAACGATAAACAATTATTGACTTCATTAGTCTGGAATGCTATTGTCATAATGTAGGAAGGGCAGAGAATGGGAGAGACAACAACTGCCGATCCGGAAAGGACGTTCATCTATGAAGCAGGATGCACTAGCTAAATGGCTCAAGTTTATAATTGTGGGGGTCGGTTTCTGCGGCCTGCTCACCTATACCGTCATCATGCCGCGGTTTGCGGCATATCTCGTTCGCCAGAATTCTATGCTGGAGAAGAATGTGCTGCCTTGGCTGATTCTCATCTGGATCAGCGCGATTCCCTGCTATGCAGTGCTTGT
>DJXS01000084.1:0-1438 GCA_002448395.1 Lachnospiraceae bacterium UBA6998 | reverse complement strand
GAATACCTGAAGTGGGTATCCTATCTTTCCATGGCAGATGCTGTTTTTGTCTTTCTGGCGAATATCATTTTCCTGCTGCTCGATATGTCTGCAGCCGCTGTAATGCTGGTGATCTGCATTATCGTTTTCATCGGAATTTCAATATCCATCTGCGCCGCGGCCCTTTCCCATCTGGTTGCTAAAGCGGCGGAAATTCAGGAGGAGAACGATCTGACGGTGTGAACTACCCGCAGCTTTCGCATAGTATAGAAGACGGGGATTTTTGATAAATGAGGGGAGAGAACCATGGGCCATCTGGTTTTTAACATAGATGTCATGCTTGCGAAACGTAAAATGAGCGTGACGGAGCTTGCAAACCGCGTGGGTATCACACTCGCGAATATGTCGATCCTGAAGAACGGCAAAGCCAAGGCGATCAAAGTGTCAACGATCGAGTCACTTTGCGAGATCCTTGACTGCCAGCCTGGGGATCTGTTTGAGTATGTGAAGGATTCTGAGGAGGAATGATCCTATGAATAACGAAACGGGAAAGCTGTCTTTTGACAAGCTGTTTTTGTTGAGCGGAATTTACGCTCTGTTATACACCTTTTGTCTATACAGGAACAGGATGGGACTTACATTCCCTGTTTTCGTTCTGGGAACGGCGGGGCTCTTCCTGTACTACCTGCGCCTGACCGGCCGCGCGCTGAAGACGGGATCCGCCCTTTATCTGGGAGGAATTCTGCTGCTGGGACTCAATGTCTGCCTCACAAGCAACGAGATTGTCATCCTTTTTGACAAGGGTTTTATTTTTTTGCTCTTTTTTATGCTTTTCCTGCACAATTTGTATGATGATTCGACCTGGGACGTGTCAAAATATATCCTTTCCCTGTGCGGCTGCGTGCTCTCGTCGGTAAAATTTCTGCCAAGACCGGTGAAGGATCTGGGGGAATACCTCAGGGGCAGAAGGGCTGAATCGACCTCGACCTCTGGGGTAGTTTGTTCAGCCGACGCTGGGGTTGAAACGACCTCTGGGGTAGTTTGTTCAGCTGATGCTAAAGAGACCTCTGGGGTGGTTTGTTACGAGAAGGCAAAAAATAGCACGACTGAGGTTAAAGCGACCCCAGAGGTCGCTTACCCTGCCGGCCATGTGAATTCTGCTGCACTTTATGTGCTGATCGGGCTTGGAATTTCGCTGCCTCTGCTTGCAGTGATACTGCCGCTTCTTTTGTCGTCAGATGTTATCTTCCAGGACTTTTTTAAGAATATGTTTGATTTCAGCTTGGAGGTCGACCCGGGAGCAGTTCTCTTCATGATGATCGCCGTGTTTGTGATATCTTATGGAATGCTCTGCCGATTCGGGCAGCCTATGAAATATGTGGCAGCTCCGGTCACTGACAAGCGAAAATACAGCCCGGTCATCGCAATCACAGTCAATTTGGTGCTGTTGGTTGTGTAC
>DJXS01000064.1 GCA_002448395.1 Lachnospiraceae bacterium UBA6998 | reverse complement strand
ACTCCAGATGATACTCTTTACGGGGGTCACTCACAGATCCGCAGCACAGAAAGAGGTCTCTTACGTAGTTTCTCCTGCAGCAGCTTCTTCCCAGCAGTTCAGCCGGCACTGTGCAGTTGTCATCTTCCCGCAGATTCCCGGCGCTGTCACACACCCTGATCTTCTGCGCGAGCTCTCTCACTGTATCTGAGGAAAGGTCTGCCTGCAACCATCCCTTCGGTTCCCGGCCTCCCGTAACAGCCGGTGAACACACCACGGTTCTAATATTACTGGTTTTACATACTAAAGTAAAGCACTTTCTAAGGGCTTCACCGTTCTCCTGGCTCAGCAGGAGCCTGTATTTCCCGTCCGGATCCCTCTCAAATCTGCCGATGCAGGTGAGAAGGACCGCTGCAGACGCGATCCGGCAATGTTTGGCCGACGGGATGTCGGAGGCGATCTCCGCCTTCACTTCAGAAGAAAAAGACATAGTGATTACCCGTCCGTTCTAGTGCTTGGCATCTCTGTGGTAGAGGTTGATCCCGTAGTCGCCGCCTCTTAGCCTCTCGGCCAGCGCGTTGGCGATCGTTACACTGCGATGCTGCCCGCCGGTACAGCCGATGGCTATGACCAGCTGGTTCTTGCCCTCCTTTACATAACCGGGGATCAGGAAAGAGATCATATCCTCGAGTTTCTCCATAAACTGCCCCGCCTCCGGGAAAGACATTACATAGTCCCGGACAGGTTTATCGTTCCCAGTCAGTTTCTTGAGGCTTTCCACATAGAAGGGGTTGGGCAGGAAGCGGACGTCAAAGACCAGGTCCGCGTCAGCCGGAATACCGTTCTTGAAGCCGAAGGACATGATGGAGATCATCAGGGAATTGTAATCCTCATCCTTGACGAAGATCCTGATCAGCTCTTCCTTGAGTACCCTTGTGAGGAGCCCTGAAGTGTCGATCACATAATCCGCATCTTTTTTGATCTGTTCCAGGATCTTTCTCTCCTGCGCGATGCCGTCCTCCACCCGGCCGGACGGGCACACGGGATGCTGGCGCCTGGTCTCCTTGTACCTCTTGATCAGAACTTCGTCGCTGGCGTCCATGAAAAGGATCTCGTACTTATACCCCTTCTTTTTGAGCGCAGCGAGCACCTGCTCGACGTTATCAAATGATTTGTCGGCGCGGACATCCAGTCCCAGCACGACCTTGTCCACATCGCTGCCGGGCGCGGATACAAGCTCCATAAAGGGGTCGATCAGGCGGACAGGGAGATTGTCCACGCAGTAATAGCCCATATCCTCCAGAAAGCGGATCGCCGTAAGCTTTCCTCCTCCGCTCATGCCTGTGACTACAACAAATCTCATTTTTATCCTTTCCGCGGCCTTCCTGCCGCCGGAATCTCCGCACGGGTTTTAGAATTCTCCCAAAAAGATCACTTCCCGCTCAAGCTGCACGCCGGAATCCTCCAGCACGATCCTCTGCACTTCTTCGATCAGCTGGCGGATCTGCGCCGCGCTGGCGCTCCCCCGGTTGATCACAAAACCTGCGTGTTTCTCCGACACCTGGGCGTCTCCCACGCTAAAGCCCATAAGGCCCGCGTCCTGGATCAGTTTGCCGGCAAAATACCCTTCCGGCCGCTTGAAAGTGCTGCCCGCGCTGGCATACTCAAGGGGCTGCTTGTCCATGCGCTTCTGCGCAAGTTCCGTGATCCTGTCCGTGATCTGCTGCCTGTCACCGGGCTCAAATTCCATTTCAGCGCCGAGAACGATCCCGCTCTCCCGCTTAAGGCGGCTGGTGCGGTAACCGAACTCCATCTCTTCTCCTGAAAATTCCCTGATCCCGGAACCGGGGTAATAGATCCTCACGGACTTCACCACGTCCTTCATCTCACCGCCGTATGCGCCGGCGTTCATCATGACCGCGCCTCCGAGCGAGCCGGGAATGCCCGCCGCAAATTCGAATCCGGCAAGGGACGCGTCTCTGGCGGCCATCGCTATTTTGAGAAGAGAGGCGCCCGCCCCTGCTCTCAGGCGGCATCCGTCGATCCTGACATCGCACAGATCGGACTCTGTCCCCGAAGGAGCGCACATCGTCACGACAGCCCCGCGGTATCCTCCGTCTCCGATCAGGAGATTCGTGCCCCTTCCGAGAAGGAAAACCTCAATGTCCGCCGCTTTCAGCAGTTCCAGGGTCTTGGCCAGCTCTTCTTCCGTACACACCTGTATGAACAGGTCGGCCGGTCCTCCCGTTCTGAATGAACAATGCCCCGACAGGGGTTCATCCCTTAAGACTCTCTCCGGAGCCGTTATTTTTTCAAGTACTCTGACTAATCCTGACGTAATCACTTAATCGTCCTCATCGTCTCTGTTGCCGCCCATCAGGTTGGCCTGAACGCGCTTGTAGAGCTCCTGGGCAGCGTTATAGCCCATGAGCTTCTGTCTGTGGTTAACTGCAGCCGCCTCGCAGATGATCGCGAGATTCCGGCCCGGGCGGATCGGGATCTTGTGACATACGACACGGTTGCCGAGATACTCAATAAAATGCTCCTCAAGGCCCAGGCGGTCGAATTCCTTGTCCTTGCTCCACTCCTCCAGTTCGATGACCAGATCGATGTTCTGGCTGTTGCGGACGCTGGAGACGCCGAACAGAGTCTTGACATCGATGATTCCGATACCCCGCAGCTCGATCAGATGCTTTGTGATCTTGGGCGCGGTACCGATCAGTGTGTCCTCGCTCACCTTGCGGATCTCAACTACGTCGTCGGACACCAGTCTGTGTCCTCTCTTAATCAGTTCGAGCGCCATCTCGGATTTACCGATTCCGCTCTCGCCCGTGATCAGTACGCCGACGCCGTAGACGTCGATCAGTACGCCGTGGATCGTGATGCAAGGCGCCAGGCGCACATTCAGCCATCGGATGATCTCACCCATGAAGTTGGAAGTCGCATCCTTGGTCATCAGGAGCGCGACCCCGTTTTCCAGGGCGTATTTCATAAAGAGTTTATCGGGCTCCAGTTCTCTGCAGAATACGACGCACGGAATATCCATGGAAAGGAATTTCTGATAGATCTCTTCCTTCCGCTCCCGGCTCATCTGCTGCATGTAGGAGTACTCCACCAGGCCGATGATCTGGATTCTCCCCGCCGCAAAGTGTTCAAAGTATCCCGTCATCTGTACTGCAGGCCGGTTGATATCGGGCTGCCGGATCCTGATCTTGGTAACATCGATCTGCGGTGTCAGATTTTCGAGGTTCATCTTGGCGATCACCTCATTTAATCGAACAGTTGCCATACGTTTTCCTCTCTGGCTTATGCGCCGGGATCAATTAGTTGTATTGCCTTCTACTCCCCCGGAGTCCTCCGCGGGCACACCTTTATCTTTGTGAAAATATCGATAGATCTCCTCCGCGGCTCCCGCCGTGATCTCCGGCACCTGCGCAAGCCTTTCGACATCTGCCGCCGCGATCTCCTCGATGGAGCCGAATTCGCGCATCAGCGCTTTCTTCCTGGCAGGCCCGATCCCGGGGATCTCTTCGAGCGCCGAAGATGTCTGCGCCTTGCCCCGGAGCGACCGGTGATACTCAATAGCGAACCTGTGGGCTTCGTCCTGGATCCTTGTGATCAGCTTAAAAGCCTCGCTCGAGCGGTCAATAGGGATCTCTATATTATTGTAATACAAACCTCTGGTCCTGTGGTGATCATCCTTCACCATTCCGCAGACCGGGATCTTAAGGCCCAGTTCATCGAGCACCTGCAGGGCGATATTCACCTGGCCTCTTCCGCCGTCCATCATAAGGACGTCCGGAAATCTGGTGAAACTCCCGAATTCCTTGTCGATCAGGCTCCTGTCCAGCTCTTTGAGCTCGTCCATTCCGTGGCGGAACCGCCTCGTGAGCACTTCCTTCATGCAGGCGTAGTCATTGGGGCCTGACACTGTTTTGATCCGGAATTTGCGGTAATCGCTGCGTTTGGGTCTCCCCTTCTCGTATACCACCATGGATCCGACATTGGCAAATCCGCTGATATTAGAGATATCGAAGGCCTCCATCCGGTCCGCCTTCTTAAGGCCGAGCAGCTGCTCGATCTCCCTCACAGCGCCGATGGTCCTTCCCTCTTCTCTCTTGAGCCGCTCGCGGTCCTTGTCAAGGACGAGGCCGGCATTGGTGTTGGCAAGCTCGACCAGTTTCTCTTTCTGTCCCTTGACGGGCACGCGCAGGACCACCTTGCTTCCCTTGACAGCAGTAAGCCACTGCTCCAGCAGCTCCCGGTCCTCCAGCTCGCAGGGAAGAAAGATCTCTTTGGGAATCGAAGGGGTTCCCCCGTAGAACTGTTTGATGAACTCAGAAAGGATATCCGACTTCTTTCTGCCGGCCACATGGGTCATATAGAAGTGCTCGCGGCCGATCAGCTTGCCGTCCCGAAGGAAGAAAGTCTGCACAACGCCGTCGGAATCGGGGCTGGAATTGTCCACGGCAATGCCCAGGATATCCCTGTTCTCGCCGAGATTCTCGGACATTTTCTGCTTCTGGGCGACCTGCTGCACATCATTAAGGAGATCTCTGTATCGGATCGCCTTCTCAAATTCCATCGCCTCCGACGCTTCCGTCATCTTCTGCGTCAGATCTTTGATAATGGGATCATAGTGCCCGGAAAGGAATTCAAGCGCCATATCCACGCGCTCTCTGTACTCCTCCTCCGTCACTTTCCCCGTGCACGGCGCGCAGCAGCGCTCCATGTGAAGATTAAGACAAGGCCTCTCCTTCCCGAAATCCCTGGGAAGTACCCTGGAGCAATCCCGCAGTCCGTACATCCTATTCAGCAGCTCGATGGTGCTCTTCACTGCCTGTGCGCTGGTATAGGGGCCAAAATATCGCGCCTTGTCCTTCTGCTGTCTCCTCGCGAAGAGGATCCTGGGATAGGCTTCCCCTACGGTTACCTTGATGTAGGGGTAAGTCTTGTCATCTTTGAGCATCGTATTATATTTTGGCCGGTGCTCCTTGATCAGATTGTTCTCCAGGATCAGCGCCTCCAACTCCGAGTCAGTGACAATATACTCGAAGCGGGCGATCTGCTTCACCATCTGATCGATCTGCGGACCTCTCCCTACGATCTTACGAAAATAAGAGCGGACACGATTGTGGAGGTTCACCGCCTTTCCCACATATATAATCGCATCCCGCTCATCATGCATGATATAAACGCCCGGTTTGGGCGGCAGTTTCTTCAGTTCTTCCTGTACATCGAACATTCTGCTCGTTCACTCACTTCTTGAAAAACCGGTCCACGTCCTCCTGCGGCACATCCGTAAACCTGCCTCTGGGGCCGCTCTTTGCCGGCTTCTCCTCTGCTTCTTCCTCCTCAGCGTCTTCTTCGAGCGCTGCCTTGGCAGTCTCAGGCGCCCTGGCAATTTTGGGCGCAGGAGTCTCAGGCGCCTTGGCAATTTTGGGCGCAGGCGCTTCCTCTGCCTTTTCTTCCGCCCTTGCTTCCGCTTCAGCCTTGATCTCAGGGATCGAAGAAGGCATCGCCTCTATTTTGGCAATTTCCTTTCTCTCAGCTTCGATAGCGGACTCAGCGCTGTTCTCACTCTCCTCGGGCTCCGGAATTCCCTTCGCCTGTCTATAGAGCTCCATGAACTCCTTGCCGGTGATCGTCTCCTCACGAATCAGGTAATCGGCGATCAGGTCCATAGCTTCCATATTCTCGGACAGAATAGCCTTGGCCTCATTGTAGCATTCTTCCATGATCAGGCGGACTTCCTCGTCAACAGCTGCCGCCGTGACATCGCTGCAGTTGAGCACAGCTCTGCCCTCGAGGTACTGGCTCTCTACGGTCGCAAGGCCCATCAGGCCGAACTTGCTGCTCATGCCGTACTGGGTGACCATATTGCGGGCGATCGCGGTAGCGCGCTCGATATCGTTGGAAGCGCCGGTCGTAACTGTCTCAAACTTGAGTTCCTCCGCGGCGCGTCCGCCCAGAAGACCTACGATCATATCGTGCAGCTCTGCCTTGGTATTGAGATATTTCTCCTCTTCAGGCACCTGCATTACATAACCCAGCGCGCCCATAGTCCTGGGAACGATAGTGATCTTCTGTACAGGCTCGGAATTCTTCTGCACAGCGCTGATCAGCGCATGGCCGACCTCGTGATAGGACACGATCCGCCTCTCCTTCTGGCTCATGATCCTGTCCTTCTTCTCCTTGCCGACCAGGACCTGCTCGACTGCCTCGAAAAGATCCTGCTGGTTTACGTATTTGCGGTTATTCTTGACCGCGTTGATGGCAGCTTCATTGATCATGTTGGCGAGGTCGGAGCCCACTGCTCCGCTGGTCGCCAGCGCGATCTCCTCCAGATCCACGGTCTCGTCCATCCTGACGTCCTTGGCGTGCACTTTCAAAATAGCGATGCGCCCCTTCAGGTCCGGCCTGTCCACGATGATCCGGCGGTCAAAACGGCCGGGACGAAGAAGTGCCTTATCCAGGATCTCAGGCCTGTTGGTGGCGCCGAGCACAAGGATACCCTTGGCAGGCTCGAAACCGTCCATCTCGGAGAGCAGCTGGTTCAGGGTCTGCTCGCGCTCCTCGTTGCCGCCGCCGTACTTGGAATCACGGCTGCGTCCGATGGCGTCGATCTCGTCGATAAAAATAATGCAGGGCGCGTTCTTGTTGGCTTCCTTGAACAGGTCGCGCACACGGGATGCACCCACACCTACATACAGTTCAATAAAGTCGGAACCCGTCAGGGAGAAGAAAGGCACGTGCGCCTCTCCGGCGACAGCCTTGGCCAGCAGGGTCTTACCTGTGCCGGGAGGGCCCACCAGCAGAGCTCCCTTAGGGAGCTTGGCGCCGATCTTGACATATTTTCCCGGATTGTGCAGGAAATCCACAACTTCCTGCAGAGACTCCTTGGCCTCATCTTCTCCGGCCACATCCGCGAATGTGACGCCGGTGTCCTTCTGTACATACTCCTTAGCCGTGCTCTTGCCTACGCTTCCCATGAGCCCGCCGCTGCCGGCTCTTCGGAAAATGAAGCCCATGATCACCCACAGGAAAACAATGGGAAGCACATAGGAAAGCAGGAATGAGATGATCATCCCCGAACTGTCCGGTATATACCCGTTGACAGTGACACCTGCTTCAAGAAGCCGCTGCGTCAGCGCCGTGTTCTCTTCGGTGACACCTGTATAGCGGATCGCGTCGGTATCTTTCAACTTAATCTCCAGACGGTCCGACCGCATATTGACTTCCTCTACCTTATTTTCGTTGACCAGCTGTAAGAATTCATTGTAGCTGATCCTGGTAGCACTCTCGGAGCCCATGTTCATCACATAGCTGATCACCACCAGGGCGATCACTGTGGCAAGAAGCATGATCATCAGGTTCTGGCGATTGGGTCCCTTGCCGCTGCTTCCGCGGTTATCGTCCCCTTCGCCGTTTCCGTCCCGGTTTCCTCTGTTGTCATTGCGGCGCTTGTCATCATAGCGTTCGAGATTGTCTCTCTCTTTCTTTTTATCAAAAAGCTCTCTAAACATTCTCTGATCACTCTTTCTTTCTAAACAAAAACTCTCTGCAGGAGCCTTTCCGGCCCCTTTCGCGAAAAATGCGCTATGATTCATATTAAATGATGTCGGAATATTACGCAAGTCTCTGCAAAAAAAGACGGCACAGCCCGCCGGGACCATGCCGTCAATTCAGCCTTTTTATTAATATCTGCCGCTCCGCTCCGGATCACTCGATCGGAGGCAGCACATCCTTGAGGCCTTCCATGAAGGTGCTCTCATAATACTCTGCCTTTCCTGTATCCATAAAGGATGTCATCTGGGGATCGATCGGGATTCTGGCGATGACCGGAATGTTCTCCTTAGCCGCGATCTCTTCCACATGGCTGTCGCCGAAAATGCGGATCTCCTCGCCGCAGTGCGGGCACTTCACATAGCTCATGTTCTCAACGATGCCCAGTACCGGCACCTTCATGAGTTTGGCCATGCCCAGCGCTTTCTTGACGATCATGCTGACCAGATCCTGGGGAGTGGTGACAACGATGATTCCGTCGATCGGCAGAGACTGGAATACGGTGAGCGGCACATCTCCGGTTCCCGGAGGCATATCGATGAACATATAGTCCACATAGCCCCATGCGACGTCGGTCCAGAACTGCTTGAGAGCGCCCGTGATCACAGGGCTTCTCCAGATAACGGGAGCATCCTCCTGCTTGGTCAGGAGGTTCATGGACATAACCTTGATCCCGGTGACGGTGGTCGCGGGATAGAGACATTCCTCTGTGGCGACAAGATCCGCATATCCTACGCCGAACATCTTGGGAACGCTGGGACCTGTGATATCCGCGTCAAGGATCGCTGTCTGATAACCGTTTCTTCTGGACCAAAGCGCGCTCATCGCTGTGACGGAAGATTTTCCGACTCCTCCCTTGCCGCTGACGACGGCGATCACCTTGTTCACATGGCTTCCCTTATTGGCCTCAATATGGAAATCCGCCGGCGTGGGCGGCTTCGGTGCGCCGCTGTTGTTCTGTGCACTCATGTTTAGCTTCCTCCATTCGTATCGAAAAATAGTATTTTGCGCTCAAAACCTGTTATAGTATTAATGAGGGGCAGCTCATGTCCCCGATAATAGGTTCATCCGGCGCGCGGCTTTTGCCCCGCACGTCTAATAATAATAGAAACTTTACTGTTTGAAAAGTAGCAGTCAGGTTTTGCTTCGAAAGGAAACACTAAATGGAAGATCTCAATATCGCCCTTCTGATCGACTCGGATAACGTCAGTCCGCGCTATATCTCGGGTATACTCAGCGAATTGTCAAAATATGGCAAGATCACGATCCGCCGCATGTACGGCGACTGGTCCCAGGATCGTCTCCACTCCTGGATGAGGTGCTCATCCCGCTTCTCTCTCACCCCCGTCATGCAGCCCAACAACACCCCCGGCAAGAACGCCTCAGATATCGGCCTGATCATCGACGCGATGGACATTCTCTACACCGGCGATGTACAGGGTTTCTGCCTCGTCTCCAGCGACGGCGATTTCAATAAACTGGCCACGAGACTTCGCGAAGCCGGAAAGTTTGTCATAGGAATGGGCGAAAAAAAGACGCCGGAGTCCTTCCGGGCGTCCTGCGAGCGTTTTATTTTCCTCGATGTAATCGACGCGGGTGATTCCGGAAGCCAGACTGCCGGCGCGGATCCCTACGGTTCCTCCTATTCTCAGGTTTATTCCGCCGAAGGCCCCTCCGGCATTTCTGCCGAAGGTTCCGGGCGCGCATCATCACAGACAGCTTCAAGAAGAAAGCGCGCCGCGGTCTCAGAGCCGGCAGCCGCATACAAAGCCTCCCCGGCCCCTGCAAAGGTCCCCGAGGAGCCTGACGTCGATCAGGATTTTGACAGCGATTCCGAGGCGTCCTTCACGGACAAGGCCACCATCGAGGCGGCTATTGTGAGTATTATCACAGACAACAACGCAGAGGGCAAGGAGACGGGCCTTGGCGAGATCGGCTCCCGTCTGGTCAAGATCTTCCCGGATTTTGACGTCCGCAATTATCACTACAGTAAGCTCTCCGAGTATCTCAAGGATTTCCCGTCCCTGAAGGTGGAAAACCGCGACAATGCGGTCTGGGTCTCCCTCAACAGTTCTCCCGACAGTGAGATTGAGCAGCAGATCCTGCGCATCTTCAGAAAACATGACACCGACGACATGTACCTCGCGACGCTCAAAAAGGAACTGTTGGAACTCAATCCCAACCTTGAGGCCAGTATCCGCCGGAGCGGCGTGACAAGATTCTCCGTATATCTCAACCGGATGATCGGTTCCGTGGAAGTCAACGGAAGGCATGTGCTTCTGCGTAAATAAATACATCGCTTGGCGGCATGCCCCTATGTACCATGAAAGTGTAATTGGCAGGGAGTAATTACCCCTGCCAGTTGCACTTTTTTTGTGATTTCCTGTTCGCATGACTGTGGCATCCTCCATCCGATTTGATCAGGGCAAAAAAGGATGGAGCCTATTTGGTCGTTCTGTGACATGCCTCCATCGGATTATGCGATACGTGTTATTGGATGGGCCCTATTCCGGCATTTTAGTGATATGTACCATCGGATTTGTTTGAACTAAGATATGGATGTAGCCTATTTTTGCATTTTAGGTAAACTGCACCATCGGATTTAATTGAACTGAGATATGGATGTAGGCTATATTTGCATTTTAAGTAAACTATATCATCGGATTAAGCTGAATCAAAAAAAGGATGGAGAAAATAGCTTTCGCAATCCATCGGATATGGCGGCAAGCCCGAAATGGAAGTAGAAGTTGTATCAGACTGGCGTTTCAGGCCCCATCGGATTTTGGCAGCAAGCCAAAGTGGATGGAGAGTTCATGCAGAACTGGTATTTTTTCCCTCCATCCATTTTCTGATGTTCTTTAGTTTGATGGAGTCTTTCACTTAAGTGAATAGGCGCTGTCCATCCGGCATCAGGATCAGCCTGAGCGATTGTGACATGTCCCTTATTTATTGCTTTGAATGAGCGGCCGGATGAACCTGATCCTGAGGGAAGCGGAGGAGGGAATGAAGGCTGCAATTCTTGCAGCCTGAAAGCACACTTGTCTGAGACGTCCGGTTATAAGAAGCGGACGTCGAGTTTGGGGATGCGGTTCCCTCCGAAGCGAAGGAAAGGATCAGTGTGAATCCCCGCGAATTCAATGTAATAAATAAGGGGCGTGTCACATAAGCGTAAGCTTTCAATCCTTTTCGCTTTATGTGACATGTCCCTTTATTCATCTTGATCAGGTTTCCGATGTCTTGCGCTCTACGATGGCCGGATCTACATTCCTCAGGAACATCTCTACTTTGGCCCAGTAGCCCTCGGGATCAGCTACAACGCTCTTGACGTGGTCCGCGCCGGGCACTATCATGCACATCTTCTCGCAGGAAGCCGCCTCAAACAGCTTGTTCATCATGCTGCAGGGGATGAATTTGTCCGCCTCGCCGTGAATGAACAAGGTTGGAGTGGTGGAATGCTTCACCGCTTCGATGGGAGCAGCGTCATTGAGGTCATAGCCGGCCCGCACCTTTCCGATCTGGCGAAGGATGGGCAGAAGAAGATCCGAAGAGATCGGAGGCTTCTGTTTCAGCGTGCTGTAGACGTGAGCGAACTCCTCCAAAGCAGTGCTGAATCCGGCGTCCTCTATGCAGGCCTTGATATTGGAGGGAAGCTTCTCTCCCGTAGCCATCATGACTGTGGCAGCTCCCATAGAAATGCCGTGCAGTATGATGACCGCGTCGGGATCGATCCCCAGGACTCTGTCGATCCAGATGATAAGGTCCAGTCTGTCGTGATAGCCGTATCCGACATAAGTTCCTTCGCTCTTTCCATGACCGCGAAGATCCGGCAGCACGACATTCATGCCGTACACATCGTGATAAACCTGCGCGAACTGACCCACGCTCTCAGAGGTATCCGAATAGCCATGCACACAGATCGCATAGCGGTGATCGCCTCCCTCGATCGTCGAGGGAATGAAATTGGCGTGGATCCGGAGTCCGTCTTCCGCTCTTTCATACCAGTCACGCCTCTCGGGATGAGTGTTCATCCATACGCGTCCCTTTGTGTAAGGAATTTCATCGGGTTCTCCGTCCCTGCTGGGATCATGCTTCACGGGCTTCATCGAAAAATCGTAAAAATAGTTCGCGATTCCTACCATCGCGCCGCTGCCGGCCCACAGGCCTGTCTCTGACATGAATCCCATTGCCTCGCGCAGAGCGGACCTCTTCTTCAGCAGCCGTTTCACTTCCTTTTTCGTTATCCTGTCCTTCTTGTTCTTCATTGCGTAAAGTCCCTTCACCTGCCTGTTACGGCAGCTTCATACAAACCGTCACCATAAACTCCGTGCCCTCGCCTCTGCGGCTTCGGACTCTCACATTTCCGCCCATGATACTGACGATCTCCCGCGCGATATAAAGCCCTGCGCGGAGCGGGTCATCCTTCTCGTCTTTCATCTCAAACATGCCCTGCATCAGGTCGCTGGCAATGCTGCTGCCGTTGTCCCTGATGGTGAAGTACAGATAGGCCCTGTTTCCGGACGCTCTGTCCGCCCTGCAGCCGAGGTTGATCACACCTCCGCCGGGCGTCTGTTCGATGGCGCTCTCGAGGAGGCTCACCAGAGCCCTCTGAAGCTTAGCCTTGTCGCCGATGACCTGATCCGGCATCGAGACACTCTTCTTCAGTTCCAGTTTTATCCTCTTCTTGGAGCAGACAGGCTCCTGAAGTACCATTACGTTTTCCAGGCAGTCATCAATGGAGAAAAGCTCTTCCCTGAGCACTCCGTCGTCCGACGCCGCCATCTGCACCAGATCGTCCATGACCGAACTCTTGGCCGG
>DJXS01000086.1:3584-4207 GCA_002448395.1 Lachnospiraceae bacterium UBA6998 | reverse complement strand
TCGTCCAGCAGCAGGATCGGCGCCTCGCTGAGGAGCGCCCTGGCCACCGCCACTCTCTGTGCCTGCCCCTCGGACAGGCCCACGCCGCGCTCGCCGAGCACCGCGTCATATCCGATATCATCCACAAGGGCTGTCAGGCACGCGGCGTCCACTGCCGCCCGGATCTCCTCGTCCGTCGCCTCGTCCGTGAACATCGTCAGGTTGTCCCGCAGCGTTCCCGAGAACAGCGTATTTCCCTGGGGCACATACGCGAACAGCGCCCGCGTGCCTCTCGAAGCCGGCACTTCCAGGCCGCCTGCCCGGAACAACATCCGGCCCTTAGTCGGCTTATAAATTCCCAGAAGGAGCTGGAACAGCGATGTTTTGCCGCCTCCCGAGATCCCGGTCAGCGCCATGAAGTCGCCCCTCTTGATCGTCCAGTTGACGTGCTGCAGCACTTCTTCGATTCCGTCATCATATTTGAACGTAATGTCGTCCATTACGATCTCGTCAAAAGAGTGAAGCACCTCGCCCTCTTCCTCCGCCGGCAGCTCCGTCAGCTCCAGCAGACGCTCCGCGGACGAACTGACACCGTACAGCTGTGACGCGATGCTCACCGAGTTCGCGATAGGACCCTGGATACG
>DJXS01000086.1:0-3443 GCA_002448395.1 Lachnospiraceae bacterium UBA6998 | reverse complement strand
GCAGCCCCACAGCATGCAGAACAGCCACGAGAAGTCAAAAACCAGCCCCATACTGTCATTCATCCGGAAACTGAACATTCCCTGGCGCACCTGCTCTTTGCTCAGGTACTCCTGGTCGGCGCCGATCCTTCGCTCCTGTCTGCCCTCCGACAGACTCGACTTCACCAGCTTGATATTGACGAAAGTCTCCTGCACCGAAGAGTGCAGCCGGCCTTCTGCCTCCTGCATCCTCTTGTGCCGCGCCTTCATAGGCCCCCTGAACAGGATGACCAGAGCCAGCCCCAGCGCGCCGCCCGCCAGCATAAGAATGACGAAATGCCAGTCCATCGCGATCAGGATTCCAGCCGCGCCGACAAAACTTACCACAATACCGATCAGACTCGGAAGAATATTCATAATTCCGTTCTTGATCACGCTCATGTCCGAGAAGACCCGGTTTACCAGTTCTCCGCTGTGATACCCCTTCAGTCCCCCGTATTCCTTGGATAAAATCTCGTGCACCAGCATCTTCTGCAGCGACTCCTGCAGCTCCGCCGAAGCGTGGATTCTCATCCAGTTGCGCAGATTTGACAAAAGATGCTGCATCAAAATGATCCCGACCAGCATCAGCGCATATTTCACCAACTGGTCGGAATTCGACGACACAGCGCCGTCCACCAGACCCTTAGTCGCCAGCGTAAAGAACAGCGAAAACACCGTGGACAGCACCGTGATCAGGCATATCATCACTACTTTGACATGCACGCACTTCGACCACCGGAGCACAGCCGCGATCCCGGGACTCTTAAATATGGACTTAACCTTCTCTATATTACTCGACATTAACTCCCTAAACTTCTTTCCTTCACTTTTCGCGCGGGCTTTTGCCGGCGCATCACATTTTTATTATACCTATTCTATTAGGGGCATCAATTTTAAATAGTGAATCTTCTTACTCCGCTTCTTCTACGCCCAAACCGTTGTAGAGCATCTCATTGTACTTGGCATTGTAGTACTCGGCTTCCTTCTTCTGCACCCAGCGATTGCGGTCTTCCATGATCGCCAGCATTTCGTCCGCGATCTCTTCGGCGCTGCGAGGGTTGGCATTGCGCAGATAGCGGATCATACGGCTCATGGTTTTCTCTGTGCGCAGGTTGTTCGCGATCGCAGCGCCAAACTCGGCCGGATAGCCCATCTTGACCAGTTGTTTGATTAATTCTTCGGTTATTCTCTCCCGCTCGTCCATATTGCTACCCCATTGCGCCCATATATTCCACACCCATCATTGTCAGATCATCGAACTGCGGCGTTTCGCCGGCATACTCGTGCACTGCTTTTTCCACAGTTTCCAGGATCTCCCTGGGAGACCCTTCCTCCCTGGAACGCAGAGCTTCCAGGATCCGATCCGTGCCGAACTGGTTAAGGTTTTTGTTCACAGCCTCGGATACTCCGTCCGTGTATACGAACAACTTGGCTCCCGGTTCAAGCATAACCTCGTAGTCCTTGTAGCGCACACCGTCCATAGCGCCTACAACCAGTCCGTGCCGGTCCCTGAGCATTTCGAAGCTCTCTCCGGCTTTCTTGATCATCGGGTATTCATGCCCCGCGTTTGCCGCTGTGAGCTTACCCGTGGCAATGTCCAGGATTCCAAGCCAGACTGTTACGAACATCTCCTCCGGGTTGCGCGCGCAGATCTGGTGGTTTACGCTCTGCAATATTAAGGCCGGGCTGTATTGACCTGCTGCCGTTTGGCGGATCAGGACCGAGGATACCATCATGAACAGGGCTGCCGGCACGCCTTTGCCCGAAACGTCAGCGATGACCAGTCCCAAATGCCCTTCGTCGATCATAAAGAAGTCGTAAAAGTCGCCGCCGACCATTTTGGCCGGAGTCATCGACGCGTACACGCCGAATTCCTTCTGCTCGGGGAACTCCTTGGGCAGCGCGCTTGTCTGAATGCGGTATGCCAGTTCCAGCTCAGCTCCGATCCTCTCCTTCTCAAGTGCGAGCGCCTGCCTCTCCCGAACAGTCCTCACATAGTGAGCCGCCATTGCCAAAACATAGACCGCCGCCACACCGACAGCTCCCCACAGCGGATGTGTGACAAAGCCGGCATCATACAGATTGACTGCGCATGCAAGGCACAGGGCTGACAGCGCGCCTGCACTCAGGCTCGCCGGCAGAACCTCCTGATGCAGAAACAGCGCTAAAGCTGCCGCGCAAAGCACAAACAGAAAGGCAATCTGCGGTGCTTCGGGAATCTCTTTTTTGGAATTGTTATCCAGAAAGCTCTGGATTATATTGGCCTGGATCTCCACGCCGTACATCTGCTCGCCCTTGTCGATCGGCGTAAAGTAGGCGTCCTGAAGTGCCGCCGCATAAGGACCGATCAGCACGATGCGCCCCGCCCAGTAATCGGCCGGCACCTCGCCTCTGATGAGCCGGGCGATCGAAACGCCGTCATAATAGTTGCCCGGACGGCCCGTGTAGGGGATGTAGAACATCCGGTCCGGGTCAGCCGCAATATTTGCGCCCGCGGCCGCTGCCGGCTCATCAGTCACTGCGCTCTCCTGTCCCTGCTGCCGCATATACTTCTGCGCCGCAAGATAACTCATCGAATAGACGCGGGAAGCTCCTGCCTCCGCCGCTGCGCCCGCTTCCGCGTTCTCACCCGCTTGCATCGCTTCACCCGGCTCCACATACAGCACGCCGTGCCGCATAACACCGTCCGTGTCGCTCATCGCGTTGATGTGCCCCTGCTCCGTGCAGGCCCGCAGCTCTTCAAAGGGCTGCATGTAGCTTAACACCGCAGAAGTATTGACCACTTTGGCGTGTCCGTCTTCCCAGATGATCTGCTCGCCGAACTCCGCCATCGAAGCCGTGATCACATTTCCGAGCTGCTTCGCCGCTTCCGTAAGCCGCGTGTCCGCCTGCTCCGAAGTGTGCCCCGCGTAGAGAACGTCGACAGCTGTCACGGCGGGCTTTTTGTCAGGGTCTGCTGCCAGCGCCTCCAATGCCGATGCCATCACATTCCTGTCCCAGGTCTGATAAGGCCCCAGCTCCTCCAGCGCCTCCTCATCGATCCCGATGATCACGATCTCCGGAGATGTCGCGCCCGGCTGCTGGAACATCCAGTCCTGCGCCCACCGGTCCACTCGCCGCAGGATGCCTGCTCCGATCAGTGCAGTGACCGCCGCGGAAGCGATCAAAGCATATAGAAATTGTTTTCTTTTCACCATAGCCAGCCTCCGCCCGTCAGTCCTTACGATATCATCTTCTTAATTAATAACCTGCTATTTGATCCACACACCGGAGCTGCTAAATTGATACCTCTTGCCTCCGATCGTTTTCCAGCCCGTCACCATTGCTCCGCTGCCGTCCAGGTAATACCACTTGCCGCTGATCTTATGCCAGCCGAGCTGCATCACGCCTTTGCTGTTCAGGTAATACCATTTTCCGTCAAT
>DJXS01000085.1 GCA_002448395.1 Lachnospiraceae bacterium UBA6998 | reverse complement strand
AACCCACGACCTCTGCGTCCCGAACGCAGCGCTCTACCAAACTGAGCCACGCCTCGAAATAAGCAAGATTTATCATACCCAATCCACAGAACAAAGTCAAGTATTAATTTGTTTCCGCCACAGAAGAGCACCTGAAGTATTTGTCAGGTGCTCTTTGGCATCATATAATGGAAGCGTATTGGAGCAGAAAAACGGGAGCTGCGGACAGATGCATCCTCCCTGTTATTTTTGAAAGGAATTCATAGCATGAGAATCTGGATCGCACGCCACGGGCAGACTGAGCTCAACAGGAAGAAACTGATGCAGGGCCGCACTGACGCCCCGCTCAATGAGAAGGGGATCGCGCAGGCTAAGCAGTCCCGCAAGAATATCGGCGATGTTCACTTTGACGCTGTTTACGCCAGCCCCCTTCAGCGCGCGATTCTCACCGGTTCCATTATCGGAGATGTAGATCCGTCCGAGATCATCGTGGATCCGAGGATCATCGAGACCGATTTCGGCAGATATGAGAAGCGCAGATACTACGCATTAGGGCTTCCCATGACCGCTTACTGGACGATGCCCAGGATCTTTCCCGCGCCGCCCACAGTGGAGACCATTGATTCGATGAAGGAGAGGGCGTCTTCTTTCCTCAGGGAGCTCGAGACCAAGGATTACGAGAATGTGCTCGTGGCCTGCCACGGCGGCATCATGCGGGCACTGTGCGGCTATCTCGACGAGGCGCCGGACGGACTGCACTGGGAGCGCATGAAGAACTGTGAGATCCGGGTCTATGAATATAAGGACGGTCATCACACTTTTGTGAAATCATACAGCCTGGACAAGAAGTGAACCGCCAGGTCAGCTTCGGTAAAGTGATTCAGACACTGTTTTGTAGCCTTCCGGCGATCAGAAGGTATAAGTCGTCCCGCAATAAGGGCACTGGATAGTTTCTCCCTTGGTTCCGGAGAGGGAAGCGCCGCAGGAAGGGCACTTGCAGGAGACCTGTCTCGTCGACTTGATGCCGAATACGCTTTGGATCTTCTCGACGGAATCTGTCATGGACTCGGCGAAGGCGAGGGCGTCCTGCATCATTTCTAAATCGGACTTTTTCTGAACAGGTACTCCGGTGACGACAGAGACGATATTTTCTACCCACTCGTCGATATCGCTTTCCCACTCGAAGCGGAAGCTCTCCATGCCTGTCTCAAAATAGACATCGAGCGCGTACTCCATGTGGGACGGATTGCTCTTTCTGACCTGAGGCCTGCCGTTCGCCATCAGGATCTTGGAAAGAGGGAAGTAGAGGGTATCTTCTGTCTGACCGAACATGTTCTTCTTGAGAAGAATAAGGTTCTTGTTTGTGAGGATCAGTTCATTGCTGTTGAACATGGAAGGGAGCTGAAAGCCTCCGCCGTAGCCGATCTTTCCGGTGCGCAGGATCACAGCTTCCTCGGGACTGAGTTTGAATTCTTCTGCCATTTTTTAGTCTCCGATAAAAGTGTATAGTAAAGATCACAGATGGTTCTGGGATTATTAATGGAACAACACCATTTTACAACAACTTCACAATTAACACAAAAATATATCAAAATATAGTAAAATGGATGGGAACGTGCTGACGGCATGTTCTTAAAGATACGGAAAGACGAGGAAAAAACAATATTTGAACAGAGTAAGGAAGTTACGGATTTCTACGCAAATGGACGGGGCGCTTTTTTACGCGTCGGACAGCTGATTCTCAGATAGGCAGCACCGCTGATGTAATAGGGATATTCGATGAGTACATTACTGCTTAACAAGGAACTGAATCTCACTTACCCGGAGAGCTTTGTCGAAATGACGCAGGAAGAACTTAAGAGGTACAAATTCTTCGAGGAAGCCCCCGGATTCTGCATCAAGGACGAGGACAGGCACATTATGATCTCTGTTTCCTGGCGGCAGGCCAATCCGTTCGTGGCAATGCTGGCAGGAAGCGCTGATATAGCGAAGAATATGGAAGCTAAGATCAGAAAGCCTATGGGCAAATTCGGCTATCATCTTGAAGGCTTTATGAACAGACAGATCGGCGGCAAAACAGCGGACGGCTACAGGTACACCTATAAAGTACAGGATATCGGCATGATGGGAGAGAGCCTGTCAGTCAAGAGTGGAAGCAATTTCTATTACATCCACAGTTACTTCAGGAAGGAACTGAAAGAGGAGAGCCTTTCTGTGCTCGACGGGATCTTTGAAACGGCGACGTGGGAAGAGTGAGGCAGAACGGAAGTATTTGCCTGATCACGCAAATAGTTATAAATTGTCATATCACAAAAGAACTGCCGCATCACGGGATGCGGCAGTTCTTGTATTGTTATGAAAAACGAAATGTAACAGATCACCGTCTGCTCTTGTCGTACGGAATACCTTCCGCTTTTGGAGCGCGGGAATTCTTGGACGTGAGCGCCAATACGATCAGAGAAATCAGATAGGGCATCATGTTGTAGATGGATCCCGGTATCTTGAGGGCTGCCAGGAAGGGGAAGCCGCTGTAGACGTTGGACAGCGCACGGAAGAATCCGAACAGCAGGGCTGCCAGCGCGATGTTGACGGGTTTCCACTGACCGAAGATCATAACGGCCAGAGCCAGGAAGCCGAAGCCTGCGACGCCGGTCTCAAACTTCCACTCGGAAACGCCTGCAGTGATGTAGACGATGCCGCCCAGGCCGCCGAGAAGGCCGGAGATCAGGACGCCCGCCCAGCGCATCACTTTGACGTTGATACCGACGGAGTCGGCTGCTGCGGGGTGCTCGCCGCAAGCCATAAGGCGCAGTCCGAAGCGCGTCTTATAGAGGATGAAGTGAGATGCGAAGAGCAGGATCACAGCGACCAGCATGAACCAGTTGAACTGGAAGCCGCCGACATTGACGATCAGCGCTTTTTTGGCCTGTACGTACTGGACCGTTGAGGAGACGTTGTCAGGATTTTCCGCGACGTTGATGGACTTTACGATGACAGTTGCAAGAGCAGCTGCCAGCATGTTCATAGCAGTGCCTACCAAGGTCTGGTCTGCGCTGAAGTTGACGCCTGCAACGCCCAGGAGAGAGGAATAGATCAGTCCCATGAGCATGGAGGCCAGGATCACCAGCAGGACAATGACGAAAGCGGAAGTGCCTGCGGGAAGATATTTCATGACAAGCGCGCCGCCCAGGGCACCCATTACCATGATGCCTTCAAGTCCGAGGTTGATAACGCCGGAGTGCTCGGAGAAACAGCCGCCGAGTGCGACCAGCATAAGAACGGACGCAAATAACAGTGTGTACTGAATGAGCAGGATCATTTCTCAGCGCCTCCTTTCTTGTCATCGTCTGCGGGAGCAGCCGTATTAATCGGAACATCGTTGCTGTTTGCCGTGTCTTTACTGCGCTTGGCAAGCTGCGTATTAAAGAAATAGCGGAAGAAACCAACGAAGCCGCACAGATAGATGATGATCGCGGAGATCAGGTCAGAGATCTGCGCCGGGAAAACTGCCTTGTCCAGATAGGAACCGCCGCTCGTAATGTGCTGGATGAAGTACGAGGAGAAGATGGTTCCGATCGGGTGCAGGCCGCCGAGGAAGGTCGCCGCGATGCCGTTGAATCCCATGCTGGGAACAGAGGACTGGGTGACGCTCCACTGCTCGAATCCGGACAGGAACAGGAAGGAAGCTCCCAGGCCTGCCAGCGCACCGCCGATAGCAAGTGTCAGGATAGTGTTGGTCTTTTCTTTCATGCCGCTGTATTTGGCTGCTTCTTTGTTAAGACCGGTAGCTCTGAGCTCATATCCGAAGACGGTCTTGTTGAGGATTACCCAGATCAGAACTGCGATCAGGACGGCCAGCGGAATCGCGATCGTCACATATTTATTGTTTCCGAAAATTGCTCCGAGTCCCGCCGTGGGAAGGAGAGCGGAGGGGTTGACCGTTGCCACAGCCTGTGTGTAAGGGCTCGCGGTCTCCTTGACCGGGGTGAGAGCCATGTTGACTGTGTAGAGGCCGATCCAGTTCAGCATGATGCCGGAGATGACCTCATTGACGTTTCTGTATGCCTTGAGGACGCCGACTACAGCGCCGAAAGCTGCGCCTGCGATCATGGAAAGGATCAGGCATACCGGCCAGGGCATCTTCCATATCAGCGCTGCATAGAGGCAGAGACCTGCGCCGGCGACATACTGTCCGGCTGCGCCGATATTGAACAGGCCTGCGGAGTAGCAGAACTGCACGGAGAGGGCGCACATGAGGAGCGGCGCTGTTTTGACAAGGGTGTTGCCAAAATATTTCATGGCCGCTTTGCCGCTTCCGTAGGTAAGGAAGTTCTTGAGGATCGTGACGATTCCTTCCGTTGCCTTAGCGGGATTGATGATGAGCAATACGATGTAACCGGCCAGGAGTCCCACAACGATGCAGACAAGTGAAGCGAGGAGCGTCTGGAATCCGGGATTGCTCAGAAGTGATTTATTATTCTTTTTCATGCCGTGTGTCCCTCCTTCCTTGCGCCTGCCATATACAGACCGAGCTCTTCACGGGTGGTCTTCGCCGGATCGAATTCGCCGACGATCTCACCTTCGTACATAACAAGGATGCGGTCCGGAACGCCCAGGACTTCTTCGAGTTCGAGGGAGACCAGAAGGACAGCCTTGCCGGCATCTCTCTGAGCGATCAGCTGCCTGTGGATGTATTCGATAGCGCCTACATCAAGTCCGCGGGTAGGCTGGACCGCGATCAGAAGCTCGGGGTTCTTCTCCAGCTCACGGGCGATGATCGCCTTCTGCTGGTTGCCGCCGGACATGGAGCGGACGATCGTGACCGGGCCTTCGCCGCTTCGGACGTCGAACTGGTCGATCAGTTTCTCGGAGAAAGTCCTGATCTCAGGCCGCTTCAGGAAACCGGCACCGTTGCTGAAATCGGGGGAGAAGTATCTCTGCAGGACCATGTTGTATTCCAGGGAATAATCCAGGACCAGGCCGTGTTTGTGGCGGTCCTCCGGAATGTGGCTCAGGCCGCTGATCGAGCGCTCGCGGATGGACGAATTCGTGATGTCCTTGCCCTTGAGGGTGATCTTGCCGCCGGCCAGAGGTTCAAGGCCGGAGAGTCCGTAGACGAGTTCGGACTGTCCGTTGCCGTCGATACCTGCGATACAGACGATCTCGCCCGCGCGAACGTTGAAGGTGACGTTGTTGACAGCCATCTTGGAGCCTCTCTTGGAGGCGACGGACATGTTCTCCACCTGAAGGACTACTTCGCCGGGATGCGCGGGAGCCTTGTCAACCTTGAGGCTGACATCACGGCCTACCATCATGCGGCTCAGTTCTTCCTGAGTGGTGTTCTTGATATCGACTGTGCCGATATATTTGCCGCGGCGAAGAACGGAGCAGCGGTCCGCGACAGTCATGATCTCATTGAGCTTGTGGGAGATGAACAGGATAGACTTGCCTTCTGCCGCAAGGTTCTTCATGATCACCATGAGATCGTCGATCTCGGCGGGGGTCAGCACGGCGGTGGGCTCGTCGAAGATGAGGATCTCGTTGTCTCTGTAGAGCATCTTGAGGATCTCTGTGCGCTGCTGCATACCGAC
>DJXS01000121.1 GCA_002448395.1 Lachnospiraceae bacterium UBA6998 | reverse complement strand
TCGCTTGTCAGGGACTGATGGTTTACGTTGTAGACGATTGTAGGAAGGTCATTTCCTGCAGGAGCAGAAATGATGACATGCTTAGCGCCTGCATCGATGTGAGCCTGTGCCTTAGCCTTGGAGGTATAGAAGCCTGTGCACTCCAGAACTACGTCAACACCGATCTCGCCCCAAGGAAGCTCAGCTGCGTTAGCCTTAGCATAGATCTTAATGTCCTTGCCATCAACAGTGATGAAATCTTCGCCTGCGGAGACTGTGTCAGCCTTCTCATATCTGCCCTGTGTGCTGTCATACTTGAGCAGGTGAGCGAGCATAGCGGGAGAAGTAAGGTCGTTGATCGCTACGATCTCAAATCCCTCTGCGCCGAACATCTGACGGAATGCCAGACGGCCAATACGTCCGAAACCATTAATTGCTACTTTTACTGCCATGTTTCTTTCCTCCTAAAATAGTTAGAGATGATAATGTAACAAACGCCGGTGTTCTTCATAAACATTTCCTCTGCGAACTATTCCGCCTGCGCGCGTCACTTCCCGCCGATTCGCGCCCGAGAACACCATACTTTGTCGACTAACTCATTTTAACGCATATATAGTATGATTTTCAAGTATTTAACGGAATTTTACACAAATGACGGCATAAATATCGGCTGGTTTTAGTAACAATTGATTGATACTTTGATAAATAATTGCTAAAATCTCAGAAAGCATTGACGGAGGCATATATATGAGCGTTTTAGCGGATTATCATCTTCATACCGATCATTCAGGCGACAGCGAAGCCCCTATGGAGACCCAGATCCTTGCGGGGATCGAAAAAGGTCTTAAGATCATGTGCTTCACCGACCACTATGATCCCGGGTTTCCTTATGAAAATGTTCCGGATGTTTCCCCGGGCACCTTTGATCTGGACTACGCTCCCTACAGAGAGGAGTATCTCAGATTAAGAGACAAATACAGGGACCGGATCGAACTGCGTTTCGGGATCGAGATCGGACTTCAGCCCCATCTGGGAGATTTTCTGACTTCCTATTTTGCCTCTCATCCGGATTTTGACTTCGTCATAGGTTCCAACCACCTCTGCGGCGGAACGGATCCTTACTATCCGGATTTTCTCAAGTCGCGCACGCAGGAGGAGGCACTGGCCCTGTATCTTGAAGATACACTTCTCAATATCAGAGCCTTTCCGGGCATTGACTCATGCGGTCATCTGGATTATGTGGCCAGATACCTTCCCGACAGGGAGAAGTTTTATACTTATAAAGCTTTCGCCGGACTGATCGATCCCATTCTCAGCGAGTTGGTAACCCGGGATATTGCACTGGAAGTCAATACAGCCCCGCTCACAAAGGGAATGCAGTATTTTAACCCTCTTCCCGATATACTGGCCCGTTACAGAGAGATGGGCGGCGAGCTGATCACCATAGGTTCCGATGCCCATGTCCCGGAAAGGATCGCAGGCCGGTTCGCAGATACGGCACAGATACTGAAGTCCCTGGGATTTGATCACTACACTGTTTACAGAGAAAGAAAGCCCCTGATGCTCCCTCTTTGAGGGCATCAGGGACTTTTCCCGCAGTGCCCGCATTTGCCGGGCATTTGTCACATTCACTTACTCTTTTTCCTCAGCAGGGATCTCCTCAAGCACTTCTTCAAATTCAGCTTCCTGAATCTCCTCTCCCGCGGAGGACTCCGGGGTATTCTCCGGCTCCGATTCAGCTTCAACAGTCACTGTTTCCTGAACCGGCGGCTTTGCTGCAGTCACCATATCCTGAACAGGCGGCTGCGCGGCCGATGTTCCCTCGATCATATTGGGAATCTGCGAGATCTGAATATCCTCATAAGAGATTCCCAGCTGCCTGCGGATGAAATCCATCATCTGCATCATAGCGAGCGTCTGGGCGTGAGGTATTTCCGGACACTCTTTCCAGCCGGATTTCATGGCCGCTGTAAACGCAGCCATCTCAAACTCAAATTCACTCTTTATTTTGCCTCTCTTATACGAAGCCGTTTTATTCTTTCTCGAGTCATAGACTGTCGCTGACGAGAAATTCTTCAGGTCTTCTACAACCATGTATCCTTTGGTTCCCTGAATCACAGCCCTGCTCTCACCATTACCGCTGGTAGTGCAGGAAAGCACCGCCATCCTGTCGTCCTTATACTGGAGCACAAGACTCAGCTGGCGGTCTACCCGCATGGGTGTAAAAGCACAGCTCGACTGGATCCTCTTGATCTGGTTGCCGAAGACCATGGAGGAAAAGGCAAGGAGAAAATACCCGAGGTCTCCCAACGCGCCGCCTCCCAGTGAGGGCCTCTGGAGCCTGGGAATGTTCTCGATGTCTGACGCAATACCGGCCGTTAGCATCACCGGGGTTCCGATCGCGCCGCTTGAGATAGCGCTTACGATCTGCTTGAAAAAAGGAAGGAACCTGATGTGCATTGCTTCTACCACAAGAACGTCAAGAGATGACGAGAGGGAAAACAGGCTCTCTGCCTCTTGAGAAGTCAGAGCTATGGGCGTCTCACACAGAACAGGTTTCCCGGCTTCAATGCATGCCCTGACCTGACCTGCATGCTCGGACGCAGGCGTCGCGATATATACCAGATCCACCTTCTTGTCCGCGAGCATAGCCTCCATCGAGTCATAGGCTTTCTTAAATCCGTTCTCTCTGCCGAACTGCAGCGCCCTTTCAATATCTCTCGATACCACAGCGTAAGGCCTGACCGTCCCTGAAGAGTTCAGTACCGCCGTCATTTTGGAAGCCATATAGCCGGTGCCGACTACCGCCGCGTTAAGCCTTCCCAGTCCAAACATAGTGCCCCTCGCTTTCGTAAACGCCTCTTGATCCGTGCCGCTGGAATCCGGATCTTTCACTTCTGTCACCATTATACTACTGTTCCCGGATTCCGCATCCGTTTTAGCGCACAAAAAAATGCACCCGACAGGAATCGAACCTGCATTAAAGGCGTCGGAGGCCTTCGTTCTATCCGTTAGACTACGAGTGCATATTTGTCTGAAGGCAGATAGTATATCTGCCTTCAGCCTAATCAATATACCATAACGAATATCAATTGTCCAGCATCGGTACAGTCCTTTAGAATACCTTAAATTCCCGGACCGCCGCGGTCACATCTGTGAAGGGAGAAGCCTTTGAAAGCCTTCCCCGCTTCTGCTGTAATGGTAAACGGCATCTGTAAGTACTTCACCGGGTTCGACCTGCGTCCTGTTCACTTCCTTTACGATCTGAAGAAGCACCTCAGGATCCTGTCCGCTGTCCGTCACAAGGATCAGCTCATTTACAGAACTGGGCAGAATGAACAGATCCTTCCCCAGCGCTTTTCCGATACAGTCAAGAAAGCCCGGGTAAAACGCGACCGCTGCCCCTCCCGCGTAGTAACTGTTGCTGATCACAAACAGTTCGTTGTCATCCTCATCCTGACTGCCCAGGATTTCATTCAGCTGCCTGAATGTGGGAGGCATGATCCTGGGAGCGTTCAGGATCGCCTCTTCCAATACCTCACCTGCACTCACGCCCCAGTATTTCAAAAATCCTTCTCTTACCTTGATGCATCCGGTTCCGTATTTATCATTTGTAAAAATGATCGGGATAAGAGCCAGGTCCTCGATCTTTTTATAGATCATGTCCTCGAGATATTCCCTGTTTTTCTCTTCTCCTATTACCATCAGTCCAAGGTTCTTTCTCACGCAGTCATAATCGTCGATATCAATATTCCCCGGGATCGAGTCCAGATTGTTCTCCCTGGCAAAATTAATAAGGCTTTCCGCGATATCTTCCGGAGCGGTGCCGTTTAAGTATGCCTCATACAGGTCTTCAAAATAGAAGGTCGGCGACGCCGCGGCTCCCGGCAGCTGAAGTATGCATCCATGCAGTCCCTTTCTGTTCTGTTTGTTGATCCTGTTAAATGAGATCTCCATCTCTTCCGGTTTGAGTCTCATAAGACACTCTTTCATTTCATCATAGAATCTGTTCTTTTTATTAGTCTTCACAATACTCTCCTTGTCAAAATATAGATGTGCATAAAAAAAGACAATGGGAATAAACCTTTCCCATTGTCTTTCAGCATTATCCTGATTTGAAAAGTATGTGCGTGCTCTTAAGCTCTGGACAGATACTCGCCGGTTCTCGTGTCGATCTTGATCACATCGCCGATATTGCAGAACAGCGGAACGCTGACTGTAGCGCCTGTCTCAACTGTAGCGGGCTTTGTGGCACCGGTTGCGGTATTGCCTTTGAAGCCGGGCTCGGTCTCCGTGATCTCAAGTTCTACGAACATCGGAGGCTCCATGTTGAACACGTTTCCGTTGTAAGATACGAGCTTGACCATATCATTTTCCTTGACGAACTTCATATTGTCGCCGACAACGTCTTTGCCAAGGCTGATCTGATCATAAGTCTCTGTATCCATGTAAGCATAAAGGTCGCCATCCGCATACAGATACTGATACTCTTTCCTGTCGATCCTTGCCTGAGGGAATTTCTCAGTAGGGCGGAAAGTAGTCTCTGTAACACCGCCGTTGATCACATCTTTTAACTTGGTTCTGACGAATGCAGCGCCCTTGCCGGGTTTGACATGCTGGAATTCGATGATCTCCAGTACTGTTCCGTCCTTTTCAATCGTAATGCCGTTTCTGAAATCACTTGCAGAAATCATAAAGATACCTCCTGATGTACTCGCGTCTAATACTAATTTATTCTATACTACAGAGATTTATTTTTCAACAGACATTTCTCTGATGGCCCGACGAAGTGCCGCGCTCTTTGGAAAGGATCACTCTTCGGAATTAAGAACTTTCCTAAGTTCCTCCATAAATGTCTCCACATCCTTGAATTCTCTGTAAACAGAAGCAAACCTGACATACGCGACAGGATCAAGCTTATTGATCTTAGCCATGACCAGTTCTCCGATCTGTTTGCTGGAAATCTCCTTCTCATCCCTTTCAAAGACTTCTGCCTCGATCTCGTCGACGATCTTCTTGATCTGAGCCGCGCTGACCGGTCTCTTGTGGCAGGCGCGCAGAATACCGCCCTCGATCTTGGAGCGGTCAAAGATCTCCCTGTTATTGTCCTTCTTGGTGACCATCATCGGGATCATCTCGATCTTCTCATACGTAGTAAATCTCTTGCCGCACGAATCGCAGATCCTTCTTCTGCGGATCGAATTGTTATCCTCCACCGGCCTTGAATCAATTACTCTCGTATCATCCTTTCCGCAGTAGGGACATCTCATGCCTTCACCTCTTCCTGATTATCAGTGCTTTGCTGCATTTCCAGTTTTTAATGATAGCATAATTTCAGGGAGAATGCATCAACTCTGCTTTTCTCTTTCCTTTCTCCATTTAAGGCCTTCCAATGCCGTCTTTACAAGATAGCCGGAGGCAAGCACAGGATACAGGCCTGAAGCGGATTCCCCGGTGATCATGACGGCCGATGCTCCGTCGCTCACAGCGTTAAAGATATCAGACACCTCTGCCCTTGTCGGTACCGGCGAGTGTTCCATGCTCGCCAGCATCTGCGTTACCACCATAAAAGGGACCTCCGCCGAGAGGCATTTCTCCGATATTTCTTTCTGTACCCGGGGCAGTTCCCATAGCGGGACAGCATTTCCCAGGTCTCCCCTTGCGATGACAAGCATATCCGCGAGAGGAAGGATCTCTTCTACGGCTCTGATCCCTTCCCGGTTCTCTATTTTGGCAAACAGCCTGCAGTTCCCGGCTCCGCATTCCGCCATTGCCTTTCTCACTTCCATCAGGTCACCTTCCCCGCGCACAAAGGGCTGCATCACATCGGTGACACCGGCTTCCGAAGCGCATTTAAGGTTCAGCAGATCCTGCTGCGTAAGAGTGCTTCCCGTGACGGACATGCCCTCTACTGCAATGCTCTTTCTGCTGAGCACCGGCCCTCCGGTGAGAACAGCAGCCTGAATTCTCCTGATGCGGGCGGTGTCATCAGGCTTATTAAGGCGAAGACGGATCTTGCCGTCATCGATCATAACAACCATTCCCGGCTCGTAATGCTCAAATATCTCGCGGGGTACAGGAATCGAATCCGGATCCTCCGCAGGTTCATCCTTTACCGACAGGCTGACAGTATCTCCCTGCACGGCCGAAAGCCCTTTTTTCACATTTCCGATCCTCAGTTCCGGACCCTGCATATCGATCAGAAGCGAAGGCCTTACTCCTTCAAGACCGGCCGCTCTGTGAAAAGCTTCGATCATCGGCGCGCTGTCATCAAGTGTGCCGTGGGACAAGTTTAGTCTCATGCCGGTTATTCCGGCGGCAAACATCTGTCTTAGCACCTCTGTATCTCTGCATGCCGGTCCTAGTGTTCCGTATATTTCCAAATCTGATTTCATGATCATACAGACCTCCGTTTTCATCGGTAAAATGCGGCCGTAAGATTAGTTCTTACGACCGCAGTCTGATTCGGTATTACATGTGACTTATTCCGGTTTTTCAAAAACGACCTTGGATTCGCCCGAATTATTCATTGCAGGATCCTCGCCCATCACGACTCCTTCATTGCCGCCATCTCCAACTCCAAGTTTCGATGTGTCGATAGTATTTCCGTTTACCGCGCTGCTCGGCCTGTAATCGTCAGGATCGATCTGCGTTTCCTTGCCGGGCGTGGCAACCGATGCAGCCGAACTCTGAGAACCTGATCCGGCTTCCTGGATCGTCTGTGCGACGTCGGAAAGCTTATCGGAAAGAGGAAGCGGATCCGCGGAAGGAGCGTTTACTGTAACTTCCTGTTCTATCTCCTTCTCGATCACGGAACTCGCGATTTCCGCGTCTGTGATGTTATTCTTGTCATTAAAGGAGTTGACGCTGGTCATCTTGCCGTTGCTGTCAAAGAATGTCATCTTGCCGTCGACTTCGCTCCAGCCGACCTGCATCTTTCCTGTTTCCTCGTCAAAATAGTACTTGTTGCCGTTTATCTCCTGCCAGCCATACTGAAGAACCCCATCCTCATCTGAGAAGTAAGTGTCGCCTTCTGTTGAGAAGAGGCCCTTCTTCAGGATACCGTCCTGGTCAAGATAGTAGCGTTCATCGTCAAGTTCCAGCCAGCCGTAGTGGAGTGTTCCGTCCGTGTAGTGATAAACTGTACCGAGTTTCGTCTCGATCCATTGATCATAAGCGTAGATCTTATATCTGTTCCAATAGGTTCCTGACGCGAGATTTCCTCTGCTGCCAGACTGCCCGCTTCTGTCTGCCGGCCTCTCAAAGTCATAACAGAACCTGTAAGCGGCATTATATGCGGCTTCACTGGAGTTGTCCAGGTTCATCAGGTATCTGTAGAGGCTCGGATAATAGCTTCTGAGTTCATGTGTGAGATAGGATAGCTGACCGGCCATGGATTCGGGATCGAATCCGTGATCCCAGCAGTAGTACTCAAGACCGTCAAGGCGGCCTCCCATCCACTGGCAGAGGCCGTATGCACCGCCCCAGCTTCCTGCTCCGGGATGGAAATTGGATTCATGCCGGATGTTTGCCATGATCCCGCAGGCCGCCGCTACGTTAAATCCCAGCGTATCAGTCAGATAAAAGAAAGCCGTCTCTTCATTGCTCGCCGCTTTCGCCGGCATTGAAGGCGCCATAGCCGCCAAAGTGATCGCAGCGGCAGCAAGCCAGGCAATTGTATACTTACTGATTCGGGAGACCAACGCGTTTCTCATAACAACTCCTTTATACTTCAACACCTGTGTTTCCACTGCAGGAAACAGGGCAGAACAGACACGAATTAATTATAAAGTTTTCGTTTCTATCTTGCAACGAGTTGTTATGCTTCCGCAATCTTTTTATTATTTGTTTGTTATTTTTATAATTTCTTTATAATTTGTTGTAACTTTCTCAATTGACATCCATCTGTTCTTCCGCATCCTGCGCTCTGTCGATCAGCTCCTGTACGTCAATCCTCTTCGGGTCAAGCCCCATATAAGTATTGAACTCGCAGCTGTCCACAACGCGGCTGTTCTCCGTATCGTAGACCACAAAATTAAGTCCGATCCTCTTTACGGCGTAATCCACCCCATTGATCTTTATAGAGCATGTCAGGTATCTGCCGGCGCCTCCGCCCGCACCGGTCAGTCCTCCCTGGCTGAGCACGGAATACTTCGCCCCGTCACTTAGAGTTCCCGTCCTTGTCAGCTCCTTCTCAGACATTTCCTCGACGATATTATCCGGTTCTATCACAGCGTAATAGCTCCATCTGTAGTGTCCGCGAAGATCTTCTTTAAGTCCCAGTTTCCACAGACCCTCACAGATCTCTTCCGTCAGGGAGTGGGAACCGTCATCCCTGAGGGCAATGAATACTGTGTACTGAGGATTACGGGACAGCGCGTCGAGGTAGGCGCAGATCTCTGTCTGTTTAATGGAGAGATCGCCTGTCATCGTCGCTGTATTATATTCTCTTCCGGACTGTCCTATGACCACTGCAGTCGCCTTGGCATTTCTGTAGTTGAAAGAATCCAGATCTGTCTGTGCGGTATAAACACCTTCCGCGTTTTCGTCCTCCTTCATCTTCAGCTTTAATATGCTGCTTCCGTCATCGATCCTCAATTCTACATTCTTGTAGTTTTCATGGATATTATCGATCTTGCTGACCGTAAAGGTAATCGTTCCCTCGGAATAGTCGAGCTTCTTCATCGTGATCCGGGATTTGGGAAGGAGACCCTGCGCCTGCAATAGATCTTCATCATAAATATTGATGTCCGCAAGTTCATTCATGAAGTTCGACTTCTTCTGCATCTCGGAAACCACTTCCGCTTCACCGAATCTTTCCAGGAGCGTATCCTGTGAAGAATAAAGGTTGGTCCCAAGACCGAGACGGTTCCCTTCGATCCTGCACCCGAGCGCAGCAAGGGTCGTGGGAAACTGGTCGAGAGTAGAATAAAGCCTCTTTCTGTCAGGTTCTTCAGGCTGTGCATCAGCATTGAGGAAGACTGTATAGACTTTTCTGTTATAATCTGCCGGAACCTCTCTGCAGAAATCGCTGTCCATTGTCAGATGGTCGCCGCAGAGCACAATAGTGGTGTCCTCATAAAAATCCTGCTTCTGTATCCATCTGACGAATTCCGAGACCTGTCTGCTCGAGCAGGCAATAGCATTCGCGTAGTCGTTGTCCGGATAGTCTTCCCTGCACAGGCTGCATTTATATCCGTCTTCAAAGTGTGTATCTACAGTCAGAAGCGAGAAATTGAATGGCTGGTCTCCCTTCGCCAGTTCTGTGACCCTGTCCTTTGCAGCGGCAAAAAGCCTGCTGTCCTCCATTCCCCAGAACACATAGTAATCTTCCGGGATGATCCCCTGTTCGACCGCCCATTTGTAGTCGTCGATCTCATAGTTTCCGTGCTGGCTAAAATACAGACGCCTTCCTCCGAATGTCGCGTTAGATCCCAGCATGAACACATTTTTATAACCTGCGTCCTCTAAAATATCACCCAGGCTGGTCACCTTTTTAAAAAAGGTGTCCTGCGTGTTCATCTTATTAAAAGATCCCCTGGCGTCATAGAATTTCTCTCCCAGATCTACTTTGAGGGGAAGACCTGCAGACTGCGCAAATATCCCGCCCATCGTGAAAGTTGTCGCCGGCATGACCCTTCCGCCGTTGAGCAGTTCTTCACCTCCGGAAAAGTTCTCTCCCTCTTTCGACAATTCTGTAAGCTCCGGGATATTGTTGTAGGAGAACGCTCCGCCCGAGGCGGAATCCGCGTAGGTCGATTCAATGGACTCCAGGTAGATATAAATAAGATTCCTCTTCTTTTCGGGAAATTCAATATCCACTGCTTTCGGATCCGCATAGTTATCCTCTATGAAAGAGGAGTCATCGAGCTGATTTTTCACATATTCTCCCAGCTCGAGTCTGTTCCACGCATAACCGGCTGAGCCTGCGATCAGAATGACTCCCAGGACCGCCGACCAGATCAGCACTTTTTTTCCTGATCCTTTCCGGAGCGCATGGAAATAAATAACATATGCAAGTCCTGTAAGAGCCGCTGCCGGAAGAAGGCTGCTCAGGACACCCTTAAGTATGATCCCGTCTCCTGTCCCCTCAAGAGGCGCCTTGAGCTGAAAGATCATCTCTTCGATCTGCAGGCCGTTCCATGTCTCAAACACCCAGCGGACTAAAAACAAGAGGATCCAGCCGGCGAGGAGGACCAGCCCCGACAGGATGGCTAATACTATATTCTTCTTTGACATTTCGTTTGTCTTCATTTATTCTCCAGAGCAAGTATTATGATTAGGCTTTGCAAACTATTATATGCGCGCCGCATTTAAAAATCTACAGAAGTTTTGCAGCTGCATTACCTGGTAAAGGGAAAGAAAAAAGCCCATAGAACAAAGGATCTGAAGCTTCCTTTGATTTCCTGGGCTTTCCATCCGAGAGCAGGTAGCGGGAATCGAACCCGTCTCCCCAGCTTGGGAAGCTGGTATTCTACCGATGAACTATACCTGCATATCGACGAATAATATTATAACAGAAAAAACGGGCTTTGCAAGTGAATTTGCAAAGCCCGAATCGATCAGCCAAAGCCTGTCATCTGCCGGATTCTTTAATATATGCTTCAACCTGATCCACCGTAGGCATCACGCAGAGCGCGCCTTTCTTGGTAGTAACAAGTGAAGCAGCCGCATTGGCAAAAGTGAGCAGTTCGTGAAGATGCTCTTCATTATCAAGACCCTCAATGCCGTATTTAAGGACATGCAGCAGTGCGCTTGCGCAGAATGTATCGCCTGCACCGGTTGTCTCAATGGTGTTGGGATTGAGGAAACCGGCCTCGTAAACTTCCTTGCCGCCGCAGTAAGCCTTGGAGCCGTCGGGACCGAAAGTCGCGAATACAAGCGGAATGTGATACTGGTCAATGATCTTGTGGATTCCATTGTCGAGGTCCTCTTCGCCGGTCATGAATGTGATCTCATTGTCGGAAATCTTGAGGATATCGCACTGTGTAAGGCCGAACGCGATCTTTTCCTTGGCCTTCTCTTCGCTGCTCCAGAGCGGAGGACGGAGGTTGGGGTCGAAGGAGATCAGGCAGCCCGCTGCCTTAGCGATCTCAAGCGCCTTGAGCGTAGCCTTCTCAACTGTGTCATGAGTCATGGAAAGAGTTCCGAGATGGAAGATCTTCGCGCTCTCGATCAGATCGCGGTGTTTCTCCACTTCGTCAGCTGTAAGCATGACATCCGCGCCGGGATTTCTGTAGAAGGAGAAATCTCTGTCGCCGTTAGGCAGCTTTTCCACAAATGCCAGGGTCGTATGGATCTCATCGTCCATCTCAAGCCCGCTCATATCAATTCCCTCTCCCTCAGTCTTGGACTTAAGGAGTCTTCCGAACATATCATTTCCAACCTTGCCGATGAAAGCGGTCTTCTTTCCGGCTTTGTTAAGCATAGCGAGCACATTGCAGGGAGCTCCGCCGGGATTCGCCTCGAACAGATTGTTGCCCTGTTCGCTCAGGCCGTTCTGTGTAAAGTCGATCAATAGTTCTCCAAGCGCCGTTACATCAATTTTCTTTTCAATGCTCATATTTCTATCACCCTTTCCGATCAGCCAAAGCGGGTCACTGAGTATTCACCCGCGCAATTACTTATCGTGATTATTTTACATCATCCGCTGGTATTTCGTCTACTTTTTGTCAACTTTTGCCAAAAAATAAAACTGATTGTTAATTTTTGAAACTGTGCACCGGAGCAGGGATCCTGCCTTTTCGGTTCACAAATTCTTCGCAGCTGTAAGGGTTGACGGGCATGATCGGCGCGTAACCGAGAAGTCCTCCGAATTCAACTCTGTCACCGACTCCTTTTCCGATCACAGGGATCAGACGGACCGCCGTTGTCTTTTGGTTGATCATACCGATAGCCATTTCATCGGCTATGATACCGGCGATCGTCGTATCTTTTGTGTCGCCGGGGATGGCGATCATATCAAGACCTACGGAGCACACGCATGTCATGGCCTCGAGTTTCTCCAATGTCAGGCATCCCGCGTTGACAGCGTTTATCATTCCCTGATCCTCGCTCACCGGGATGAAAGCTCCGCTAAGGCCTCCCACATAAGAGGATGCCATAACTCCGCCCTTTTTGACCTGGTCGTTCAAAAGAGCGAGAGCCGCCGTTGTCCCCGGTGCGCCCGCGTACTCCAGCCCCATTTCGCACAGAATATCCGCGACGCTGTCCCCGATCGCAGGTGTGGGCGCCAGGGATAAGTCTATGATCCCGAAAGGAACTCCCAGCCGCCTGGAAGCTTCTTTGGCTACCAGCTGTCCGACGCGGGTGACCTTGAAGGCAGTTTTCTTCACGGTCTCGCAGAGCGTCTCGAAGTCTTTGCCGTGAACGGATTCCAGCGCTTTTTTGACAACGCCCGGTCCGCTGACTCCGATATTGAGGATCCTGTCCGCCTCGGTGATGCCGTGGAAAGCACCTGCCATAAAAGGATTATCGTCCGGAGCGTTGCAGAATACGACAAGCTTGGCACATCCGATCGATCCCCGGTCCGCGGTCTTTTCCGCAGTCTTTTTGATGATCCTGCCCATAAGCCGCACAGCATCCATGTCGATTCCTGTTTTTGTGGAGCCCACATTTACGGATGAGCACACAAGCTCTGTCTCTGACAGGGCGAGCGGTATGGATTCAAGCAAAAGCTTGTCCGCCGGCGTCATGCCTTTGGACACCAGGGCACTGTAACCGCCCAGAAAGTTTACTCCCACATCGTGCGCTGCTTTGTCCAGAGTTATCGCGATCTGTGCAAAGTCCTCCGGAGAATGGCAGGCACTGCCGCCGATCAGCGCGATCGGCGTCACTGAGATCCTCTTGTTGACGATCGGGATCCCGTAGTCTGTGGAGATCTCTTCTCCCACCTTTACGAGGTTTTCCGCGCTCTTATATATTTTGTCATAAATCTTCTGCCTGAGTACCTGCAGGTCGGAATCGATGCAGTCCAGGAGACTGATTCCCATAGTGATCGTCCTTACGTCGAGATTCTCTTTCTCGATCATTGCATTGGTCTCGCTGACCTCGGAGATGTTGATCATAAAGCCTCCAATCGTTTAGAAAGCGGAACTTAAGTCTGTAACCGTGCCGCAATACACTCTCTGTATCAGATCCTGTGCATCAGATCAAAGATCTCTTCTTTCTGGCACTTGATCTGGACGCCGATCTTCTCTCTTCCGAGGACGGCCAGCTCATCGGCGATCTGTCCGAAAGGCTTCTCAAGAGTCGTCACATCGACGACCATCATCATATTGAAATATCCCTGCACGATCGTCTGGGAAATGTCGAGGATATTGATCCTGTTTTCCGCCAGATAAGAGCATACACCGGCAATAATGCCGATGGTATCTTTGCCAACTACCGTAATGATCGCTCTCTGCATTGTTACCTCCAAAATACTGCTGTTTGCTGATCGATGATGCTTTGTCGTTTATGTCAGATCTCCACAAGGCATGACGGCCTCTTTCTGTCCGCCACAAATATAGGAAGATCCTCCGGACTGTAATCTGCTTCCGAGCTCATGATCTCCACTCTTACCGTCTCAAAGGCAAGTTCCGGGAAATTGTTCTCCTGGCTCAGGTGCCCCAAAAAGATCCCCTTCAGGTGGTCATTGAGCACTCTGCTCAGGAGCTGTCCGCTTGTGACGTTGGATAAATGTCCCTTGTCTCCGAGGATCCTGCGCTTGAGCATATAGGGATATCTTCCCACCTGCAGCATATTCACATCGTGGTTGGATTCAATGAGGAGCACATCGGAATTTTTGAGGCACTCCACAGTGTAGTCCGTATAGCATCCCAGGTCCGTGCAGACGCATGCTTTCTTCTTCCCGTAATAGATCCTGTAGCCAACGGGATCGGCCGCGTCATGGGAGATCCTCATCGGATCGATCTGCATGTCCTTGACAGTTATCCTCTCATCAGGACGGATCTGTACGAACCGCTCCGGGTCTATATCTTTAACCTTATCCATTCTTCTGATGGCGTCTATTGTTCCCCTGGTCGCGTAGATGGGCATCTGCGACTTCTTCGCGATCATGGGCAGGCCGTTTATGTGATCCGTATGCTCATGAGTGATGAAAATCCCGTCGATGTCCCGAAGTTCCAGATCAAGGTCCTTCAGGGCTTCCACCGTCCTTTTCCTGCTGATCCCCGTGTCCAGCAGAAGATGCGTCGTATCCGACCCAACATAAATGCAATTGCCGCTGCTTCCGCTCGCAATACTTTCAAATCTCATATCTTTTCTTCATACCTGTTTCCTGTTTATTTCGGAGTCCGCCCGCGCGGTCACCGCTGCGCCCCGTATTTCTCCCGAAGGCGCGCGATCGCCTCGTCCACCTGAATAGCGGCCCCATGAGGCCCGTCAAAATCCGGTGTGTTGTCGATCACTGTGTCGCAGTGAGCTCTGAACACCTCTTCGGATACCTGCCTCATCATGATGGAGCGGATCTTCTCATCGGAATATCCCCTGGACGCTTTGAGCCTGCTGCTTCTTACGCTCTCTTCGCAGTAAATGTACCACATGGAGTCAAGTATCCCGTCATACCCGTTCTCGATCAGCAGCGCGGATTCCAGGATAAAGAACTCCTTCTCACCGCTTTTTTCCTCCCGCGCGATCTCCTCATGAATATACTTGTTTACAGCCGGATGCACAAGCCCGTTGATCTTTGTAAGAAGCTCAGGGTCAGAGAATATCCTCCTCGCCATCTCCTGTTTGTCGATCTCGCCGTTATCAAGAAGCAGGGGTCCATATCCGCTGCCGTCCGAAGCCTTTTCCTCCAGAAGCCTGACAAGAGGATCGTATAGTATCCCTCCGGGAGCTTCCAGTTCCTTGGCCGCATTATCAGACATCAGGATCCTGCAGTTATAGTACTTGTCAAGATATCGGAGGATCTCGCTCTTTCCGGCTCCGACTCCTCCTGTTACACCGATCGTGATCATTGATGCTTTACTCTCTGTCTCTATTTTGCCATGTACCAGTCTTTTCCGCTGTGCACATCGGTTTCCAGTTCCACTTCCAGATCGGCCGCGCCTGCCATCTCCCTGCCGAGCAGTTTCATAACCCGGTCTTCCTCCTCAGGGACCGCTTCGATCAGCAGTTCGTCGTGGATCTGCAGGATGAGCCTGGATCTGAGATTTTCCCTGTGAAGGGCTTCCCATACCCTGATCATCGCTATTTTGATAATATCAGCGGCCGTACCCTGAATAGGTGAATTCATGGCCACCCGCTCGCCAAAAGAGCGCTGCATGAAATTGCTGCTCTTTAGTTCCGGAACAGGTCTTCTGCGGCCATACATCGTCTCCGCGTATCCGTTCTTCTTCGCGTCGGCGACAAGCCTGTCAAGAAAGGTCTTGATCCCGGGATAAGTCCTGAAATACGCCTCGATATAATCAGCCGCCTCTTTCCTGGAGATACTAAGTCCCTGACTTAGTCCAAAGGAACTGATACCGTATACAATACCGAAATTGACAGCTTTCGCGTTTCTTCTCTGAAGCGGCGTGACCTCCTCAAAGGGTGTGTGGAATACCTTGGATGCAGTGATCCTGTGGATATCCTCATTCTCCTTATAGGCGTCGATCAGTTCCTTGTCGCCGCTCATGTGAGCGAGGATCCTGAGCTCGATCTGGGAGTAGTCCGCGTCAGCGAACAGCATTCCCTCCGCGGGAATAAATGCCTTTCGGATCTTCCTGCCCATCTCCGTCTTCATGGGGATGTTCTGGAGATTGGGATCCGTCGAGCTGATCCTTCCCGTCGCCGTTATCGTCTGATTAAAGCTCGTGTGGATCCTTCCGTCTTCTGCCACGTAGGCAGCAAGGCCGTCAGCATATGTGGATTTAAGCTTGGTGACCGCCCTGTATTGCAGTATGTCGTCTACGACAGGATAATCAGGCGCAAGTTTTTCGAGGACTCCCGCTGCTGTCGAGTAACCCGTCTTGGTCTTCTTGCCGCCGGGCATTCCCAGCTTCTCAAACAAAATAGCGCCGAGCTGTTTGGGGGAAGCGATATTGAACTCCTCCCCGCAGGCTTTATAGATCCTCTCCGCCAGTTCTTCGGCCTGCACGCCGAGCTGCTCACTGTACTCCCTGAGCGCCTCAGGCCTGATCCTTATTCCGATTCTCTCCATATCATGGAGAATATAGCATAAAGGTCTCTCGATCTGTCTGTAAAGACTGATCATCCCCTCTTCTCTGAGGCGGTCCTCCACAGGTCCCGCAGCTCTGCTCAGTACCGATGCCATACTGCAAGCATACTTAATGAGCTCTTCCCTCTGCTCCTTAAGAGCCTGTTTCTGCGTTTTTTTGTCGAAGATCTGCTTCCATGTGGGATAAGACTCCTCGAGATACTCGGAAGCTGTCATCTCAGGCTGATAATCGCTCTGGAGAGGGTTTACGAGATAACACTCGATCAGAAGATCCGCAAATCCCCCGAGCTTAATTCCGTCCCTGAAATCTGAACTGCTGTCGATCCCCCATACAGGGAACTGGTTCTTGAGTCCGAATACACAGATGCTGACCGGCTCGGGGCCATTATCATCTGCTGCGATCTCTCCGCAGGCTTCGAGAGCCTTTGCGCGGAGTTTGCGGAAAATGCCGAGAAGATCCTCCTCTGTCAGAGCATCTGCACTGTCAGAATCAGATGTGTCCAGAAAGACCGCCCTTTTTCCGATACAAAAGGCAGCTGCACTGAGAAGTTCCTCTTTTTCCTCTCCGTACCTGACGGGATCCATCACAGGGTATACGCCCAGACGGCACGGAGATGCGGCGGCAGCCTTTTCTAGCTCTTTGATTGTACTGTCAAAATAGTCCAGCGCCTCTGACTTCTTTGTGATCGCTTTGAAAGTGAGTTCTTCACTGTTTCCGGCAGCCGCTTCCACGTCGAATCTGGGAAGCATGGCTCTGAAATTAAGCTCCGTGAAGAGATG
Source organism: Lachnospiraceae bacterium UBA6998 (assembly GCA_002448395.1). Taxonomy (GTDB): domain Bacteria; phylum Bacillota; class Clostridia; order Lachnospirales; family Lachnospiraceae; genus CAG-791. The sequence goes on along the minus strand of DJXS01000121.1, from coordinate 31,554 downwards.
GAATGCTTCCGGGGTATAGAGATTTCCGACCCTGGCATCCTCCCAGTCCGTCTCTATGCCGCAGTCTGTCTTGATCGTCACCAGAAACAGGCTCAATCTGGCAAGATCTTCGTTCTCAGCGAGGTTTTTTCTAAGGGCAGGTTTTTTGATCTCGTCAAGATGAGCATAGACACCGTCCACGCTGCCGTAGTCCACGATCAGCTGGGTCGCGGTCTTTTCGCCGACTTTGGGAACGCCGGGGACATTGTCGGAACTGTCGCCCATCAGCGCCTTGACATGGATGAAGCCGTCCGGTGTAACCTGATACTTCTCGAGGACATCGGCGGCATAATAGTTTTCTATGACTGTCTGCCCCTGTCTGGTCTTGGGGATCCTTATGCAGGTGTGCTCCGTGGCGATCTGCAGCAGGTCTCTGTCTCCCGACAAAAGCGTGACTTCCATTCCATCGGCTTCTCCGCGCCTTGCCAGAGTTCCGAGAATGTCATCCGCTTCAAGACCTGCCTGTTCGCGGATCTGGACTCCCATGGACTTCAGCACTTTTTTGACCAGCGGGACCTGCTCCCGAAGCTCTTCGGGCATAGGTTTGCGGGTGCCCTTGTACTCCTTGTACACCTCGTGGCGGAAAGTAGGCGCGTGCACATCAAATGCCACCGTCAGATAATCCGCCTTCTCCTCGTCGAGAATTTTAAAAAGAATGTTCAAAAAGCCGTAAACGGCCCCTGTATGCAGTCCGGCCGCATTGGTCAGATCCGGCATGCCGTAGAATGCTCTGTTGAGTATACTGTGCCCGTCCACAAGCACAAGTTTTTTGCTGTCCATCAGGTTATTTCCTTTCGCTGCAGCCTATGCAGCTCCTATTGATAAAAAAGCACCACAAACAGGACGATGACGAATGCCGCCGTCGTTATGATCTCCGAAGCGATCGCCGTCATTTTGATCCCCTGCCTCGAACTCAGCCTCTTTCTCTGAAGCTGCATATAATCTGCCAGATCTTTGTCAACGTCAAAAGTAGCGCCCGCTTCAAGTCTTTCCAGACCCTCGTAGATCAGGTACTGGATCCGCAGTTCATCTCTGCAGTCCTCGCACTCTTCTATATGTGAGAGAAACTCCGAGAGTTTCATCTCGTCCAGCCTGTCATGAAGAAAATCCTGGATCAGGCCGTTAAACTCTTTACAATCCATAACTGTATAAGCTCCCCTCTCTTCAGACAAGGGATTCCGGGCCAAAGGAATTCGGAAGGAGTTCCTCGAGGGTGAAGATCTTATAGTCCTTAGTACTTCTGGCCACTATGACTACAAAGGTCTCGCTGTCACAGAACTCGCGCATAAACTGTCTGCAGGTCCCGCATGGATAGCTGTAACCCTCCGGCTCTCCTTCTTTGCCGCCTGCGATCGCGATCGCTCTGAATCCGCGCTCTCCTTCGCTCACAGCTTTCACCATTGCTGTTCTCTCCGCGCAGATCGTAACCGGATATGCCGCGTTTTCAATATTGCAGCCTCCATAGATCCTGCCGCTCTCGGCAAGAAGAGCCGCGCCCACGGCAAATCCCGAATAGGGTATATAGGAGCGGGTTCTCATAAAGAGCGCCTCTTCTATCAGTTTGGAAATGATCTCACTGCTGAGAGTGATCTGACTGTTTCCCATCTCCCACCGTCCTTTTTATTGCGCGGCGTCTCTGCGGTCAAGGATCTTCACCGCCTCGATCGCCGTCCTGATCGCGCTGTCTGTATCATGAACAATGGGATTGGACAATCCTTTCTTCGCTCTTGTCTGATTGGCCATTGTCAAGAGAACCGTACCGGTCCTCACTTTTCTGTATCCGCCCACTATGAACAGTGTCGCGGATTCCATCTCCGACGCGAGACAGCCCATTTTCAGATAAGCATCCCAGTTCTGCAGCAGCACCGCGCTGTTGGGCAGAAGCTCGGGATTATGCTGTCCGTAGAAAGCGTCCTTACAGTGCACGACACCTATGTGGTATCTTTTGCCAAGGTTCTCCGCTGCGTCTTCGAGAGCCCTCAGTACTGTATGATCTGAGACTGCGGGATATTCAATAGGCGCGTACTCTCTGCTGGCTCCGTCCATGCGGATCGCGCCCGATGCGATCACCAGGTCTCCGCTCAGAACTTCTTCCTGCATTCCTCCGCAGGTGCCGACCCTGATAAATGTATCCGCGCCGCAGTTCACCAGTTCCTCCAGTGCGATCGCGGCGGAAGGGCCGCCAATACCTGTAGAGGTCACACTCAGCCTCACGCCGTCCACTGTTCCCGTAATAGTTACATACTCTCTGTTGTCCGCCACCAGTACAGGATCGTCAAAATACTGAGCGATCTTCGCGCATCGCTTCGGATCGCCGGGCAGCAGGACATACCTCCCCACTTCACCTTTCGCCACCTGAATGTGGTACTGTCTCTCAGGATCGATCGAATAAGCCGGAATCATTTGTTTTCTCCTTTCCTATCGCAGCACCCGCCTCAGCACATAGCGCAGAGTGAGCACATCCACCGGTTTCGTAATATAGGCATCCATCCCGCTCTCCGCGGCCTTGCAGCGATCTTCCTTAAATGCGTTGGCTGTCATGGCAATGATCGGGATCTGCGCCCTGCTTCTGTCAGGAAGGGAGCGGATCCTCTCGGTCGCCTCATATCCGTCCATCACAGGCATTTGAATATCCATCAGAACTGCCGAATAATACCACGGGTCGGATTCAATGATCCTCTGCAGGGCTTTCCTTCCGTTTTCGGCTGTCTCCACTTTAAAGCCGTCCTCAATAAGCATGTCCTCGGCGATCTCTCTGTTGAGCGGATTATCTTCCACGAGAAGGAGTCTTCTTCCTTCGATCCAGCCAACATCAGCGGCTTTTTTTCTTCCGGAGTTATCGCGTTCCTGGAAGACGGCCATATCCTCGCTGTCCACACTCTCCGATCCCTGACCGCCGCTCTCGTCCGCTTCTGAATTGTACTCGTTCACCGGCCTGAATTCGAGATCTACTACAAACTCCGTTCCGACATTTTCCTCGCTCTCCACACTTATATTGCCGCCCATCATATCCACGATTCCCTTGGCTATGGACATTCCCAGGCCGCTGCCATAAGAATTGTTCTCGATCCTTCCCGTCTCCCTCTCGAAAGGTTCGAAGACGCGGCCGATAAATCCTTTCCCTATACCGATTCCCGTATCGGTCACCCTGAACACGTAGCCGCAATATCTATGTCCGCCCTGGTAGGGCTTCTGGTGGATCATAAGGCTTACCGAGCCTCCGGGCTCCGTGTACTTGACCGAATTGCTCAGGAGATTTAAAAGGACCTGGGTGATCCTCGTCTCGTCACAGTAAACCTCATAGTTAATGACAGACTCGATGTCGATCGTGAATGTCAGATTTTTGGCTGTCATCTGCGGCTGCAGGATACCACGGATCTTCTCCACGAGTTCCCTCAGATCGCATCTGTTTTCATTGATCGTGATCCTGCCGCTCTCGATCCTGCTCATGTCAAGCACGTCGTTGATCAGCCTGAGAAGATGATTGCTGGAAGTGCGGATTTTCTCCAAGGCATCTTTGACCTTCTGTGTGTCATCGAGATGAGACGACGCAATGTTCGTAAATCCCATGATCGCGTTCATAGGAGTTCTGATATCGTGGGACATGTTGGTGAGGAAAGCGCTTTTAGCCGAATCGGCGCTTCTTGCCCTATCCAGAGCCCCCTCAAACAGCCGTCTCTGCTGCAGTTCCCTGCTCATCTCATCCTGGATGCAGGATACACCGACGAAAGCCTTAGGGCCATCCTCTGCCTGAATCATCCTCATACGGAAATACTCCGGTCCTCTGCTTGTGATCGCCCTGAATACGAAACTGCAGAAGCCGTCGCTCTCAAGCTTGCTCCTGAGGCTGTCAAGGCTTACGGCTCCGATGAAGAGATCATAGTCATAGGAATAAATGCAGCTGTCCGCGATCTCAAGCATAGTCAGTGAGAACTTGTCCCTGAACATTCCCGACAGATTCCTGGAAAATCTTCCCGCCATTTTGAAGATCTCATAGGAATCGTTAGACATATCAAGGATCAGCGCTACTTCGTATTCCCGAAGGAGCGCGTCAAGGATCACCTTCTGTCTCGAAGACAGGCCGTTTCCTCCCTCATTTATATCCGCTGCTTTCTGGGCAGTCTCTTTGTTTTTATCACTCATGGTACGCTCCACTCCGGCATTAAAGGTCAGGCCGGATCCCCCCGTACATTACACTATTCCGGCATTCTGCGATCCGACGCAGCGCCCCCGGAAGGCATATCGCGCTTCCGAAACTCCTATTATGATACCATTTCCCCTGCAAAAATCTCAATATCGCACGCAATTTCCTGTTTTAAAATATTGAGAACATGATATAATAGGCAGAAACCAATGCATCCTTGTATACAATGATTCAAAAAAGGAGATTCCTTATGGATAATAACCTGAATTTCCACGACGATAATATCCTTGCGAGATTCTTCGGCAGATCATCCAACTATACAGACATTCCTAATCCTCTCTTCAAGGAGTACAACGTCAAGAAAGGTCTCAGAAATGAAGACGGCACCGGCGTCAGGATCGGTCTCACCAAGGTCAGCGACGTCATAGGTTACACCAAAGACGACGAGGGAAATGTCATCCCCTGCGAGGGCGACCTGATCTATCGCGGTTACAGCATTCGGGATCTTTTAAAGAACCGTCAGGACCACTTCGGCTATGAGGAGACTGTCTTCCTCCTGCTGTTCGGCTACCTTCCTGACCGCTCCGAGTTTGAAAACTTCAAGAAGTGCATCTCAGCCCGCTATGATCTTCCGGGAGATTTCCTCACAAATGATATTCTCCAGACTCCCTCGAGGAATCTCATGAACAAGCTTCAGTCCAGTACGATTTCTCTCTACAATTACGCGCAGGATCCGGACGCGCAGGACGTCTATCAGACCCTGCTCAAAGGCATCGATCTCGTCGCCAAGTTCCCTTCCATCGGGTGCTATTCCTATTTTGCCAAAATGCACCATTTTTACAGGCAGTCGCTGATCATCCATTATCCCAGGCCTGAGTACTCTATTGCGGAGAACATCCTGTACATGCTCAGAAGCGACGGAAAGTTCACGGAGAAGGAAGCATCTGTCCTCGACGCGATCCTCATGATCCACGCGGATCACGGCGGAGGAAATAACTCCACCTTTACCAATGTCGTTATGGGTTCGACAGGAACAGATCTGTACTCTGCTGTCTGCGGTTCGATCGGTTCCCTCAAGGGACCCAAGCACGGCGGCGCCAATATAAGCGTCAACAAGATGATGCAGCAGATCATCGCCGACACGCACTATTCCTGCGACGAGGCTCTTCTGCGCTCCATCGTTGACAGGATCTTGGACAAGGACTATTACGACAATTCCGGCCTGATCTACGGATTCGGCCACGCTGTCTACACTCTCAGCGATCCCAGATGCGAACTTCTGCGTTCTCTCTGTAAGACACTGGCAGAGGAACAGGGCTGCTCCGAGAGATACAGATTCTACTCCAAATTCGAGAGCATCGTCAAAGAGGCCGTTCTCGAGCACCGCGGAAAACCGATCTGCACCAATGTGGATTACTATTCCGGCTTCGCTTACACTATGCTGGGCATCCCGGAAGATCTTTTCACGCCCCTGTTCGCGATCGCGCGTGTGGCCGGCTGGGTCGCCCACAACATCGAGAACAAGATGTACGACGGAAAGATCATGCGTCCCGCCACGAAATATATCGGCGATCATCAGAAATATATTCCGATGAAAAAGAGATGAGAAGCCGACAGAACACCGTAAACGAAAAAGGCTGCCACAGTAACGTGGCAGTCTTTTTTATGCGGGATTTATTCTTTTCCGTTCCAGCAGTATGTGCAGAGTTTGCAGGGAGCAAGATCGATTGCCTCGATCATATCATCGAGACGATGATAATGCAGGGATGTGAAGTTCAGTTCTTTCCTGATCTCCTCGAGCATCGCGTGATACTGATCAGAATCGGGATCGGTATACTTTTCAACCATCTCATCCGTGAATTTGGATGTTCCCTCCAGCATTTCGATCTTTCTGCGCGTGATCAGTTCCTTCTCGGAGTCTGAGCGGGAGAAATTGAGATACTTGCATCCGAACACAAGGGGCGGGCATGCAGGCCTTATATGTACTTCGCTTGCGCCGCTGCTGTACAGATACTCCGTGGTCTCTCTAAGCTGTGTGCCGCGGACAATGGAGTCATCGATGAGGAGCAGTTTCTTGCCGGCGATCAGTTCATGGATCGGGATCAGTTTCATCTTGGCGATCAGGTCTCTCTTGCTCTGGTGAGTCGGCATAAAAGACCTGGGCCAGGTGGGCGTGTATTTGACAAACGGTCTCGAATAAGGGACATTTGATCTGTTTGCGTAGCCGATCGCGTGAGCGACGCCGGAATCCGGCACACCCGCGACCATGTCAGGATGAATGTTGCCGCGCTTTAAATCTCTTTCTGCAAGTTTGAGGCCGCAGCCGTATCTCATATCCTCTACATTTAGTCCCTCGTAAGAGGATGCCGGAAATCCGTAATAGATCCACAAAAAGCTGCAGATCCGCATCTCCCTGCGGGCAGGTATCTTTACTTCATATCCTTCCGGATCGATGAAGACAACTTCGCCGGGACCGAGTTCTTTCTCAGTCGTGTATCCGAGATTGAGGAAAGAAAAGCTTTCAAAGCATACGCAGTACCCTGTATCCTTCTTTCCGATCACACAGGGAGTCCTTCCCCATTTATCTCTGGAAGCATAGATCCCTTTGGGTGTCATGATCAGGAATGTCATGGAGCCGTCGATCATGTCCTGCGCATACTGTATTCCTTCGATGATATCCTTTTTCTGATTGATCAGGGAAGCGACCATCTCGGTTGGATTGATGTCGCCGCCGCTCATTTCAAGGAAATGAGAGTGCGTGCCGCCAAAGAGCATATCCGTCAGTTCTCTGATATTATTGATCCTGCCCACTGTAGTGATGGCATAAGTCCCGTGATGAGAGCGGACGATCAGCGGCTGGGGTTCATAATCACTGATACACCCGATGCCGAGATTTCCCGTCATCTTTACTATATCTTTTTCAAACTTAGGCCTGAAGTTCGAGCTCTCTATATTGTGGATCGCTCTGTCAAAGCCTTTCTTTGTATCATATACCGCCATGCCGGCGCGTCTTGTTCCAAGATGAGAATGATAGTCTGTCCCGTAAAACAGGTCAAAGAGCACATCCTCACGCAGTGCGGCACCAAAAAAACCACCCATGCTGCCTCCTTAAAAATTGAGCGAAAAATCGCACATCGGTTACAACACGCTAATCTTAACATTGATAAGCGCAAATTGTAAGACGTGGTAATCCACTAAAAGAAAGCAAGTAATCGGGTGGTTTTAGTCAAAATATACAAACCAGGCTTATCCCATTTGTATATTCTATCTGTAGCCGGGCTGGACAAAGCTCAAAACATCTTTGTAGACGGTCTCTTTTCCGGTCTCATTTAAGATCTCATGTCTCATATTCGGGTAGAGCTTTAAAGTCGCGCCGGTGAGTCCGAGACTTCTGTATTTTCTCCAGAGCCATACCGGTCCCTTTCCCATGCGTCCGACCGGGTCATCCTGTCCGGATATAATGTATATCTTTTCTCTCCGGGATATTTTGCTCATCTCATCCTTATCCCATATTCTGGACAGGCCCTTGAGGAACTCTTTCCAGAAACCGCCGGTGTTCTCGTGCCCGCACCAGGGATCGCTGATATAGGCCTGAACATTTTCTTTATTGTATGAGAGCCAGTCGTAATCCGTTACCCGGTCCTTCACTGCCTTGGAAAAACTTCCCATCCCCATATTCTGCAGCGTGGGATTGCTCTGATACCAGTTGTGATCACGCACAAGGCTCCTGGCAAGCGTATATCCTGTCTTCATCAGCCCTGCCTGCCCGCCGTTTGATCCGCACAAGATGATCCCGCTCGTGGTGCAGGGATAATTTTCCAAATAAGACTGCACCATAAAGGAGCCCATGGAATGCCCCATGAGGAAAGTGGGAAGACCATTGGAGGACGCCAGTTTCACCATCTGCATGATCGCCTTCACGGTCTTGTCGAAAGCGCCTTCCGGCCATCTCTCCTGCATATCTTCGGACGGCGCGTTCAGCCCCTGTCCGAACGCGTCAAGGCACCAGATATTGACATGCTGCGCGTTCATCCACTCCGCGAACGGCTCATAGCGCTTCGCGTATTCGTTCATTCCGGTAATGATCGTAAGATTCGTCACAGGGTCTTTGGCAGACCAGTGCCAGCCTTTGAGTGTTTCCCCGCTTTTAATCGTGACTTCAAATATTTCGGACATCCTTCGATACCTCCGAGTCCCCGGCTCTTAGGCCGGTCCCCTATCCCTTTTCCAGCTTTTAAAAAAGAGGAATTCCCATGTCAGACCGCCTCTGCCACTGCAATTCCTCTTTACACTACTTCTTTTGTGCCGCTTCTGTCCGAACCACTCAGGTCTCATCAGAAAGAGCTGCTTCGCCTACTGCTTCGTTGGCAACGTCTACGAGAGCGGAAGCTGCTGCCTCTCTCTCCTCGCGTGCAGCCTTGGCGCTCTCTTCAGCGGCTTCCTTTTCCGCCTGCATCTTAGCTGCCTTCTCCGCTTTTACGATCTTTCTGCAGTCGCCGCAGATCGTGGGAATATGCTCCCAGCCCTTATTGATCCTGAAAGTCCTGCCGCACTTGGCGCACTTGCGGTCTTCCCAGTTTTCCTTATCCTTGTCAAAGCAATCTTTGCAAAGGTTCGGAATGTGCTTCCACTCCGTATTGTAGCGGATCGGCACACCGCAGATCTTGCAGGGCTTCTCTTTCCACTTGGCCTGTTCCTTGGCATTTTCCTCTTTCAGGTACTCAAGCCTTGCGTTAAATCCGTCCCAGGCTTCCTGAACCTTATCCCTGAGGATCTTCTGGGTATCAAGGGCTTTGTTGAACGCTGCCCGCGCTTCATCAAGTTCTCCGAAGCAGGATTTCTTGGATTCGTAGATCTCAGTGAGTTTCTCCTGCATTGACTGAGCCATCGAACGGTGCTCATCAGCAGCATCTCTGTCGCCGCCCGCGCGTTCACTTCTCATAGCATTGTATTCGGAGTCAATTCCTTTTTTCAGCTCGGTGATCTTCGCATTAAAGGTCTGGATCCTGCTGCCAGTTTCATTCAGCCGCGCCTTGGCCTCATCTGTGATTCTTTTTGCTTCTGCGTATGCAGATCTCGCACCGCTGAGTGCTTCTCCAAGTCGTGACAGTTCCGGATCTTTACCAGACATGTTTCAAAACCTCCTGTACCCGTAAGATTATTACAATTCCCTTTAGGAATCTCACTTTTCTATTATATTTTTGTTGTTTCGAAGTGTAAATATAAAAGTTTAATAAATTTTACTAATATGTCGTTCAGCGCATTTTTTGGGACAATCTTTTTATGCATTAAATACTGCGGAGAATCGTCTCTATTTTGTCAGCGCCGGCCTCGTCAAGTTTGAGGATCAGCGTCACCTCGCCGGTCCTGTCATTCACTGACTGGTGGATCGGCGGAAGGAGTTCTGCTCCTACTGCCAGATAAAGGAGCTGGCATACCGTAGATTCCGAATCGGTCCACTGTATCTTCTCGCCGTAAGCATCTCTGCGCTCACGGATCCTGTCAACGGGATATGTCACCGGATAAGTGCGCTGGCTCCTGTTCTCACCGCGAAGATGGAACATCTCAAGCTGTCCGAGCATAAAGCGCAGGATCTCTCCCACCTGATCGCCGTAGATCCTTTCGGAACTAAGGGCGACGTCTTTGAAACCGACATCGACCGGTTCCTCATCTCCGAGAAGTTTTACCACGACAGTCCCCTCATCCTCGGGTCTTACCGTACTCGCGTTTTCTTTGGACGTCGTGCAGTAGCGGAACAGTTTCCTGACATTAAGTTCGTTGAGTTCCCAGTGATTTTTCTTCTGCTTCTCCCGCCGGTCGTCGAATACCTTTGCGTAAGCGCTCCAGTTTTCTTCCACATCTCTGCGCTTGTCAGCGTTTAATCCGTACTCATTGACGGATCCCCTCAGAAGTTCTTCGATATATCCTGTTCTCTGCCTGTCGTCCCGGCTTCGCCTTCCCAGGATCATATCGACTCTCTTTCTGAGCCCGTCATTGGGGTAAAATATCGCGTTCTTGAAGATGACCGCGAAGCGCAGCGCGCTGTCAGGATCCATGCCCGATGCTGCCGCCAGGAACAGAAGAAACCTCTCGCACTGCAGCTGGCTCATCCCGCGCAGATAACTTACAGGATGGCTTATGAAGCGCTCGTCTTCCATGATCCTGTCAAAGGATCTCAGCTCCTGTCTCGCGCTCTCTGTTCTGTTCTCGCCCTTGTGTTCGGAAAACTGCTGAAAATAGTTTCTGCGGTTATATACCGCGTTGCTTCGAAGACCGCCGTAGTTGAATCGCCAGGAAACAGCGGATTTCTCAAAGAAATCCCTGAGCGCCGAGATCTCTCCCGAAACGCCGGCTGCTTTCCAGCCGCCGATCCTGTCCATGAGCTGGCGGGCGCCGTCGTTGGCCGGATTCTCAAGCCAGGTGATGGCAGCTTCCGCAAATACTGCCGCATCGTGTTCATCCATCCCGTTGAGGGCTCCGCAGAAATCCACGAACTTTTCGAGCTCCTCTCTGTCCATATCTCTGAGTATACTGATCGGATCCTCGATAAAATCACTGTTCTCGAATATATCGGCAAAAGCCTGCAGATCTTCGGGCACCACGTTGTCAGCGATCACATGGCCATACGCCTCTTCGAACACGGTCCAGTCATACTTTACCGCATTCCTGCATTTTTTATAATTGTATCTCCAAATGGAAACCAGGTCCCTGATCTGCTGTTCGATCGAAAAGTTCCTCTCCTCGTCAGTTCTGTTGTTCCATCCGAAGAAGGAATCCATCTCCGCGGCGTACTCCTGCTCCGGTTCAAGAAGCCATCTGGTGATCAGATAAGCGGCCAGTGCAGAATTTTCCGGGGTACTGGAAGAAGCATGCAGCATTGTCAAAAAATGGATCGTCTGCTCTCTCTTCATCTGCTGCTGCAGGAACCTGAGCGGTTCTTTCTGAAATTCAGGGATATTTAACACAGCCTCGTCCAGATATAGTTCCGGGACTCCGGGCTCCTGCCCGTCCTGCGGTAAATGTCTGAACAGCGCGCCGTACTCCTCCCATTTTTCAGCCACGGCTTTCCTGCAGCCGGCTGAATTAGTGTGCCACTTGTACGCGGCGGATCTAAGATAGTCATTAAAGAAAACTTTCCTTTTGGCGTCATCCCTGAAATCTTTGCTGTTCATATCCATATGAACCATCAGTGTCAGCGTCTGGATCTCCGGGTCTTCCGGGTATTTGATGTATGTGTTGAGCAGGTTTCCGAAATCTCTCACGAAGTCAGCGCCGCTCTTTTCCGCTCTGACAGCCACATTTTTCCCTGCCGCATTTTCATACTCATAGATGCATTCCGCGACCAGGGCAATAAAATGAAGTCTTTCCTCCTCCCTGATCCCCAGCAGATACTGCACCGGATTCTCTCTGAACTTGCGTTCCCCGAGTTTTTCATCGTACGCCACGACTTCCTCGGGAATATCCTCCTGTGCCCGTACGGCCTCGATCCACCTCGCTCTGTAGACGGATGCTGCCTCCTGCCACTCCCTGCGGCACTGAAGCTGGTTATCCCTGAAGAACTGACCCGTGATCCGGTACCGGTCATTGAAGAAATCCGTCACCTCCTGCATGGAGCGGAAGTTCTGCCCCCCGATCCATGTGTTGAGCATGCGCACAGAAAGATCCGATCTTCTGACAAGATACTCGTTGACAGCCATAATGTAGTCCGTCTCAAAGTATTCCTCGGATCCGTTTTCGATCGCAATCAGCGCCTCCAGAAAGATCAGGAGCCAGAGCCTGTCTCTCAGAGTCGCTCTGCTCAGGAAAAAGGTGGGAGAATCCATGAATTCTTCACTGTTTTTTGACGTGCCGGAGAGCACCGAAAAGCATCTCTTCTCTGTTTGTTTTAAATGCAGATCATCCATACTGTTGTCCTGTTCTCCAAACTGCGTGACCGCTCCTTTTAAGGGCGCGGTGAGTTTCTTCAGCGGATCTCATTCAGATCATAAGGCGTCCGCTGATAGACATAATAGTTGAGCCAGTTGCTGTACAGGAGATAGCTGTGGGCGCGCCACTCCAGAAGCGGTTTCTTTTCCGGGTCGTCGTCAGGGAAATAGTTGAGCGGGATCGCAGTTCCAAGGCCCTTTCTCGCATCTCTGAAATACTCGTCCCGAAGCGTGTTGCGGTCATATTCCGCATGTCCCATGATAAAGATCATCCTTCCGTCCCTGGACATGCACAGCAGAACTCCGGCTTCTTCGGATTCCGCCAGGATCCTCAGATCCTTGCACCCGTGAAGCGCCCTTGCAGGCACCTCGGTATAACGGCTGTGGGGGATCAGGAAGTAATCGTCGAATCCACGGACCAGCGGCTCTCTTCTGTGGCGCACTTTATGGGAGTATACGCCGAACAGTTTCTCCGAAAGCATCCTCTTTTGGAGTCCGTAATGATAGTAAAGACCGGCCTGGGCTCCCCAGCAGATATGGAAGGTGCTGAATACATTGGTCTTGCTCCAGGCGAAAACCTCACACAGCTCCGGCCAGTAGTCTACCTGTTCATACTCCATCTTTTCCACAGGAGCTCCCGTTATGATCAGACCGTCAAATCTCTGATCTTTGAGTTCCTCAAAAGTATAGTAAAACTTCTGCAGATGGGAGATCGGTGTGTTGAGTGATTTATGGGAGCTCATCCTCATAAAAGTGATATCGATCTGCAGCGGTGTGTTGGACAGCATCCTCAGAAGCTGGAGTTCCGTCTCCTCCTTCTTGGGCATCAGATTCAGAATACAGAGCTGCAGGGGCCGGATATCCTGATGTGTAGCGCGGTTTTCATCCACCACGAACAGGTTTTCCTTCTCCAGTATTTCCTTGACCGGCAGGTCATTCTGTATTTTGATAGGCATAATAGTTCCTCCGTATTCTTTATTCTCCGCTGATCATTGCAAGGAAATCCTCTTCCGACAGGATCGGAATTCCTAGTTCCCTGGCTTTCTTATTCTTGGATGACGTTGAAGTCACGTCATTATTGATCAGATAGTCCGTCTTGGCGGACACGCTTCCCGCGGCTTTTCCGCCAAGGCTCAGGATCCTTGCCTTGAGCTCATCGCGGTTGGCAAAATGATTCACTTTGCCGGTGATGACAAATGTCTTGCCCGCAAGGATTTGGGGCGCATCCTGCTTCTTCTCCCTGTTAATGCGAAGCTCCGTAAGAAGCGCGTCAAATGCAGAAGACGTGCGTTCATCCTCAAAGTAGCCGGCAATATTCTCCGCCAGGACCGGACCGATTCCTTCCACTGAAGAGAGCGTCTCTCTGTCTGCCTCTCTGATCTTATCGATATCGTCGTCAAAATTCGCACAGAGGATCCTGGCACCTGAGATCCCGATCCCCGGAATCCCTACTGCGCACAGCACTCTGGAAAGCGTGGTCTCTCTGGATCTCTCAACCGCTTCGAGCAGTTTGTCACAGGATTTCTTTCCGAATCCGTCCATATCCTCGATCACATCTCTGTGGACGTCGAGATGATAGATGTCCGCAAAATTGTGGATCAGCCCCGCCGCGATCAGCTTCTCCAGAGTCATCTCGGAGAGCCCGTCTATGTTCATGGCGCTGCGGCTGACAAAGAGGGAAAATGCTTTGATCTTTTTCGCGGCGCAGTCAGGGTTCGTACAGACCAGGACCTCCGTATCATTATCCTGCCTGATCCTGGTGTCCTGCCCGCAGACAGGACATTTGGACGGGATCTCCAGAGTTCCGGATCCGGTCAGATTCTCAGCGATCTGGGGTATGATCATATTGGCCTTGTAGACCGTGATCCTGTCTCCGATCCCCAGTTTCAATTCCTTCACAATGCTGACATTGTGGACCGAGGCTCTCTTTACAGTCGTACCTTCCAGTTCCACGGGTTCAAATACCGCTACAGGATTGATCAGTCCTGTGCGGCTGGCGCTCCACTCCACTTCCGTCAGCGTGGTTTCCTGGATCTCGTCCGCCCACTTAAAGGCGATCGAATTTCTGGGGAATTTGGCAGTGGTCCCCAGGGATTCCCCGTAGGTTATATCATCGAAGGTGAGGACAAGACCGTCCGAAGGCAGGTCGTTTGAGGCGATCCTGCTTTCAAACCCGTCGACTGTCTCTGCGACATTACCGGCATTCACACGGACAGATTCAACCGTCTCAAAGCCTTGTTTCTGCAAAAACTCCATCTGTTTCTGCCTGGAATTGTCAAAATCCAGATTGCCGGCTTTCACCAGCGAGAAAGCATAAAAGCGCACCCGCCGTTTCGCAGTGATCCGGTTATTGAGCTGCCTTACGCTTCCGCTGCAGAGATTTCTGGGGTTCTTGTAGCGGACGTCCGAAAGATTCCCGGAAGCTGCAGCCTCCGCCTCTAATTCCTCGTTGATCTTCTCGAAATCCGAGTAGCGGATAACAGCCTCTCCGCGGAGAGTCAGGGGCTCTTTACAGGGGATGTGTACAGGGAGATTCTTAAACACTTTCGCGTTATCCGTGATCACTTCTCCGATCTCTCCGTTTCCCCTCGTGACCGCCTTGACCAGTGTTCCGTTTTCATAAGTCAGGACGACCGTGAGTCCATCCAGTTTCCAGGAAAGAAGTCCTTCCTTGTCCCCGAGCCATTCAGCCAGCGCGGCGCGGTCCTTCGTCTTATCGAGGGACAGCATAGGGCTCTCGTGCCTCTCTTTGGGCAGCTCATCGGCGGCAGTATATCCGACGTGTACCGTAGGAGACCCGGCCAGAACGATCCCTGTGCGCTTCTCAAGCTCCGACAGCTCGTCATACAGTTTGTCGTACTCGAAGTTGCTCATGATCTCGGTGTCTTTATTATAATAAGCTTCCGAGGCGCGGTTGAGTATCTCCGTGAGCTCTTTCATGCGGCTCTGTTCTTCGGCAGTGAGCTTTCCTTCCGCTTCGGCTCCTGTATTGTTCCCGTTCTTCATCTCCTGATTCATCTTACACCCTTTCAAGGATTCGAAACCATTCTGTAGAGTTCCTGCAGCTCATCTCCCCTGATGATCCGCTGTTCACCGGGTTTCATGGATCCGAGTTCTATATTGAGCACTCTCACTCTCTTGAGTTTGACAACTTCGTTTCCCACCGCCCGGCACATCCTTCTGATCTGCCTGTTAAGGCCCTGGGTGAGAATGATCCTGAAGGTATAGTCTCCCAGGCGTTCAACTTTGCAGGGACGCGTAGTTGCGCCGAGGTCCCTGAGCCTTACGCCTTTTCTGAAATGCTCGAGGTCGGCATCCGGTATCCTGCTCCTTACGCGAACGATATACTCTTTCTCGTGGCCGTTGGCGCCTCTCATCATTTTGTCGATGAGATCCCCGTCGTTAGTCATCAGAAGAAGCCCTTCCGAATCCCTGTCGAGTCGTCCGGCATAGGTCAGCCTGACAGGAAAAGAAAAGGCTTCATTAAGCGTTCTGTCCGCATGCCGGTCACGCTCCGTGCAGGTGACACCGACAGGTTTGTAAAATGCAACCACGATCTTATTCAGGGCTCCGGCAAGGGGACGGCCGTCCACCGTCACCTCATCTGTTCCCTTAACGCGCATCCCCCGTACTGCAGGGATCCCGTTCACATTCACTCTGCCCGCTTCGATCATGCGGTCCGCTTCTCTTCTCGAGCACACGCCGCACGACGCAATATACTGATTCAAACGGCTTTCCGGAATATCCTTCGCGTTCAACTGTAAATCTCCGAAATCTGCTGTGCCGCTCTGCTTCTGAGAATGCACTCGCTGTGCTCTTTCATATAGGCCAGAGCAGCCTCGTCGCAGGATACCATTTTGCCAAACTCGTTGAGGCTGAGCACGATGCTGCTGTAATCCTCAGCGGGATCGATTCCTTTCCCGATGATGAGATAATAATTCCCTGTCTCCCTGACAAAATAGAGCGATGTCTCAATCCCTTTACAGGAAGCGAGTATCCTGCAGCATTTCACTGAGTCCATAACGGACGGGAACTGATAAATATATGTACCGTTATCCGATATCAGGGCAGGCGCTCTGCGCACTGACGCGCGCTTCTTCACTTCCGGAGCATCATATCTATTCTCTCCGGGCTGCGCGGCCATTTCCTTGTGCTCGCGGATCTTCGCCGATTCCACAGGATCCTGAGAGATCGTAAGACTTACTGACTGGTCAGGAAGGACCGAGATCCGCATGGATGTATAGTCATTCTTAATGTTCAGGTTCACTGAACTTGCTGCCTTTAAGATGATCCTCCTGATGAACTCCACAGCATTCTTCCTGCGGTCGAAGAGATCGTCGAGGTCGATGCCGTGCTTCTTGAGGTCATCCTGAGTGATTATGCAGTTTATTGTAGTATCATTGATCTTTCTAAACTTCAATGTGATCCTCCGTCCAAGGGTATTCTTCTGATTCCACATTATACAACACAGTTGCCCGAATCAAAATACTATAAATAAGTCTTATTTGTGAACCGCTTCCAAACCCTTCCTTCTTTAATGAAGTGAAACAGGCGCTGTGCAGTATACGCACAGCGCCTGAATACAGTTTGGATTATTGGATTCCGCGATATTACTTCGCAGCGGCACCTGCCTGAGCCATAACTTCCTCAGCGAAGTTGTCCTGTCTCTTCTCGATGCCTTCGCCGGTCTCGAAGCGAACGAACTCTTTGATGATGATCTTGGTTCCGTTAGCCTTGCCGACCTGATCAAGATACTGGCCAACAGTCTGCTTGCCGTCCTCAGCGCGGACATAGACCTGGTCGAGGAGGCAGATTTCCTTGAACTCTTTGTTCAGTCTGCCGATGAGCATCTTCTCGATGATGTTCTGAGGTTTTCTCTTATTCTCGGGAAGCTTGTTGTTCTCCTCGATCGCCTGAGCGAGAAGGATCTCTTTCTCGTGCTCTTTGTAATCATCCGGTATATCAGCCTGGCTGATATACTTGGGATTCATAGCTGCGATCTGCATAGCTACGTTTGTAAGAGCGGTCTTGATCTCGTCATTGACAACTGCAGTCTGGGCATCAACGATAACGCCGATCCTGCCCTGGCCGTGAAGGTAAGTGACTACGCAGCCTTCTGTCTCTTCGATCTTCTTGAATCTGCGGATGCTGAGCTTCTCGCTGATGACAGCGATCATATCAACCAGGGAATCCTTGACAGTCTTAGCTGTATCCTCTGCCCAGGCTTCGCCCATGAATGCATCGATATCCTCAGCTGCTGTGTTCAGAGCCTGCTGAGCAACCTTTGCTACGTATGTGCGGAACTTCTCGTTCTGAGCTACGAAGTCAGTCTCGGAGTTAACTTCGACAACCGCTGCCTTTGTATCGCCATCCTGTGCGATGTAGCAGATACCTTCTGCCGCGATCCTGTTAGCTTTCTTCTCAGCCTTAGCCTGTCCCTTCTTTCTGAGGAACTCTACTGCTGCATCCATATCGCCGTTGCACTCGGTGAGGGCCTTCTTGCAGTCCATCATGCCGGCGCCTGTAACGTCTCTGAGCTGCTTAACCTGTGCTGCTGTAATTGCCATAATTATACCTCTCTATTTCACAATACTGTATGTCCGACAGAATCTATACCTATCAAGGGGATTACAGAGTACCCTCCTGTGCCTGCTCAGCCTCGCTTGCAGCGGACTCCTGAGCCAGCGCATCCTGCTCGGAAGTGTCAACGTTCTCTTCGCCCTGTCTTGCCTCGATGACAGCGTCAGCCATCTTGCTGCAAAGCAGCTTGACAGCGCGGATGGCGTCGTCATTGCCGGGGATGATGTAATCAAGCTCTTCGGGATCGCAGTTTGTGTCGCCGATACCGATCAGAGTGATTCCCAGAGCGTGTGCCTCTGCTACGCAGATTCTCTCCTTCTTGGGGTCGATAACGAAGATCGCGTCCGGAATGTGGGTCATCTCTTTGATGCCGCCGAGGTTCTTCTCGAGCTTCTCCCACTCCTTGTTCAGCTTAGCGACTTCCTTCTTGGGAAGTACGTCAAATGTGCCGTCCTGAGACATAGCTTCGATCTTCTTGAGGCGCTCGATTCTGCCCTGGATGGTCTTGAAGTTGGTCAGCATGCCGCCGAGCCATCTCTCGTTTACATAGTACATGCCGCAGCGCTCTGCCTCAGACTTGACTGCGTCCTGAGCCTGCTTCTTTGTTCCGACGAACAGAAGCGTGCCGCCCTGCTCAGCGATCTCAAATACTGCTCTGTAGGCCTCGTCAACCTTTACAACAGATTTCTGAAGGTCGATGATGTGGATCCCGTTTCTCTCTGTGAAAATATAGGGAGCCATCTTGGGGTTCCAGCGCCTTGTCTGATGTCCGAAGTGCACGCCTGCTTCAAGCAGCTGTTTCATTGATACAACACTCATTTCTTTTCCTCCGTGTTTGGTTTGTTCTTCCGCATTTCCGTAAGCATTTGTGAAGGTTCGCTACCACCCTGCCGGGTCAGAGCCCGGGTAGAGCACCGGTATATGCCGAAAATGCGTGCTTACTATTACGCAACATTAGAATATTACCACAATCAAAAGGTCCGCACAAGTATTTCTTGTGCGGACTTTCTCACTTTTGCTTTAAGTTCAGCGATCTGAACATTAACAGGATTTACTGTCTCTGGCTCTCAGGCTCGACCTGCTTTTTGAGTTCCTTGAGTTCCCCGTAGATCGCGTCATTGAGGACCTTGATGTAAGTTCCCTTCATTCCAGAGGAACGGGACTCGATAACGCCGGCAGATTCGAATTTTCTCAGAGCATTTACGACAACGCTCCTTGTGATCCCTGCCTTATCCGCGATCTTGCTCGCCACAAGGATCCCCTCAATCCCGTTGAGTTCCTCGAAGATATGCACGATCGCGTGCATTTCCGTATAGCTCAGTGTATTGATAGCGGACTTGACGACATTGATCTTGCGGCTCTCTTCCGCCGTCTCCTCGGTGACAGCCCTGAGCATCTCAAGACCTACCACCGTTGTGCCGTATTCACAGAGAATGATATCATCGATATCGAAGCCCTCGCTGTTTTTGTAGATAAAGACTGTTCCGAGTCTCTCCCCGGCGATCTCAATAGGCGCAATGATACCGACGTTCTCACAGTCCTCTTCCTTCACAAATCCCAGATTCCCGAGGTTCACATTCTCGTTCGTGGATAAAACACCGAGAAATCTCTCATTGAGGGAAGGGTCGATAAAAGTGCCGACCTGATCCGTAATGAGTTCGCTCAGCGCCGGGATCCCGCCGTATTCACCGAATCCGAGCACCTTTCCTTTCCTGCTGATCACGAGGATATTGGATTCAAGAACGTCGCTCATCACTCTGCAGATATCATTAAACACGACCTTTCCGGTGTCGTTGTTATGCAGCAGTCTCTCAATTTTTCTTGTATTATCCAGCAGTTTTACATTGCCGATCATAGCCGATCTGTTCAATTCTCCACCTGCCCTTTCCATATTCTCATATAAAGCCGCTCCTCGCGGCTGCGATCACTCTTCGGGCCTGTTCTCCATATACCCGCATTCTCTGTCTTCGCAGACCAGTTTGTTTCCCTTCTCAAGCATCATCCCGCCGCACCTGGGGCATTTTTTGTCCGAAGGCTTCTGCCAGCTCATAAAGTCGCACTCGGGATTTCCCATGCATCCGTAATATTTACGGCCCTTCTTGGTCTTTCTGACAACAATGTCCTTCCCGCATTTCGGGCAGGCCACACCGATCTTTTCGTAATAAGGCTTGGTATTGTGGCACTCCGGGAATCCGGGACAGGCAAGGAATTTTCCGTGCGGTCCGTATTTGATCACCATATGTCTGCCGCAGTTCTCGCAGACCTCGTCGGTCTCTTCGTCCGCGATCTTTACTTTCTCCAGATCCAGTTCCGCCTGGCTTACCGCTTCATCGAGATCCGGGTAGAAGTTCTCAATGACCGTCTTCCATTTCACGTTGCCGTCCGCAACTCCGTCAAGCAGTCCCTCGAGCTGGGCTGTAAAGGCGGGATCCACAATGGATGGAAATGCGCGCTTCATCATGGAATTGACGACTTCGCCAAGTTCCGTCATGTAAAGGTTCTTGTCCTCTTTGACAATATAGTGTCTTGCGAGGATCGTTGTGATCGTAGGCGCATAGGTACTGGGACGTCCAATTCCCTGCTCTTCCAGAGCCTTTACGAGAGAAGCCTCCGTGTAATGCGGCGCCGGCTGCGTAAAGTGCTGTCTGGGATCGAATCTCTCGAGTGAGAGTTCGCTGTCTCTGCTGAGATTGACGGACAGTTTCTCGCCCTTATCCTCATTCTCCTCCTGATTGTATACGCACTGATAACCGTCAAAGAGAAGTCTTGATGTGGACGCCGTAAAAATATAGCTCTGGTCCGCCGCGATCCGTACCTGCGTATTCTCGTATCTCGCAGCGCTCATGCGGCTGGCAAGAAATCTCTTCCAGATCAGATTATACAGACGATACTGGTCTCTGGAGAGTGAATCCTTGATGGCAGAGGGAAGATTCCCCAGATCCGTAGGACGTATAGCTTCGTGCGCGTCCTGAATCTTGCTTTCGTTCTTTCCGTTCTTCTCTTTCACGAGAAGATACTCCGCGCCATAGTGCTCTGTGATGTAATCGGATGCCATAGCCTGCGCCTCATCCGAGACACGGGTGCTGTCCGTTCTCAGATAAGTGATCAGCGCTACCGTTCCGCTTCCCTTGATCTCAACACCCTCATAGAGCTGCTGAGCGACTCTCATCGTTTTCTGGGTTGAGAAATTCAACGCGCGGCTTGCTTCCTGCTGCAGTGTCGATGTGGTAAAGGGCAGCGGCGATTTTCTGCTGCGCTCAGACTTCTTCACCTCGGCGACTTCGAAATGCGCATTCTCAAGCGCCTCTGTGATCTCTTTTACCTGAGCCTCGTTCTCCAGTTCCTGTTTCACGGGCTTTGCATCCTGAGACGTCCTGCCGTAATAGTGGACTGTGAAAGGCTCCGAAGCGCCGTCCGCTGTGAGCAGTGCGTCCAGTGTCCAGTATTCCTGAGGGATAAACGCGTTGATCTCTTCCTCTCTGTCCCCGATCATGCGAAGGGCCACAGACTGAACTCTTCCAGCCGACAGGCCTCTCTTGACCTTAGCCCACAGAAGAGGCGAGATCTTATATCCCACGACTCTGTCCAGGATTCTTCTGGTCTGCTGCGCGTCCACAAGATTGATATCGATGCTCCGCGGATTCTTCAGGGATTCCGTGACTGCCTTTTTGGTGATCTCGTTGAAGGTGATCCTGTAGACTTCCTTGTCCTTCATCTCGTCAAGCCGAAGAGCCGCGACGAGATGCCAGGAGATCGCTTCTCCTTCCCGGTCAGGGTCCGTCGCAAGATATATGCGGTCGGCCTTTTTCACCTTTTTCCTGAGCTCGGCCAGAAGTTCTCCCTTGCCCCGGATCGTTATATATTTCGGCTCGTAATCGTGATCGACATCGATTCCCATTCTGCTCTTGGGAAGGTCCCTTACGTGTCCGTAACTTGCCGCCACATCATAGTTGCTTCCAAGAAACTTCTTGATGGTCTTGACCTTTGCCGGGGACTCCACAATTACCAGATTGTGTTTGCGCTTACGTGCTGCTGCCATTTCTACCTCTTATGCATCAATTTTTTGTCTGTCCCGAATCGTCACACAATTCTTCATTATATCGATTATTTTGTCAAATAATATCGAATAATATCGACAAACTTCGGGTACTATAACACAATTTCACCTTGGTTTGCAAGACTGTTTTGATCTCCGAAGAGTTTTCTTTTCCTTTCGATCATCTCTTCTATGTGATCGATATAGATGGCTGCTTCCTTGGCGTCGTCGCATCTCTCGATCCGACCGCCCGGAAATACTCCTTTGGAAATGCTGCCTGCTCCCAGGGCCAGAATGGACTGTTTCTCTTCCATTATGAGAATATTGTAGATTCCTGCCTTGCCCTCTTTGGCATAGCCCACATTTTCAAAATTCCCCGACATGTTTTTCTGCCTGTATAGATAATAGGGGGTCATTCCCATGTCCGCCGCTCCCCTTGCGGCGATCTTCATGCTCTCGTCCGTGTTGTTGATCGATGAAAAACCGTTCTTCTCGATCCATTTCTGCAGCTTCGACGCCCGCTTGATCGCAAGGGAATGAACAGTGAGATCATCCGGCCCCAGTTCCTTTATCCGGTCGATCGTATACTGCACGTCTTCACATGTCTCGCCGGGAAGTCCCAGAATAATATCCATATTGATATTGTCGAATCCCGCTTCTCTGGCGAGTCTGAAGGCTGCTTCCGTCTGCGCGGCGCTGTGCTGTCTTCCGATCAGTTTCAGAGTGCTGTCTCTCATTGTCTGGGGATTGACACTGATCCTGCCGACTCCGCATTCCCTGAGGACCGCAAGCTTTTCCGCGTCGATGCTGTCCGGTCTTCCGGCTTCCACCGTGAACTCCTGCAGAGCTGACAGGTCAAAATACTGTCTGATCATACTGATCAGCCTCCTCGATTGAGAAGGCTCTAAAGTAGTGGGTGTTCCGCCGCCAATGTAGAGCGTATCCAATATTTTGCCTTTCATCAGGGGCGCTGAGGCCTCCATTTCCCTCTCAAGGGCGTCAAGGTATTCGTCTACCCTGTTTTTCCAGGAAGTAAGCGGGAACGATGTGAAAGAGCAGTACAGGCAGGTTGTGGGACAGAAAGGAATCCCCACGTAGAGACTGTATCCGTTTTCATAGTGAATACCTGAGAGGATTCTTCTCTCGCGCTCTGCGATCTCAGCTGCCAGTTCCGCCTTCTCGCGGCTCACAAGATGCTCCCTCTGCATATACAGAGCTGCTTCCTCGGGAGTATCCCCGTCTCTGAGCCTTCCCATGGCGATCTTGGTGGGTCTGATTCCGATGAGTTCTCCCCAGGGCAGAGTTGTCCCGGTGTATTCCGAGAGCATCTCATACAGCATATGCTTGGCCGCGTTCTTGCAGGCAGGGCTCTTTGTGCCAAAGGATACGCCTTCGGGCGCTTCGATCCTTCTTGTGAGCGGAACATGCGCCTCCTGATCCGGAGCTCCTTCCGGCAGAAGTTCCATCTCGATACTGCCATCTGAAAATTCTGCACGCAGAAAAGCCGGGTCAGGATACTTCCCCACATCCGGCTCACCGACAAATACCTTGACTGTCTCCTGAGGGTAAAAAGCTTTCAGGAGAGAGTGTATTTCGTATCTATATAATTCTATATTTTCTACAGCGATCATTTGTTTCCAATCAGTCATTTACGCGCACAGGGATCACCCGTGCACGAAATAGTTATATTTCTTCTCGTATCCGATGCTCGTGCTTCCTCCGTGTCCGCAATAGACTTCTGTCTCATCGGGAAGGACATAGAGTTTTGTGCGGATCGACTCCACCAGATCCTGCATATCGCCGGTAGGCAGATCCGTTCTTCCCACAGACTGCTCAAAGAGAGTATCGCCGCTTATGAGCATCGGTGCTCCGCCGGTTTCCTCGGCGTCAAAATAGTAACAGCAGCCGCCTTCTGTGTGTCCCGGTGTTGAGATCACACGCATTGTCATGCCGGCCTCGGTAACGCTCTCGCCGTCGATCAGATAGCGGTCAGCTGTAACTGTGACCGGTCTTCCGATATCAGCAGAACCGTTGAGCTGAGAGTCCTCCAGCAGGTCTCTCTCAAGCGCGCTGGCATAGACAGGCGCTCCGCACGCTGCCTTGAGGGCTTTTACGCCGCTTATGTGGTCAAAATGACCGTGCGTAAGAAAGATCGCCTTGATCTCAAGACCCTGCTTAGTAAGCGCTTCATAGATCTCCCGTCCGTAATCAGCCGGATCAAATATGATCGCCGCAGACTCTCCTTCTCTGTGAAGATAATAAACGTTGGTCTGGACCATGCCGACCATATAGCTTCCGATCACTATTTTCTTCATTGATCCCCTCCGGCGGCCTTGTCAGCCGTTCGTTCTCTTTACAGCCTGCACTCCGCGGATATTCTGGAGTTTGCCGCAGATCTCCTGCAGCTCTTTGGCGCTCTTGACCTCGAAGCTGATGGTCAGTGTCGCGATCCCGTGCTTGCTGGTCATGGTGTTGACTTTCAGTATATTGATATCTCTCTCTGAGAAGTTTCTTGTCACATCGTTGAGAAGTCCCGCTCTGTCGTTGGCGTATATATTGATCTCACAGACAAATCCTGCTTCCTTCTCATCCTCCGCGCCGTCTACCCAGGAGGCCTCGATGACCCTTCCCTTATTCTCTTCGTCAAGATTGATGACATTGACGCAGTCCGCTCTGTGGATCGATACGCCGCGGCCCCTTGTAACAAAGCCGACGATCTCATCTCCCGGAACGGGATTGCAGCATTTGGAGAATCTAACAGCCACATCGTGGATACCCTTGACAATAATGGAACTCTGTCCCTTACTGTGCATGTGCGGCTTGTGCTCGGCGATTTCCTTGAGCACTTCCTCATCTGTGATCTGCTTCTTATGATCCTCTTCGTAGAGTTCATGAAGTTTGTTGACGACCTGTCCTTCTCTGATGCCGCCGTGGCCGATCGCCGCAAGAACTGCGTCCCACTCCCTGAATCCGTATTTTCTCAGTACTGCTTCTTTATACTCCGGTTTGAGCAGGTCCGAAAGAACATAACCTTTGGATTTACAGTATGAGAGCATGAGCTCTCTTCCTCTGTTTATGTTCTCTTCCTTCATCTCCCGCCTGAACCACTGGTTGATCTTGTTGCGCGTCGAGGCGCTCCTCGCGATACCGAGCCAGTCAGGGCTGGGGCCCTTGGAGTTCTGGGATGTGATGATCTCGATCCGGTCGCCGTTTCTGATCTGATAATCAATATTGACGATCCTGCCGTTTACTCTTGCTCCTATCATGCGGTTGCCCACAGCGGAGTGAATAGAGTAGGCGAAGTCAATGGGCGTCGATCCCGCCGGAAGGTTCTTGACCTCTCCTCTGGGTGTAAAACAGTATACGCTGTCGGAGAACAGATCCAGATCGCTCTTTAGCAGATCCATGAATTCCTTGTTGTCCGACATGTCCCGCTGCCACTCCAGGATCTGCCTGAGCCAGGTCAGTTTCTCCTCTTCCTTGTTCTCGACCTTCTTGCCGTCGGATTGTTCCTTATATTTCCAGTGGGCCGCGATACCGTATTCGGCAGCTCTGTGCATTGCGAATGTGCGGATCTGGATCTCAAAAGGCTGACCGGTGGGACCGATCAGAGTTGTGTGCAGAGACTGGTACATGTTGGGCTTGGGCATTGCGATGTAGTCCTTAAACCTGCCGGGGATCGGCTTATACATCTCATGGATGATGCCCAGAGCCGCATAGCAGTCCTTCACTGAATTCACAATGATCCTGACCGCAAACAGATCATATATCTGATCCAGGGATTTCCCCTGGTTCACCATTTTCTTATATATACTGAAAAAGTGTTTGACGCGGCCGTCTACCTTGCCTTCGATGCCGGCTTCCTTGATGTGCTCGGCGACTTCGACCGCGATCTCCTGCACATACCGCTCCCTTTCGGATTTGCGCTGCGCGACTTTCTCTACGAGATCATAGTAAACGTCGGGTTTGAGATATTTGAGGGAAAGATCGTCCAGTTCCACCTTGATCATGGAAATTCCGAGTCTGGACGCGATGGGCGAATAAATATCCAGGGTCTCCTGGGCAATGCGGATCTGCTTCTCCGGAGGCATGTGTCCGAGTGTCCGCATATTGTGGAGACGGTCTGCCAGCTTGATCAGAATAACACGGATATCCTTGGCCATGGCCAGGAACATCTTGCGCAGATTTCTCGCCTGCTCCTCCTGCTGGACCTGGGTCTTGTCCTGATAGTCGCCGGAAAGCTTAAGTTTCTCCAGTTTGGTAACGCCATCCACCAAAAGAGCGACGTCAGAGCCGAACTGCTCCTCGATCTCCGCCTTGGTCATGATCGTATCTTCAACAACATCGTGAAGGAGACCTGCTGTGATCGTCTCCTTATCCAGTTCCAGATCTGCCAGGATCAGAGCCACATAGAGCGGATGGATGATGTACGGTTCTCCGGATTTGCGCTTCTGCCCCTCATGGGCTTTCTTCGCGACTTCATAGCCCTTCTCGATCAGTGATATGTCGTCTGAGGGATGATATTTTCTGACACGCTCAATAACATCCGAATAGAGTTCTTCCGGACTTAAATACTCTGCGATATTCTCTATAGTGCCTCTGTCAAATTCTTCGAAGCCCTTTTTGACGATGGTATCGGCCATATTCGCGATCTGATCCTTTCAGTTTTTTATAAACTTTTAATAAAGTACTGCCATTATAAGATTATTTGACAAGTCCGTCAAATAAAATTGACAGATTACTTCAGGAATGCTTCGCGGGCTGGATAAGAGATGGATGTGATAATAAGCCAGCACCCAAGTCCGAAATGCTTCGCAGGTTGGATAAGAGATGGATGTGATAATAAGCCAGCACCCAAGTCCGAAATGCTTCGCATTCCGGACTGTGGGCGGCCAGAGACGCTCCGCGTCTTGGCCGCCCCGAAAAAATGAAATAAAAAGGCCAGGTGAACAAGCTCACCTGGCCTTTTTTATTTCATTTTTTCGGGGTGCTGGTTTATTATCACATCATCCCTGCGCCGCCTGCGGGCATAGGAGGAAGGGGCTCCTTGATCGTAGCTACGGCAGCTTCTGTTGTAAGGAAGCTGGAAGCTACGGAAGTAGCGTTCTGCAGAGCGCTTCTGGAAACCTTTGCGGGATCCAGGATACCGTCTTCGATCATGTTCACATACTTCTCGGTATATGCGTCAAAGCCGATTCCCTCTTCGGACTCCTTGACCTTGTTTACGATGACAGCGCCGTTAAGGCCGGCGTTCTCAGCGATCTGGTTAAGGGGAGCTTCCAGAGCTTTCAGAACGATCTGGGCGCCTGTCTTCTCATCTCCCTCGAGGTTCTCAACTGCCTTCTCGACAGCCTTGGATGCATGGATGTACGCGCTTCCGCCGCCGGGGATGATACCCTCTTCCACTGCCGCGCGGGTAGCGTTCAGAGCATCCTCCATGCGATATTTTGCCTCTTTCATCTCAGTCTCGGTGGCTGCGCCTACACGGATTACCGCTACGCCGCCCGCGAGCTTGGCCAGACGCTCCTGGAGCTTCTCTCTGTCGAAATCGGACTTGGTCTCTTCGATCTGTTTCTTGATCTGAGCGACGCGGGAAGCAAGAGCTTTCTTATCGCCGAGGCCGTCAACGATGACTGTATTTTCCTTCTCAACCTTGACGCTCTTGGCGCGGCCGAGCTGGTCAATGGTGGCATCCTTGAGCTCAAGGCCAAGGTCGGAGCTGATAACTGTGCCGCCTGTCAGGATCGCGATATCCTCAAGCATTGCTTTCCTTCTGTCGCCATAGCCGGGAGCCTTGACAGCAACTACGCTGAAAGTGCCGCGCAGCTTGTTGACGATCAGAGTTGTGAGAGCCTCGCCCTCGACATCCTCAGCGATGATCAGGAGCTTCGCGCCCATCTTGACGATCTGCTCAAGAAGAGGAAGGATATCCTGGATCGTGGAGATCTTCTTGTCTGTGATCAGGATGAAAGGATCGTCCAGGACCGCTTCCATCTTGTCCATATCGGTTGCCATATATGCGCTGATGTAGCCTCTGTCGAACTGCATGCCTTCGACAAGGTCCAGCTCAGTGAGCATTGTCTTGGACTCCTCGATGGTAATAACGCCGTCCTTGGAGACTTTCTCCATTGCGTCCGCGACCATCTTGCCGACCTCAGAGTCGCCGGAAGAGATAGTAGCTACGTTTTCAATGTGAGCCTTGCCATTTACGGGCGTGCTCATATTCTTAATTGCCTCGACAGCGGCGTCAGTGGCTTTCTTCATCCCCTTTCTGAGGACGATCGGGTTTGCGCCTGCTGCCAGGTTCTTCATACCTTCGTTGATCATAGCCTGTGCAAGGACTGTAGCTGTGGTCGTGCCGTCGCCTGCCACGTCGTTTGTCTTGGTGGCAACTTCCTTGACCAGCTGTGCGCCCATGTTCTCGAAATTATCCTCGAGTTCGATCTCTTTAGCGATCGTAACGCCGTCGTTAGTGATCGTAGGTGCGCCGTAGGACTTATCAAGGACAACATTTCTGCCCTTGGGGCCCAGTGTGATCTTTACTGTATCTGCAAGTTTGTTGATTCCGGCTGCCATTGCCACTCTGGCGTCTGTGCCGTGTTTGAGATCTTTTGCCATAATATTACCTCTTTTCTAAGTTTCAAAATATAGTCTGTATGATTTATTCGATCACTGCCAGAATGTCATTCTGCTTGACGATGATGAACTTCTCATCCTCGAGCTTGACTTCTGTTCCCGCATACTTGGAATAGATGACCTTGTCGCCGGCCTTAACTTCCATCTTGATCTCTTTGCCGTCAACAACTCCGCCAGGGCCGACAGCGATGACTTCCGCCTGCTGGGGTTTTTCTTTCTCCTGTCCGGGAAGAACAATGCCGGACTTTGTTGTCTGCTCCGCCTCAAGCTGTTTGAGTACGACTCTGTCTCCTAAAGGTACTAACTTCATGTTTTACGCCTCCTTATCATGCGTGAATGATCCATTTACATATTCAGCAATTGGTTGTTAGCACTCATTCATGTCGAGTGCTAACTCTAGTTGGTATAATAGTTTTATCCCCTTTTGTTTGCAACCGAATTAATCGCCGCAAAAACAGCATATATCTCTTAATATCTTATTATTTCTCTCATATTCTTGCATTTACTCACTCATCCCGTTTTTTCATATTTAATATTTTATTTATACATGAAAAAATCGTGATGCGTATTGAAAGCTTTGACTCCCGGTGCTATATTATAAGTAGTTTTCAAAACTACTTATAATGATTTTCAATAAAAGGAGGAGACTCATGACTGTAAAAGAGCTTAAAGCATTCTTCAAAGAACATCTTGTTCCTTCTCGTTTATATAACCTCAAGGGCGGTTCCCACGGCGGAAGGATCTGCATGGGAAAGAACAAGCAGGACAGCTGGGAAGTATACTTCAGTGAGAAGAAGAAGAAGATCGGCCTCATGCAGTTCGCAACCGAGAGCGAAGCGTGTCAGCATATGATGGACGAAGTCCGCAAGGTTATGGAGCAGGTTTACGGCGTCACATGGAAAGGACTCGCCTGACCGGATAACTTTATATTTTATTAACAAATTTCTTTAAAAAAGGGACTGCCGCGAACGGCAGTCCCTTTTAAAGTATCCGGTTTTGTTATTACTTCACATCGCCGTTCGTGATCGCCGCCTGGGCAGCTGCCAGTCTTGCGATCGGTACACGGAAAGGTGAGCAGGAAACATAGGTCAGGCCGACCTTGTTGCAGAACTCGATGGAAGCGGGATCGCCGCCGTGCTCACCGCAGATGCCGAGCTTGATGTCGGGACGTACCTTGCGGCCCTTATCAGCAGCCATCTGGATCAGCTGGCCAACGCCGTTCTGGTCGAGGTGTGCGAAAGGATCAGACTCATAGATCTTGCTCTTGTAGTAGTCGGTCAGGAACTTGCCTGCGTCATCACGGGAGAAGCCGAATGTCATCTGAGTCAGGTCGTTTGTGCCGAAGCTGAAGAACTGAGCTTCCTCTGCGATCTCGTCAGCCATAAGAGCTGCTCTGGGGATCTCGATCATTGTACCGATGTGGTACTCGATGTCGGAGCCTTTCTCCTTCTTGACTTCTTCAGCGGTCTCGACGATGGTCTTCTTGACGAACGCGAGCTCTTTCTTGTCGCCTACCAGGGGAACCATGATCTCGGGGATGATGTCATAGCCTTCCTCAGCATTGACTTCGATCGCAGCTTCCATGACAGCTCTGGTCTGCATCTTAGCGATCTCAGGGAATGTGACAGCCAGACGGCAGCCGCGGTGACCCATCATCGGGTTGAACTCGTGCAGGGAGTCGCAGCGAGCCTTGACTACTTCTACGGACAGGCCCATCTCATCGGCGAGTTCCTTGATGTCCTCTTCTGTTGTAGGAACGAACTCATGAAGCGGCGGATCCAGGAAACGGATAGTGACCGGTCTGCCTTCCATAGCCTTGTAAATGCCCTTGAAGTCGCCCTTCTGGAAAGGAATCAGTTCGTTCAGAGCCGCTTCTCTCTCTTCGACTGTATCGGAGAGGATCATCTTGCGGATCTTCGGGATTCTCTCAGGATTGAAGAACATGTGCTCGGTTCTTGTAAGACCGATACCTTCAGCGCCCATGCGGACTGCGTTTGCAGCATCCTCAGGTGTGTCGGCGTTGGTTCTGACTTTCAGTCTTCTGAACTGGTCCGCCCAGTTCATGATTCTCTCGAAGTTGCCGGAAATGGATGCCTCAACTGTCGGGATATCGCCAAGATAGATCTTGCCGGTGGAGCCGTCAAGGGAGATGTACTCGCCTTCCTTGATGGTGTAGCCGCCCAGCTCGATGAACTTATCTTCTTCATGAACCTTGAGGTCGCCGCAGCCGGATACGCAGCAAGTGCCCATGCCGCGAGCGACAACTGCCGCGTGGGAGGTCATGCCGCCGCGCATGGTCAGAACGCCCTCTGCAGCGTGCATACCCTCGATATCCTCGGGGGATGTCTCCTGACGGACCAGGATGACTCTGCTGCCTGCAGCGTGTGCTGCTACAGCGTCGTCAGCGTTGAAATAGATGCGGCCTGCAGCAGCGCCGGGAGAAGCGGGAAGCGCCTCGCCGATCTGCTTGCCGTTCTTAAGTGCGGCAGCATCAAACGCAGGGTGCAGCAGCTGGTCAAGGCTCTTGGCCTCGATACGAAGAACTGCTTCCTGAGGAGTGATCATGCCTTCATCTACCAGATCGCACGCAACCTGGATAGCAGCCTGTGCGGTTCTCTTGCCGTTTCTGGTCTGCAGGAAGTACAGCTTGCCTTCCTCAATGGTGAACTCCATATCCTGCATGTCGCGATAGTGCTTCTCAAGTCTGTCAGCGATAGCGATGAACTGCTTGTAGCACTCGGGAAGATCCTTCTCAAGCTGTGTGATCGGCTGAGGAGTACGGATACCCGCGACGACGTCTTCGCCCTGTGCGTTGATCAGATACTCACCGAAAATACCCTTCGCACCGGTTGCAGGGTTACGTGTGAACGCAACGCCGGTACCGGAAGTATTGCCCATGTTGCCGAATACCATGGACTGAACGTTGACAGCGGTACCCCACTCATAAGGGATATCGTTCATCATTCTGTAGTAGTTAGCTCTGGGATTGTCCCAGGAACGGAAAACAGCCTTGATGGCTTCCATCAGCTGTACCTTGGGATCCTGAGGGAACTCCTCGCCCATCTTCTCAGCATAGATCTCTTTGTACTTGGCAATGACATTCTGAAGATCCTCTGCCTTCAGTTCTGTGTCATATACATAGCCGTGTGCCTTCTTCTCAGCTTCAAGAATGCTGTCGAAGAAAGTCTTGCTCA
>DJXS01000120.1 GCA_002448395.1 Lachnospiraceae bacterium UBA6998 | reverse complement strand
GCGCTGGAGGTAGCTGAGGGGCACTTAAAGGGCAGAAATAGATCAAAACAGGAATATTGCCGTTAAAGTGCCGATAGAGGTAGTACAGGGGCACTCAAAGGGCAGAAACCAATTAAACAGCAGCAAGCATAAGGGAAAATAGCATGAACAAGAGAATACGAGTCACAATCAGTCTAATGCTATGTGCGTTTTTGGCAACAGGGTGTGCAAAGGCAGGTGCCGGGGCGGCACAGCCGCCCGCAGAGCAGCAAACTGCGGCACAGCCGCCCGCAGAGCAGCAAACTGCGGCACAGCCGCACGCAGAGCAGCGAACTGCCGAGCAGGCAACAACAGCACAGCCAGCAACTGACCAGCCGGCAGCAGAACAAAAGGCACCAGATCAACCCACCTACACCTACACCTACACAGAATATCCTCTGGAACGAAACGGAATTCCGCTTCATCTGGACTGCATGAAGGAGGACGGCACGGAGTCGAAGGACAACATTCTTCTGATGCACGGCTCAACTTACTCCTCACATGAGTTTGACATCAACTACGAGGATTATAGTCTGGTGAGGCGGCTGGCGCGCGAAGGGTATGCGGTCTGGAGGCTGGACGTCGCAGGGTATGGGCAGTCGGGTAAGGTTGAAGACGGCCTGATGCCGGATACGGCGTATGCGGCGGAGGATATCCGGGCTGCGATGGAATTGATTTCGAATGAGACCGGAATGGATAAGATTGACTTGCTTGGCTGGAGCTGGGGGACTATGACGACCGGGCTTTACGCGGCTGAGTACCCGGAGCATTTGGACAAGCTGGTGTTATATGCGCCGATTTTGTCGGGAATTGGGGAGGCAGAGATTACGGAGCCTTTCAACCATAATGACTGGGCCGGAGCGGCGGAGGACTTCCAGACCAAGGAGGACGGAAGCTTTGACCTGGAGGTGACTGATCCGGTGCTCATTGAGATGTTTTGCTCGAGCTGCTGGCACTATGACGGGGACTCAAGCCCGAACGCATGGAGGAAGGATGCGCTTGTCAGTGAGGACAATGTTTTGATCGATCTCACGAAGATCACAGTGCCGACGCTGGTCATATGCGGTGACAAGGATCCCTATCTGAATATGGACCTGGTCAAAACATCGACGGACCTGCTGCCCGATGGATCGGAACTGAAGGTGATTCCGGGCGGGTCGCACATTGTTTTGTACGAGAAGAACTGCTACAGGGAGTTTCAGGATAGTGTGGCCGCTTTTTTGACGGGAGAATGAAAGATGATCGAATCAAGGATATATGTTGGATTGTGTGACAGGGACAGTCATGAACAGATTCACGATACGGAAACCTACAAAGAGGCGCTGAAGAATATTTGCAGGAATCATAAGTCGCCTTTTTCGCTGCAGGTGATCGAGGGTGGATATTTCCACAATGACGGCAGCTGGGTGGACGAAAACACGCTTCTGATCACGCTCATTGGAACGCCTCAGATGGTGGTTTATAAAATTGCCAAAGAAGTGTGCAAGGCTTTCCGCCAGGAGTCTGTAATGATCACCGGCAATTCGGTTCTTCGTTTCAATGTGCACGATGATCCGGATATGCTTGGATATAAGAACAGTGGTGAAGCAGGCTGCTCCGTCAAGGAGAAGGACGACTGGAGGAACTCATATGAGACTTTTTATTGCGATAATGCTTTCTGATGAGATGAAGAAATCTGTGATCGGCACTATGCACGAGCTGAAGAAGGCCGACGTAAGGGGCAGTTATGTGCCGGCGCAGAACCTGCATGTCACGCTGGCTTTCATTGGCGAGACCAAGGACGCCGCGGCGATCAAAACAGCGATGCAGACAATTTCCTGCAAGCCTTTCCGCATGGCTTTCGCGGATATGGGAGTCTTTGATAATCTCCTGTGGGTCGGCATCAAGGGCAATCAGGGCCTGAACAAGCTGGCCAAATACGTTACAACGGCGCTCGACGCTGCGCAGATTCCCTACGACCGCAAGAAGTTTGTCCCGCACATCACGGTCATCCGCAACATGGGCGGCCCCTGGAAGAAGGTGTCTCCGCCTAAGGGAGACATGATGGTCAAAAAAGTGTCCCTCATGAAGTCTGAGCAGAAGGATGGAAAGAGGGTGTATACGGAGATTTTCGCAGTCAACTTGTAACAAAAGAGAGGCTGTATCACATGAAGCCTGATATGAACAGAACAAAAAGCCAAGGCACCGCGGTCGATCTGATTGGCGGCCCGATCATGAAGAATCTTCTGATCTTCATGCTGCCGATTCTGATCTCGTATGTATTTCAGCAACTTTATAATGCGGTGGATACCGCAATTGTGGGGCACTATCTCGGTGAGCAGTCGCTGGCTGCGGTTGGGGCGAATGTCGCGATTTTGACTTGATGGTCATGTTTGCGCAGTCGCTGGGAAACGGCCTCTGTATTGTTGTGTCCAGAGCGTACGGGGCAGGAGATGAGGGCAAGCTTCGCAAGTCTGTGGCGGGCTCACTTGTGATCGGTGCGGGTACTGTTGCGGTGATGACGGTTTTGTCGCTGTTTGGATTGGGACCGCTTCTGAGGATCTTAGGGACGCCGGAAGCGATTTTCGGGGAAGCGTTGGCGTACATCCGGATCATTGGCGGCGGGATTGCGGTTATGTTTGCCTACAATCTTTTTTCGTCGCTTTTGCGCGCAATCGGGAATTCGACGATGTCGCTGGTCTTCCTGATCATTTCTTCTGTCCTGAATATATTTCTTGATATTGCTCTGGTGGCCGGCGCAGGAATGGGAGTGCAGGGCGCTGCGACTGCGACCGTCATTGCCCAGGGCATCAGTGCGGTGCTGTGTGCGGGCTATATTTTGAAAAAAGAGCGGATTCTCATTCCGCACAGGGAAGACTTTGACTGCGGAAGGGAGCTGTTCCTGGAACTGGCCGGGCAGGGATATGCGATGGCCTTCATGGGGTCGGTCGTCAATCTCGGGTCTGTGATCCTGCAATACGGGATCAACGGGCTGGGAGCGACAGTGATCGCGGGTCACACGACGGCGAGGAAACTGTTCATGCTGTGCGCGCTGCCGAATATTTCGATGGGAATGGCGATCTCGACGTTCGTCTCGCAGAACAAAGGGGCGGGGCAGAGAGAGAGGATCATCCGCGGCGTCAAGGAATCTTATGTCTACGATCTGGTGTGTGGTCTGTTTACGATCGTGGTATTGTTCCTGTTTGCGGACGAGCTGGCTGTACTGATCTCGGGATCGAGGAATCCGGAGCTGATCGGAAATGTGGTTGCTTATGTGCGATTTGCGGCAGTCTTTTCAGGCGTGCTCGGCGTGCTGCATCAGACAAGGCTTGCGCTGCAGGGACTCGGCGCCAAGTTCACGCCCTTAGTCTCGAGCTTTATTGAACTTGCCGGAAAATGCCTTTTCGCCTGGATTTTTGTGCCGAAGATGGGATACAGGGCCGTCATTTTGTGCGAGCCGCTGATCTGGTGCGTGATGACTGTGCATCTGCTGATCGCGTTCTTCACGAATCCGTATATCCGGGGGAGGGAGAAAGAATAGATCGCGGAAGTGAGAAAATATAGATTGAATTCGCCTTGGCGAAGAATTGAACAGATATGAGATTACTTAAGTCGACATTTGAGAAGAATTTTGTGCAGCACACGATGATGATCGCCCTTCCAATCATGCTTCAGAATGGGATCACCAACTTCGTGAATATGCTGGATAATATAATGGTGGGGCGGGTCGGAACGGACCCGATGACGGGAGTTTCTATTGTGAACTCCCTCTTATTTGTGTGGAATCTCTGCGTTTTCGGAGGGCTGTCGGGAATCGGTATTTTTACGGCCCAGTATTGCGGCAAAGAGGATAACGAGGGCGTCCGGCGGACTTTCCGCCTGCAGATCATACTGGCGGTTCTGCTTGTGGCAGCAGGAATCGCTGTTTTTGCAAATTTTGGGGAGTCGCTGATAGGCCTTTACTTGCATGAAGACAGCGGCGGAGGCTCCGTTGAAGCAACTATGCGCGCGGCGCTGCAGTATCTCTCGGTGATGTGCGTCGGATTTCTGCCGTTTTCACTTACGATGGTGTATTACACGACGATCAGATCTTACGGGGAGACAGTCGCGCCGATGGTCGCGTCTTTTATCTCGGTGGGAGTGAACCTTGTCGGCAACTATGTTTTGATCTTTGGAAAGTTTGGCGCACCGAAGCTGGGCGTCGTTGGTGCGGCTATGGCAACCGTGATCGCGCGATTTGTGGAGTTCGCTTTCATCGCGCTGTGGGCGCACACGCATGCCGCAAGGGTGCCTTTCGTGGAAGGAGCGCTGCGGAGCATGTATGTGCCGGCGGAGCTTACGGTCAGCTGCATCAAGAAAGGCGTGCCGCTCCTTCTCAATGAGGCGCTCTGGTCCGGAGGCCAGGCGACACTCACGCAGTGTTATAGTGTGCGGGGATTGTCGGTGGTCTCATCCCTCAACATCTCGCAGACGCTGGCGAACGTCTTTAATGTCGCATTCATCGCGATGGGTTCGGCGACTGCGATCATAATCGGGCAGAAACTTGGCGAATTGGGAGAGTCCCATCCGGATGAACTCAAAGATGAGGCGTGGCGGCTGACGATTTTCTCCGTATTTCTGTGTGTGATATCAGCCTTGTTGATGATCTCGGCGTCCGCCTTCTTCCCCAGAATCTATAACACGAGTGATGAGATCCGGGCGCTGGCGACGAGGCTTATCTGTGTCGCGGCTTGCTTCATGCCCTTTCACGCATACAACAATGCGTCCTATTTCATCATCCGCTCCGGCGGCAAAACATGGATCACCTTCCTGTTTGACTCCTGCTTCTGCTGGATCGCGTCCATTCCGGCCGCCTATTTTTTGGCACACTACACGCAGGTGCCGATCGTGCAGATGTATGCAATGGTGTCGGCCATGGAGATAGTCAAGGTGGCAATCGGATGGAAGCTCGTAAAGACAGGCTTCTGGATCAGGGATATTACCGTGTGAAGAGCGTCACATGGCATGCGGCCCCCGGCACAAGTCTAAGGAAGCCGCATGGCACAAGCCCTGTTTTACATCGGGCAGGATGAGCGCGGCTCCCTTTCCATCGCGCCTTTCACATAACGCGTGCTGAACGCCATGTTGATGTCCTTCA
The DNA here is from genome assembly GCA_002448395.1 of Lachnospiraceae bacterium UBA6998. Classification (GTDB taxonomy): domain Bacteria; phylum Bacillota; class Clostridia; order Lachnospirales; family Lachnospiraceae; genus CAG-791. Next base: position 3,364 of record DJXS01000120.1, on the reverse strand, counting down.
GTTCCATTTCGCCGCGGATATACGCGTCATACATATCGGCCACTCTCTGAGAACAGCCGTCACATGCGCCGCTGAGGTTGCCGAGGGATTCCTCGACGATCTTGCGGCGTTCTTCTTCGGTGGTGTCTTTGATCAAATAACTCATTTTATCCTCCTCTTTAGTGCGATTCATGGAGACAGGGTATCGCCCCCTGTCTCCTTAATTCAATCCATAAGTTGCCATATCCGCCTCAGACATAGTCTGCTCGCCCACGAAGGCTTTGCCCTTCTCCACGAGGTCTTCGACGGAGTAGTAGCGGCAGTAGCCGTATTTGTTGTCCGAGGAACCGGTATTGCCGATGATTCGCTTCAGGGCAGGGCAGTAGCCCACGGCTTCGCTGACGGCTCCGGTCAGCGCCCAGTGCTCATAATTTATCATGTAGAGATACCCTGAGCCGCTGTCGACGATCAGGTCGCCGCCTGTGCCGTCGTAAATCTGAATGCCCGTGTGATACAGCAGTCTTCCGATTTCGACCACACCCTTTTTGGCTCCGCTTCGCGCGTCATAAGCGTATAGCCGGGAGTTGTCCGTTGCCACTACAAGGACGTCTTTGTAGAAACGCATCGCGGTGACCGCCTCCGGAAGGTTATCAATCTGCCAGATGGCCTTGCCGCCTGCGTCGTAGACGTGCAGCTCCTTCCGGCTGTCGCTCTCCTGAGAGCCCTGATAGTAACAGGCGAACATCCCGTCCGACTCACGGCGGGTGCTGTAAGTCACACCCGGGATCTTGGCGTCTATCGCTGTAACCGCGCCGCTTCCGAAATCCGCCAGATACAAAGCGTTGTCAAAATAGAGCACGCCCTTCGAACCGTCCTCCGCAAACATGCATTTTGGCACAACAGAAGTACTTTTATCCAGGTCCTCATAGTAGGGGAGCTCCAGCATGGCAATACTGCCATCTTTCATCGAGTATCGGAACCAATAGCTGGTCATGGAGTTATAATTGGAAACCCTGTAGAAGATGTAATCCCCGCTCACGACGCGGTTCGAGCAGTCGAATTTCCATTTGCCGTTCCCGGTGAGGAAATCTGTCCGGCTTATGTCTACTGTCTCACAGGTCCCTTCTTCCAGATCCACACGCAGCAAATTACGGTTGTAGATGTCTTCGGACGTTGTCATATAGAAACAGGACTGATCTGTGGTGCTGCATATGTAGGAGTAATGGTTTTCGCTTTCCAGCTCGATCTCGTGCAGTTTCTTCTCACTCTCCATATCGTAGATATAGATCTTATTGTCACCGTTCATGAGGACCAGACGGCTGCCGAGGATATAGTGATGTCTGATAGTCCCTTCGGGCGCCTCAAATCCGAAAAACGCGAACTCGTTGTCCCCTTGCTCGGCTTTAAAGATCCGGATCGTATTCCCCTGAAGCACGAGAAACTGGGAAACACCGTCAAAAGTCTCTCTGGCATGGTAGAAGAAGGTCGTGTCCACCTCGCCGTCTATGTAAGACATTCCGCTGTAGCCCTCGGAAAAACTGTCAAAATAGTACTGCGTCCCGCTGGCTCCGTTCACACGGGCATACGGCTCGAAGGATTCCTGCCTGTCCGCTGAGACAACCCAGTCGGAGAGTGTGATGTCCTTGATCTTTGTGCCGTCAGCTGCATCGAAGAGGACGATCTTGTTGGAAACTGCGGCCAGTACCACTTTTCTTGCCGGATGCTCCGCATCGCCGGGCATCGTTCTGATCTCGAAGCAGCCGCAGCTTCTCTCCCTCAGACCCGTGTAATCCACACTATTTTGCCAGAGGATCTCGCCGGTTCCCTCTTTGACCATGACCAGTGAAGCCCGGCCTTTGTCAAAGAACGCAGATCCGCTGTCATAGGAAACGCCGTAGTAGCTGTTGAGTATGTAGTCTGTCTCTTTCTCCGCATAGGCGAGCAGGATATTGCCGTCCGTGTCCTGGCTTACCCCCTCAAACTGATAGTTCTCCTGTCCGAAGGGCGTCCAGACCGTCTTTCCGGTCTTATAGTAATAAGTCAGAACGCCCGACGCCGGCTCCGAGAAAGAATCATCGTCGATGGAGCAAAGGATAGTGCAGCTGGCGTTTTCCTCATTCGCACTGGCGAAATTCCCGTTGCTGAATGAATAGGAGTATTTGTAGGACTGTGTCGCGCCACCTCCCGATGCTTCTTCAATGGTGCACCGGCTCAGGACTTCTCCGTTTTCTGAATTAATGATGATCACTTCTTTATCTGTGAGCAGCAGAAGAGAGGCGCCATCTTTCCCGAGGCCCATGACTCTTTTATAACGCCCTTTGAACTGCTGGTGCCAGAGGACTTCGCCGTCGCTGAAGCGGATCATGGCCAGATCATCCAGAAGTTCGCCGTAGAGCACAAAGCGGTCGCCCCCGCAGGCGGCTGTTCTGTCTGCAGCGGCGCCAAAGAGGCTGTAGGACGAGATGGAATAGGGCGCGGTATTTTTTGTCAGGTCGCAGATCTCTACATCTCCTCCGGAAGAGACCATTGCCATGTAGTGAGCGTCGTCCGTGATAGAAAAATAGCTTAGCGCGCCGGACTGCGGTGTATAGGAAGCGACGCCTCTGAAGTTCAAAACCTGCCTGGTCTGATACGCCCCGATCGCCCGGGAAAGTGTATAGACCGCCTCAGGCACAATCGGACGCTCATTGCCCCGGCTGGGCAGGGCTGCCAGAGAGAGCTGGGCTGCCAGAATATTGTCGTTGGTGCTGAGCGCCGCCCGCGCCGAAGAAGCAAGATACTGGCTCTGGTTGATCAGCGACCGGCGGTAATTGTTCTGAATGTTGATGTAACTCCAGATAAAATAGCCTGCCAGAGCCGCCGCGAAAGCACCCGCTGCCGCCGCGAGGCGCATCCTGCGCCTGCGCATTTTCTGACGAAGATCCGCGTACCGGCATCCGATCAGGACTGCGGCCAGCCTGGGAAACTCCTCATTTCTGGCTCTGTGCCGGTCTCCCCTGTAGTCGCAGCTGAGCGGCTCCAGCTTCGCCTCGATCTTGACATCATTACCGTTCTCGTCCTTCACTGTCACAGTTTCTTTGCACAGGATCTCCGGAACGACTTCGTAGGGATCGCCCTCCGCGAGCACCGTCAGGATATGGTGCTTGTCGTGGCTCTCGAGAAAGAACTCGATTTCCTTCTGACACCAGATTGACTCGATATAGCGCGGCGAACAGATGCAGATCAGGTATTCGCTGTTAATGATCGCGTTCTTGATGTTGTCATTGAGGTCACTGGTAGAGGGCAGTTCGTCCTTGTCGCGGAAAACCCGGCCGATCGACTTGATACCCAGTTCTCTGCGGATGCTCCCGGGTATGATATAGCGCTCGATCCGGTTCTGGATCTC
>DJXS01000052.1:5847-11166 GCA_002448395.1 Lachnospiraceae bacterium UBA6998 | reverse complement strand
CTTAAAAAGCCCTGTATGGTAGTGCACCTGGAAGACACTCAGCGGGATAAAAAGTGGAAGGATATCCTTGAGGGGAAAAAGGAGATCCCTGTCATAGACAGCCCGGAGGCGAGGGCGGAAGCAATTCTGAAATCCGGCTTTGTCACACGCCGCTATCATCTCTCCCGGACGGAGAACATTCCGTGGAGCGCGATAGGGCTTACTGCGTCGCTGGTGTTTTTCCTTCTGTCAGCGGGAGCGCTTTTTGCGCTAAGGAGCGGACTGTGGAATCCGGCCGCGCCTGTTGTAAATGTGGCAGAGGCGGAGCCGGAAACGGAGGAGCCCGAAGAAGAGGAAGCGGTCCCCGATGTTGTAGATCTGGGAGAAGCAGAGCGGTTCTTCGCAGTGACTTTTCCTGATGCTGATCAGGAGCGCGCGATCAGGTCCGCGCTCGGCATAAGCGAAGGGGACATCATGCGGGGCCAGATGGCAGATCTGGACCGGCTGTACATCTGCGGGAATATGGTGACGAAGAATCTGGACAGGGTATCTTTTGACGAAAACGGAGTCTGCAGGGTAAACGGCGCGCCGATGATCCAGGGGACAGTCTCCGACCTTACTCCGCTCACTTATGCAGTGCGGCTGGAGAAACTGGGGCTTTTATGCCAGCCTCTGAAAGGCATTTCTGATCTGAATTCGCATGTGCTCTTAAACGAGTTAAGCCTCGCGGGGAGCACAGTGGAGGATATAGCGTCGTTGGAGGATCTTCCCAGCCTGGAAGCTCTTCATTTAGAGCACACAGGCGTGAGAGATCTGACATCTTTGGATGGCTTCGCGCGTCTGAAGGAGGTGACTGTCAGCAGGGATATGCTGCCGCTCTCGTGGAGCGCAGACGCAGGGTTTTCTGTAGTTTTGGTGAATTGACAGGAGGATAGTATGAGTGGGCAATCTGTGAAACTGTTATTTGCGCAGGCAGATAAAACTGTGCTTACCCCCGTTCTCGACGCGCTCAGGGAGAAAGGGATTAAAGTTTCCGAGGGCAGCCCAGAAGGGGATGAGATCCTTCTGGCGGCCCTTTCTGAAAACTTCTATGCGGACAAATCGCTGACGGACGCGCTGCTCGCCGCGGTTGGAAAAGGCGGGGATAAGGTGCTCCCTCTGCAGCTGGATAATGCGGCGATCCCGGATGACATCAAGAACGCGATCTACGCGCGAAATATCATACCGGTGGGCGGACGGGACGCGGATCTCGTGGCGGACCGCATTATCGACGCGCTTCCGGCAAAAAAGAGCAGGCTTCCCGTTGCGTTCATAGCAGGAGGAGCAGCCCTGCTCGCATTGGCCGTTTTCATGATTGTCCGTAGTATGCAGGGAGCTCCGGCACAGGAGGCGGCGCCCGCGGCCGAGGAGACACAGGAGGAGATCGCCTATCCGCTCCCGGCGGGTCTGACGGCGGAAGAACTGGCCCAGATCAAGTGTGTCGCGGTCATCGGCGAGCACTTCAAATACTACAAGAATGACGAGTTCAACGGTTTCAAGCGGATGGGAGACGGAGCGGCTGACATGGCCTATTCGCTCGCGAATGAATCCGGGGAGGGAGACGGGCGCTGGTTCTGGAATGAAGACGGATCGGAAGTTACAATGACTTCCTATGATCTTCGTTTTCTCTCTATGATGCCCCGCCTGGAAGAGATTCATATGGTAAACGCCAGGGTGACAGACGCGCCTGATCTTAGCGGCAGTGAAATGCTGAGCAAGATCTATGCCAGAGACTGTGAACCGGGGGATCTTTCATGGATCGCGCAGTCAGGGGTAAAGGAAGTGTATCTGCGCTGCGACGCGGACTATTCTGTGCTTGGAAATTGTCCGAAACTGCAGAAGGCGAATCTGATGCTGCTGCCCGGAAGAACCGCGAATTTCGCTTCCTTTTCACCTCCGGGGCTCATGGATTTTATTCTGGACGCGGGGGGAGATGACAACGGTGCCGACCTGTCCGGCCTTGCCGGCTGCGAACATCTTACTCACGTTATCATATCCGGGACAGCTACCGCAGACCTGTCCTTTCTTCAGGGGAAAAACGTGATCTCCGAGCTGCGGCTGAGCGGTATGAGGCAGCTCAGAGACATTTCCGCGGTGGGGTCTCTGGCAGGACTCAGCACACTGGATATCTCAGATTGTCCTATGGTAGGGGATTACAGTCCTATAGGAGAGTGCAGGAACTTAAAAAATCTTTCGATCGGCGCAGATTTCGATAACAGGATACAGGATGTGTCCTTCGTCGGAAATCTCACAATGCTGGATAGCATAAACCTGAACGGCGTTAATCTGCCCAATCTCGATTTTTTGACGCAGATCGGCCAGGGGCGCATGAATCTGTCATCGTTTAGTATGAGTGGAAGCGCAGGCGATTACAGCGGCCTTGGCGCATTCGGGATGATCGGCAGGCTTGTGCTGTATCCGGATAATTCTGCAGATGCGGGAGCGATCTATGCTGCTCTTACAGACAGCAGGATCAACTACCTGACGCTGGGAAATCTGGATCAGGTGGATCTCTCCGCGCTGCGGCAGCCGACGCAGGAGCTCACATTGGATCGCTGCCAGATCACAGATCTGTCATCTGTTCCGGAAGGATGGCAGGTGCCCGGTCTGACCTTATCCAACTGCCAGACGCTCAGATCCCTGGAGGGATTGGACAGTCCGAACGGATTCGGAACAAACGGCGGGATCCTGAGGATCTTCAATTGTCCCCGACTGACTGACTGGAGCGCCATAGAAGGAATGAATCTGAACTCTCTGGATATAACCGGCGGATACACGCTGCCTGCTGAAGGGAACTTCCGGACAAACACGTTCCTTCTGGATAGTGTCGCCGGGATTGAAAATCTGGATTTCCTGAATGAGATGGACAATTCCGAGCCTGTAAGCTTCAAGTTTGTGGGCCTGGAGGATCTTCAGAGTCTCAAGCCCTTGGAGAGGTTCCACGGAACCTACATTACCGTCTCGCCGGAACTCGAGGAGCAGGCGAAAGATCTGGTCAATGCCGGAAATTTCAAGGAATACCACATAGAGTATCCGCAGGGCGGCTGGGAACTGGATCAGTCCGGACTCACGCTTCTGAGCCTGGACGAGCTGGAGACTCTGCCCGACGCGCTGCTGCGGAGAGTTGAACGTTTCTCTCTGGCCGGAGACGTCCTGTTTGATCCGGATGAGAATGAAGGAATATGGAAAAACTGGGGAGACGGCGATCGTCCGGAACTGTCGGTCCACAACTTTGACACCGGAGAAGAAAGAAAGGTCACACGGGGCAGCGGAGTTGTGGAGAGCATGGACTATTTTGACAAGCTCACCGGTCTGCGTTTCCTGAACCTTTGGGACCAGCCCCTGGAGAGCGTGGATGGAATCCAGAACTTACGCGAGCTGCACGATCTGGGACTCTCATTCTGTGACAATCTGTCTGATGTATCTCCGGTCTTTACATTGCAGAACCTCCACAGATTGTGGATCAACGGCGCTAACATTGACAGCATTCAGGGAGTACAAAACCTGACACAGCTGTGCGAACTGGATATTTCAGATACCAAAGTGACCGACCTGTCACCGCTCACAGAGTTCGATTATTCTGCGGCGCTCGGGGAAAACGGCGGTTTTGATCTGTGTTTAAGCGGGAGTTACATTGAAGACTTCTCGCCGCTTTCTGCCGTGCCGGCATTTAACCGGCTTAGAATGGGGAGCATCGACGCAGCGCGCTATGTTTCCGATCTGGAGGGAATAGAAATACGGAATTTCTCCGCTGACAATTCATTCAGGAAAGAGAGCGCGGCAGATCCGAACGAGCTGTTCACGGAGTTTGTCCGAAATCATCCGGAACTTATGGAACTGGATATTCCCTGGAATGAGGGGATCACTGACCTGACGCCGGTTTTGGAACTGGAAAACCTGCAGAAGGTGCGTATTTCCACCAATATGGAGGCGGCTCGAGCCAGTTTGGAGGGAGCAGATTACAATTTCATGCTGGAGATCGAGGGGGAATAACGGGATAATTGGATACAATTATACGCCGGAAAAGTTGACTTTCGCCCTTTAGCGCTTTAAAATGGTGACTTGATTAAAACTTAAGGAGGGCGAAATGAATAAATTAGCTACCCGTATCAAAAATGTGGGTCCCGGCGCGCTCGTTGCAGCGGCATTTATCGGACCCGGAACAGTTACTTCCTGCTCCATTTCAGGTGCGACAGCCGGTTATACGCTTCTGTGGGCTATGCTTCTGTCTATAATATCAGTCATCATCATGCAGTCCATGGCTGCACGTCTGGGCATTGTCTCCGGAATGGGACTCGGCGAAGCTCTGAGAGAGAAGTTTACGAGTCAGGGAGCCAGGATCCTGATCTCCATCCTCGTAATCGCCGCGGTCTTTATCGGCAATATCGCCTATGAGACCGGAAACCTGACAGGATCGATCCTCGGCATTCAGGCGGCGTTCCCCGCTGCGGACAACCAGACAGCCAAAATAGTGCTCGCTGTGGTTCTTGGCGTGATCGCGTTCGCGCTTCTGTTCTCCGGAAGCTATCAGCGCGTCGAGAATATCCTCACAGCACTTGTTGTGCTGATGGGTGTTATTTTCCTGATCTGCGCATTTGCTGCAAAGCCCGATTGGGGCGCAGTATTTGCAGGCCTCTTCGGATTCAAGGTTCCGGACGGCGGAGACTGGATGACAGTCGCGGCCCTGATGGGTACTACGGTCGTGCCTTATAATATTTACCTGCACGCAGCTTCCGCTTCCACAAAGTGGGGCAAGACAGACGACAAAGAGGACGCTCTTGCGAATTCCAGATTTGACTCGATCATTTCGATCGGACTTGGCGGAGTTATCTCTATGGCGATCATCGTCTGCGCGGCAGCGACGATTCATGCATCAGGCGGAACAATCGCTTCCGGTGCTGACATGGCTAAGGCTCTGACTCCCCTTCTGGGCAGCTGGGCTACCGTGATCTTCGGTATTGGCCTCTTCGCGGCAGGTATCACAAGTACCCTGACAGCTCCTCTTGCAGCGGCATTCGCAAGCTCCGGAATTCTGGGCTGGGGCGAAGATATGAAGCAGACCAGATTCAAAGTATTCTGGATCATCGTTCTTGCTTTTGGTGTTTTCGCAACCTGCACACTGGGTGCAAGCCCGACACAGATCATCCTGTTCGCACAGGCTGCCAACGCTATTCTTCTTCCTGTAACAGGAATCCTTCTTCTGATCGTGGCCAATGACGCCGCCATCATGAAGGAATACAAGAACAAGACCTGGTTCAACGTTCTGGTCGTGATCGTTATCGCGATCTTCATCTTCATCGC
>DJXS01000052.1:0-5705 GCA_002448395.1 Lachnospiraceae bacterium UBA6998 | reverse complement strand
TATCTGCAAATATCTGACTATATTGGAACTATTGACCCGCAGCGTATTTGCTACGGGTCAAGTCCGTTTTTCACACATAAAGGAAACTACATGGATTACAAAATACTGCCGGTGGGAGATTCTGCGCTGACGATCATTTTCGGAAACAGTATCGACCCGGAGATCAGCAGGATCGTGCGGGTCGCCAGAAAATATCTCACAAAGAAAAATATCAAGGGCGTCAATGAGTACGTTCAGACCTATGCGACGCTCATGGTCCATTATCGTCCCGTAACTATCGGATACGACGAGCTTGCCGAGAGGATCGAGTTGGAACTGTCGCAGATGGATCTGGGAAGCGATAGTTTAAAGAAGAAGACTATTGTGATCCCGGTGTGCTACGGAGGAGAATTCGGACCGGATCTGCCGTTTGTGGCGGAGCACGCGGGAATCTCCGAAGAGGAGGTCATAAGAAGACACAGCGCGGTGGACTACCTGATCTATATGCTTGGATTCATGCCGGGATTTGTCTATCTTGGCGGAATGGACCAGTCAATAAGCACGCCCAGGCTTAAGAACCCCAGAGAGCGCCTGGAAAAGGGCTCGGTAGGCATCGCGGCCAATCAGACCGGGATCTACCCTCTGGTCTCTCCGGGCGGATGGCAGATCATCGGCCGTACACCGCTGGAACTGTATGACCATGAGAGGGAAAAGCCGATCCTCTATGAAGCAGGTGAGTTTATCCGTTTTGTCCCGATTACTGAGCAGCAGTTTAAGGAAATCCGGGCAAAGGTGGAAGACGGAACCTATGAGTACGAATGGATCAGAGAGGGGTGACATAAAAGACTATGGCAATGCATGTGATCAGCCCCGGCCCCCGTACGACGATCCAGGACAAAGGAAGGCTGGGATATCAGAACAGCGGCTTCGCGCCGAGCGGTTTCATGGACAGAGTTGCTTCCAGGATGGCCAATGTGCTTGTCGGAAACAAGGATTCGGAGGCAGTGTTGGAATTCTGCCTGATCGGTCCGGTGCTGAAGTTTGACGAGACAGTGAATCTCGCCGTGTGCGGCGGAGACTTTTCCATCGACGTCGGCGGCAGAGTGTATCCTGCCAACAAGGCAGTGCGCGTGCCGGCGGGAATTACTGTAAAAGTATTGACAGGAAAAGTCGGAATCTACGGATCTGTCGCCGTGGGCGGCGGCCTGGACATTCCCATGGTAATGGGAAGCCGCAGCACAAACCTGCGCTGCGGGATCGGCGGATTCCATGGGCGGGCCCTTATGGCAGGCGACGAGATCGCGCTGCGCCACCCCGAGAACGGCCGGAGAGACTTCTCCTGGCGATGGGTGCCTGCGCGCAGGCTCGTATCCCCCGATGATCCGGATATCACCAAGGTGCGCGTGATCCCCGGTCCTCAGGAGGATATGTTCACAGAAAAGGGAATTCAGACTTTCTATGAGAACTCCTATGTGATCACTGCCCAAAGTGACCGCATGGGATACAGGCTGACAGGACCTAAGGTCGAAGCCGTTGACGGCTACGATATTTTGTCCGACGGGATCGTAAACGGAAGCGTCCAGATCTCCGGTGCCGGAGAGCCCATCGTGATGATGGCGGACAGGCAGACCACGGGCGGATACGCCAAAATAGCGTCCGTGATCAACGTCGACATCCCCCTGTTCGCGCAGCTGCGCCCGGGACAGAAGGTGCAGTTTGAAAGATGCACGGTACAGGAGGCGCAGGCCCTGATGCGGGAGGCGAGCTGGAAGTGGAAAGAACACTGCAAGATCCTGGAGAAGAGCACACCTGCGGGCTTTAAGGCACTTGGCCTTAGGGCGGACGGAAGCAGCAGCGGCAGTTCCCGCTCCGGCTGGACCAAAAAGGCCTGGAAACGGAGAGAATGGAAACGAAAGGGAGGTAATAACAGATGATCAGTGATTATAAGGATTTGACACCTGTACAGATGCGGCATTTGATCCGCGAGGGCAAGTTCACAGAGCCCACCAGCGGTCTCTGCCCCGGCTACGCCCAGGCGAACCTTATCATTCTCCGCAAGGAGCACGCTTACGATTTCCTGCTGTTCGCCCAGCGCAATCCGAAGGCCTGCCCTGTGCTGGAAGTTCTCGACACAGGCAGCCGCTTCACTAAATTTGTGGCAAAAGATTGCGATATAGCCAAGGATTTCCCCAAATACAGGATCTACGAGAAAGGTGTCTGCACCGGCGAATACACGGATGTGGAGCAGTTCTGGAGCGATGACCTGGTGGGATTCCTCATCGGATGCTCTTTCAGCTTTGAATCCGAGATGATCGAAGCCGGCATCGAGATGCGCCACAACACCATGGGCCGCAATGTTCCCATGTACATCACCGGGATCGACACGGTTCCGGCCGGCGTCTTCTCCGGAAAAATGGTCGTCTCCATGCGCCCTGTGCCTCCGCAGCAGGTAGTAAAGGCCGTTACGGTCACCGCGCAGCTTCCCAAGGTGCACGGAAGCCCGATCCACATCGGCGATCCTTCCGTGATCGGAATTAAGGACATCAACCATCCTGAATTCGGAGATCCCGTAGAGATCAAAGAAGGAGAAGTTACAATGTTCTGGCCCTGCGGCGTGACGCCTCAGTCAGTGGTGATGAACGTGAAGCCTGATTTCGCGATCACTCACGCGCCCGGGCACATGCTGATCCTCGATGTGAAGAATGTAGATCTGAAGGAATAAAACGGATACAGAATTGGTTCCAAAAAATCGGTCAGATACAGAATGGAGATGACAATATGATAAAAGTTGATCTGAATTGTGATCTGGGAGAAAGTTTCGGCGCTTATAAGATAGGTATGGATGACAAGGTGATCCCGATGATCTCCTCCTGCAATATCGCGTGCGGTTACCACGCCTCAGACCCCATGGTGATGCAGAAGACCGTGGCTATGGCCAAAGAAGCCGGCATCGGCATCGGTGCTCATCCGGGCTATCCGGATCTGATGGGCTTTGGCCGCAGAAACATGAATGTATCGCCCAAGGAAGCAGCGGCGTATGTGACTTATCAGCTGGGCGCGCTCTATGCTTTTGCAAAGGCAGCAGGCGTAAAGCTCCAGCATGTAAAGCCTCACGGCGCGCTGTACAACATGGCCGGCAAGGATTACAAACTGGCTCTGGAGATCGCAGAAGCTGTACAGGATTTTGACTCATCGCTGATTCTCATGGGCCTTGCAGGGAGCGAGAGCGTTATAGCCGCTCAGGACATCGGTCTTCCTGTAGCCAGAGAGGTATTTGCGGACAGAGCTTATATGCCCGACGGAAGCCTTGTGCCCAGAAGCCGGGAAGGCGCTGTGATCCATGATGAAGAACTGGCGATCAGCCGCGTGATCCGCATGGTGAAGGAGCACAAAGTAACTGCGATCGACGGACGGGACATCGAGATCGTACCGGATTCGATCTGTGTGCATGGCGACAACGAAAAAGCACTGGTCTTCGTGACACGTATCCGCGAGGCGCTTGCCGCTGAAGGTATTGAAATAGCGCCGCTGTCGGAAGTTGTCCGCGGAGCGCATCACTAAAGCAGGTGGCTCACAATGATCCACATTCCTCCGACTCCAACAAAGGCATAAATCACCTTTCCAAATACGGACGCAGGGATTTTATTGTGGATCACAAGCCCCAGCAGAGTTCCGACCAGCATCGCGACTATGCCGGCGCCGACCATAGGCAGATCTGCCATGTCGAGACGGCCGAGCACCAGGCTGATGATGAGGACCACAATATTGTTTACGCAGAGGAATGCCTGGATGGTTGCCAGGTATTCCTTTTTGCTTTTGGTAGCAGGCAGCAAGTAAAGGGCTGCTGTGGGACCGCCAGAGGCGAAGAGCCCGTAGCAGATGCCGCAGATGATGCCCAGGATCGTGCCGGAGACCGGATTGGGCTTTATGCGGATCTTGTCCGAGAACATAAAGAAGAAAATTGAGACCGCTACGAACATGATGCCCAGCATAAGATACATGACGTCCGAACTGACCTTAGCAGACAGAAGATTTACAATACCGCAGATGATTGCCGTGGGGATCAGAAAAGGCAGCATGACAGCCCATTGGATCGAATCTCTGTAATTAACAGAGATATAGATGGTGCTGATGGTTACCATGACGATGGAGAGGCCCACTGCCTTGCTGTACTCCATGATCAGCGGAAGGAAGCCCATGGTGATCATGGTGGTGCCAAAACCAAGCGCGCTTTGTACGCAGGATCCGGCGAGGATAACGACCATTACATATAAAATAGCGAAGACAGACATTGTGTACTCCTTAAGACAAATGAAAAACTTTTCGGACTATTGTAGCATTATTCACTGCTATTATGAACGATTTTCCGTTAGGGGTAAAAATAGTGAAGAAATCAAATGAAAAAGTGGACTATTTTGTCTAATTACGGTGATCAGAATTACACGATAGTGGTACAATGTTACAGTAAAGAATTCTATTACCCTATGGGAATACAATATGAAAGGGAAGGTAATTAATATGGATATGAATTGTGCATATTGCGCTAAGGGCGAACTGGTCGCGAAGTTCGGTTATGAAGTGTGTGAGCTTCCCGCCAGCACGGTTTATCTGTTCAAAGAGCAGTCCCATCCGGGACGCGTGATCGTGGCGAGCAAGCACCATGTATCGGAAATGCTCGAGCTGTCTCTTGAAGAGAGAACTGCTTTTATCGAGGATGTAGTGACGACCGCTAACGCGATCCACAAAGTGTTCCATCCCGACAAGGTTAATTACGGAATGTATGGGGACACAGGGCATCATCTTCACATGCACCTTGTGCCTAAATATAAAGATGAATTCGAGTGGGGCGGAACCTTCGCGATGGATCCCAACCTCAAGAAACTGGACGAAGCGCAGTGCGAGGAAGTCGCAGCTAAGCTTCGCGCAGAGATTGGGAAAGCCTGAAAGAGCACATTTTACAGATAGTATTGAAAGATACTGATATTTTGAAAAGGGCGGCGTATGCCGCTCTTTCTATTGCAAGCAGGAATGAGCTGCGGAAAAGATGGGGTATATGGAACTCAATGAAGAATTAATGAGGAATTACACAACGATCCTCAAAGAGGAACTTGTGGCGGCGATGGGATGTACAGAGCCGATCGCTATCGCATACGCTGCGGCAAAAGCCAGAAGCGAACTCGGAGAGATGCCGGAGCACATCCTGATCAGCTGCTCAGGCAACATGATCAAGAACGTAAAGGGTGTGACTGTTCCCAATTCGGGCGGACAGAAGGGCATTGAGACCGCGGCGGTACTCGGCGCCGTAGGAGGCAATGCGGACAAGATGCTGGAAGTTATCGCGGACGTGGACGACGAGGCACGCGATCTGACAAGAAAATTGGTGGCGGAGGGAATCTGTGATGTTACGCTGGCAGAAAATGTGCCCAATCTCTATATCAAAGCGGAGATGTGGACGAAGGACCACAAGGCATCCGTTACGATCGAAGAGCACCACACAGATATCACGCAGATCGTGAAGGACGGCAGAAATGTCTTTATCGCCGAGAAATCTGTCGAGCACAAGGATGAGGACACAACCGCGAAGGGAAACCGCGCGAAGATGACGTTGGAGGGAATCATAACTTACGCGAACACAGTGGATCTGTCCGAAGTAGAAGAAGTTCTGGAACGCCAGGTGCGCTTCAACACGGCGATTTCCCAAGAGGGGTTGGACAATCCCTGGGGAG
>DJXS01000095.1 GCA_002448395.1 Lachnospiraceae bacterium UBA6998 | reverse complement strand
CCGAAGAGGTGAAGGCTTCCATCCTGGAGGAACTGGCTGAGCTCCGGACTTATACCGAGATCGGAGACGGCACGGTGACCATCGAGGAGACCGAAGACGTCGACTGGATCAACAACTGGAAGCAGTATTTCCACCAGTTCTGGATCGACGATATTCTGGCAATTCCTTCCTGGGAGAAGCCGGAGATCACCGACAAAGAGCCCGCACTGGTCTTCCATATCGATCCCGGAACAGCTTTCGGAACGGGCATGCACGAGACAACGCAGCTCTGCATCAGGCAGATCCGCAAGTACCTTACACCTGAGACAGTCATGCTGGATGTGGGAACGGGAAGCGGAATTCTCGCTATTTTGGCGCTGATGTTCGGCATAAAGAGCGCCGTGGGAACGGATCTGGACCCTTGCGCGCCTCCCGCGATCGAGGACAACCTGCGCACTAACGGCGTTGACCCCGACAAGTTCCACGTGATCCTCGGCAACCTGATCGACGACGAGAAGGTACAGGAGGAAGTGGGAACCGGGAAATACGACATTGTTGCGGCCAACATCCTGGCGGATGTGCTGATCCCGCTGACACCCCACGTGGTGCCGACCATGAAACCCGGCGCGTATTACATCACGTCAGGAATCCTGGAGGGACGGGAAGACAGCGTCGCCGCGGCGATGAGAGAAGCCGGCCTTGAGGTCATCAGTGTGACCACTCAGGGCGAGTGGCGCTGCGTAGTCGGCCGCAAGCCGCTGGCGTAAGGAGATGAGCTAATGCTGCATATCTTTGTAGATCCCGCCCAGATGCAGGGAGAACTCCTGTATGTGACAGGCAGGGACGTCAATCATATTAAGAACGTGCTGCGCATGAAACCCGGCGACGAGATCAGCGTCCGGACGGGGCAGGACGAGCGCGAGTATCGCTACGGCATCGAGGAGTTAACGGACTCGGAGGTGGTGTGCCGGCTCCGCTTTGTCAAGGAGTCCGACGTGGAGCTTCCCGTGAAGGTATATCTCTTCCAGGGGCTTCCCAAGTCCGACAAGATGGACCTGATCGTGCAGAAGGCGGTGGAACTGGGCGCGGCTGAGATCATTCCGGTACAGATGCGCCGCAGCGTCGCCAAACTCGAAGGTGCCAAAATAGCGAAGAAGACCCAGCGCTGGCAGACCATAGCGGAGGCGGCGGCCAAACAGAGTCGCAGAGCCGTGGTTCCGCTGGTGCGAGAGCCCATGACTATGGAGGAAGCGGTTCGTTTCGCGAAGGAGAACACGCAGACCCGGCTTCTTCCCTATGAACTGCAGGAAGAGGACGGCAGCACCAGAGGCCTCATCGAGGGGATCGAAGAGGGAAGCTCCGTTTCCATATTTATCGGACCGGAGGGAGGATTTGAACCTGGCGAAGTAGAACTGGCAAAGGCAGCGGGTATCCTGCCGATCTCTCTCGGGAGGAGGATTCTGAGGACCGAGACTGCGGCACTGGTGGTGCTTTCCTGGCTGATCTACCGCTTTGAAACCCTCTGATCCGTCAAGGAACGGTTTGTAATCGGCAAAATGATGTGTTATCATGCAGGGTACGGCAATTATCCCGCAAACAGGCGGCCCGCCGGCAGATCTGAGCGGCCGCAAGTATAGATTTGAGAGGAAACATGAGAGAAGCGTATCTGGACAACTCTGCTACGACCCGGTGCTTTCCGGAAGTAGTGGAGCTGATGAACAAAATATACCTGGAAGAGTACGGCAATCCCTCCAGCATGCACCACAAAGGAGTGGAGGCTGAGAGGCACATTACCGAGGCAAAGAAGACACTGGCACAGATCCTGAAGGTGAACGAGAAGAACCTGCTGTTCACTTCCTGCGGCACGGAGTCCGACAACATCGCCATTATCGGCGGTGCCATGGCCAATATGAGAAGGGGACGCCACCTGATCACGACGAATATCGAGCATCCCGCAGTCCTGGAATCCATGAAATATCTGGAATCCCTGGACTTTGAGGTGACTTACCTGCCTGTGGATGAATTCGGGATCGTCTCTCCGGACCTGGTGGAGCAGGCAGTAAGGGACGACACGATCCTGGTGTCCGTCATGCACACCAACAATGAGATCGGCGCAGTTGAACCGATCCGTGAGATCGCGAAGCGCATTAATGCCAAGAACCCCTCGACGCTCTTTCATGTGGATGCCGTGCAAGGCTTTGGCAAAGCGCAGATCTATCCCAAGAAATGGGGAATCGACCTTCTGTCAGTAAGCGGACACAAGATCCACGCGCCCAAGGGGACCGGTTTCCTCTACATCGGCGACAAGGTGAAGGTGAAGAACCTGATGTTTGGCGGCGGACAGCAGGGCGGCATGCGCTCCGGCACAGAGAATGTGGCCGGCATCGCGGCTATGGGCCTTGCGGCGAAGATGCTGTATCAGGATTTTGACAGCAGTATTGACAGACTGTACGGACTTCGGGAGAAATTCCTCGACGAGATCTCAGACATCCCGGACCTTCGGGTGAACGGACCCAAAGGAAGGAAGTGCGCGCCGCACATCATTAGCCTGACTGTGCCCGGCGTGCGCGCGGAAGTGCTGCTGCACGCGCTGGAGGAGCGGGGCGTCTATGTCTCATCGGGAAGCGCCTGCGCATCCAACAAGCCCCACACATCGGCGACTTTGGAAGCGATCAAACTCCCCAGAGCCTACTTGGACAACACCATCCGCATAAGTCTCTCAGAGATGACCACGGAAGAGGACATCCTTCAGGCAACATCGGCCTTGCATGAAATCGTTCCTTTTTTAAGAAAATATACAAGACACTGAATTCGGAGTGCTCCGAAAGGGCGTCAGCGGCTAAGGCCGCCACTATGCCCCTTCGGGCGACTCATCTCGTAAGTAGGGCGGAGCC
>DJXS01000016.1 GCA_002448395.1 Lachnospiraceae bacterium UBA6998 | reverse complement strand
CAGGAGGGCGTGCGCCAGGCGGTCTGCGAGAACGCGGACTGCGGCAGGCCGGAGGCCTTTCTGACGATCCTCGGCGCGATCGAAGAGAACGACCTGATCCGCTTTTCGGGCGTCAAGCGGGCCGTCGCCACATGGACGGGCATCTGCAGTGTCGACTCCATGGACCGGGTTTCGAACAAGCTCCTTGCCGGAGTCGGCGAGGCAGTCAGAGACCGCGCCAGAGCCTTTGAAATGACGCAAACGGACGACAGTGTGCAGATTGTCACAGGACTGTGGGCACTGGGCTTCTACGAGGCTCAGGACGCCGTAGGACGCATGCTGCAGATCGTGGAGAGCGGCACGAAGAACCAGCGCCTGACGATCTCTTACTACAACAGGTACATGCAGCACTCCGATTACAGCGAGCAGGCCGCGAGGAAGATCCTCGAGACTTACCCTGATGACCAGCAGATGGCGGCTGCCTTCATGCCCACTTATCTGGATGCCGTGGACACGATCGTCCGCGGATGCATCCGCAACAGTAAGAATCAGTCTGTCTATATGGCGGACGAGGCAGACGTTCATTATGTACCTCTGCCGGTCAGCGAGATCTTTGACAGCGAGGAACAGGCGCGCCTTCACTACGGCATCCTGAAGAATCTCGCGGATTCCATGAAGAAGCGTAAAATAGAGTATGATCCCATGATCTTCCCCTGGTACGGCGCTGTCCTCGACAAGAGCGACCTCACGCAGAGGCTCGCCGTGATCGCCTACGCGCTGCAGGACGACGCCCTGATCGACGAGACCTGTGTGCGCCTGACCGATATCATGGATTCCTATTACAACACCCGCAGTTATTATCTGAGGGTTCTTCTGCACGCACCGAGAACGCAGGCACAGCGGGACGCGCTGATCGGATACGTGGCGGAGAAAGAGAGTTACACCAGAAAGGCAGCTTATCAGATCCTCAAAAAGCTGCAGGCTGATCCGGATCCGTCAATGCACCTCACTCAGGACGAGTACCGTCAGCTTGAAGGGTATCT
Source organism: Lachnospiraceae bacterium UBA6998 (assembly GCA_002448395.1). Taxonomy (GTDB): domain Bacteria; phylum Bacillota; class Clostridia; order Lachnospirales; family Lachnospiraceae; genus CAG-791. The sequence goes on along the minus strand of DJXS01000016.1, from coordinate 21,869 downwards.
GCGGCTCAAGAACGAGGAGTCGAGACGCTTTATCATCGAGATCCTGGAGGAACAGGACAAAGAGGGTGTCTACGCCAGTATCCGCAGGCTCCTCGGAGGTGAAGAGCCTGATGAGGGCAAAAAAGAGACAGCCGCTAAGGGGAAGAAGAAGGCTCCTTCCGCGGCTGACCGGGAGCAGATGCGCCTTGCGGGCCTCGACATGCTCAAGCGCCGCAGTGAAGAGAGCGATGCGGCGAAGAAAGAATGCGCGGCTCTTCTGCGGGAAGTCATTCCGGACGCAGCAGTGCTGTCTGATAAAGAGAAAGTCCTCTACGAAGAGATCGCGGGAAGCGAGGGCTCAGGCAGTATTCTGAACACGGAAGGATATGGCCTGTACGACCCGAAGGCGACGTACGAACCGGAACTGAAGGTGAAGGGGGCTGCGGGCGCGAAGGCGTCGTCCGGGCTCATGAAGGGCATTCAGATTTTGAAGAATTCTCTTGGAATGAGCGACACGAAGAAGCTCCTGAAGGACTACTTCAGTCTGAGCGCGAAGGAGATGGATCAGTATTTTGACAAGATCAAGGCGTTTATCGTGGCACACGGGAAACTCGAGTACACGAGCGTGAACGGCGACAAGCAGCTCCTGGAGAACGGCCTGTATCTGATCAATTACAATTCCCTCGACGCCATCGAGACTCGCTATCCTTTCCCCGAACTCTGGATCGAGGTATATGAGACGATCATTAAGGATCCCAAGGTGCTCTTCAATCTTTACTTCGCGGTGCGCGGGGGATACGACGAGACGGACGTCAAGGACATTACGGCGTATCTGAAGGCGGAGAAGACGATCTTCGGAGAGGCCTATTCCGGCTATCACTACGCCGATCCCAAGTACATGGGCGGGAGGCACGCGCACAGCACCTACCAGACGATCCTGGACATCATCGCGAGCCAGCAGCATCTGGTCCTGCCCGCTGAGATCGCGCAGGCGGCGGTCCTTGAGGCGACAGAGCTGCCCGAGGAGATCCGCTGGATGGAGAGAGCCCCGTCAAAATATGTCTCCTATTACGCTCAGCGGCCGCTCTGCTTCGTGCGCTCGAACAAGTTCCGGTCGATGCTGTCCCGCGCATCTCATTATGAGAACGACGAGGAGTTCCGCGGAGTATTCCCTCTGCTCTATCACGTGGACAGGGTCTATCAGTTTGACGCGCACGAGCCGAATACGACCTATGGCAGGAGTTCTTCCAACATCCTCTCGATCCTCTCCTATGTGAAGGCGCGTGAACTGGGGATGATCACCAAAGACTTCCTGTATAAAGCGGCCTTCGAGCTGGTCGGGCTTAAGTACGCGGTGGGAGACCTGGGCAGTCTGTTCCTTTCGAATATCACGATCTATGCGCTCAGGCAGCTGCAGTTCTACATGCCGGTGGATATGGAAAAGAAGACACTGGATACGCAGAACAGCTTCTACAAACTGGGCAAGGAGATCTACGAAAATATAGTCAACCTTATCCTGAACGTGGAACTCAAGCGCGGCGACACGCCGACAGTCTTTTCGGATGCGGTCAGCCGCATTTCCCGGATCGAGGGCATCCCGCGCCTTATGGAGATCCTGCGCGCGATGGGGGCCGACCCTTTGGACAGGAACACCTATTACTCATATAACGGCGGAACAAGCAAGAAAGAGAGCCTTTCGCATCTGCTGAAGGTTTGCTGGCCGGCCGATTCTGAGACGGCGGCTGATCTGAAAAAGGCTGTCAAAGCGAACAAGGTCAGCACAGACCGCCTGATCGAGGTCGCAATGTACGCGCCCCAGTGGCTGGATCTGGCCGAGGAGGTGTTGGGAATCGACGGCTTCAAGAGCGGCTGCTACTACTTCATGGCGCACATGAACGAGCGGTTTGACGACCGCAAGAAGGCTGTGATCGCCAGATACACGCCCCTGTCGCCCGAAGAACTCAATAACGGGTGCTTCGACACCAACTGGTTCTTCGAAGTGTATGAGAAGCTGGGCGAGAAGAACTTCTCGAAGCTCTACAAGGCGGCAAAATATATCGCGGACGGCAGCAAGCACACCCGCGCGCGCAAGTACGCGGACGCAGCCACCGGCAAAGTGGACCGCGACGAACTTGAGAAGACCATCGCGGACAAGCGCAACAAGGACCTTCTGATGAGTTACGGCCTGATCCCCATGAAGGATAGGCAGGACGCTCTGCACCGCTATGAATTCCTGCAGAAATTCCTCAAGGAAAGCAAGCAGTTCGGCGCCCAGAGAAGAGCCAGCGAGGCCCAGTGCGTGCAGTACGCGATGAAAAATATGGCAACCACGGCGGGTTACGCGGATGAACTGCGTCTGACGCTCGCCATGGAGACGGAGCTTGTGACGTCGAATCAGGGATATTTTGACGGAATTGCGATGGGCGACTATGTGGCGCGGATCCTCGTGGACGCAGACGGAAAGTCAGAACTGAAACTCTTCAAAAAAGACAAAGCCGTCAAGTCCGTCCCCGCAGCGCTCAAAAAAGACGAGACCTTTAACGATGTGAAGGAATTTGCCTCCAAACTCAAAAACCAGTATTCGCGCTGCGCCGCAATGTTCGAGCGGGCTATGGAAGAGGAGGACGCATACAGTTACGGCGAACTGTTGCAGCTGTGCCGGAATCCGGTCACGGCGGGAATCCTCGGAAGATTGGTGTTTGTGGGGGAGGAAGCGAATGAGCTGGTCGGCACTTTAGAGGAACTTGCGGCAATTGATCCTGCGCTTGCGGAGGATACAAAGCTGCTTGTTGCTCATCCGATCACTCTCTACAGACTTGGCGTACTGCCTAAGTACCAGAGGCTCTTCTTCGAAAAGCAGCAGGCGAACGGTACAAAGCAGCCCTTCAAGCAGGTGTTCAGAGAATTTTACCCCAAGCTTGAAGAAGAAAAGGACGCTCTGGATTCGAGATTGTTCGCAGGCTATCAGATCCAGCCCAAGAAGACAGTGGCAGCGCTTCGCGGCAGAAGATGGGTGGCTGACTACGACGAAGGCTTGCAGAAGATATTCTTCAAGCAGAACATTGCTGCGACGATCTATGCTTTGGCAGACTGGTTCTCGCCGGCAGATACTGAGTGCCCTACACTCGAATATGTCTCCTTCTATGACAGAAAGACATACAAACAGAAGAAGCTTTCTGAGGTGCCGGACATCCTCTATTCAGAAGTCATGCGTGACGTGGACCTGGCAGTGAGTGTGGCCCATGCGGGTGGCGTAGATCCTGAGACCAGCCACTCCACGATCGAGATGCGCAAGGCAATCTTCGAGTTCAACATGGAGCTCTTCGGACTCACAAATGTTACTTTCGAAGGTACGCATGCCTTCATCAAGGGAACAATGGGGAACTACAACATCCAGCTTGGCAGCGGCGTGATCCACAAGGAGAGCGGCGGAATGGTAAATATTTTGCCGGTTCACTCGCAGCAAAGAGGGAAGATCTTCCTGCCTTTCATCGACGAGGATCCCAAGACAGCAGAAATCCTGTCCAAGATCCTGCTGCTGGCAGAGGATCAGAAGATCAAGGATCCGTATATTTTGCAGCAGTTGAGGTAAGTAAGATAACTTAATTTGGGGAAATCGAGGCGTCCCTCCAGGCAAGCTGGAGGGACGTTTTATTGACTGCTAATTGTCTGACGTTTAAGTGCCCTTCAAGCACCTCAAAGGGCACTAAAAGGGCAAAAAATAGTGTAAAACTGGTAAATTGCCGTTTAAGTGCCGCTCGAGCATCACAAAGGGCACTCAACCGTCAGCCGCCATCCAAATCACAGGCAGCCGCCAGACGACAAAAAAAGGGGCCCGTCAAAGGAATGAAATCCTTTGACAGGCCTCGCACCATAATACGAAGGGCTTAATTCTTCTTAAAGATCGCCCCCTGGTAAGTCCTCCAGAAAGCTTTATACAGGCCGTAGCTCACGGACAGCAGCCGGATCGCGATCTTGTCGCGGCGGGTTGCGCGGGGATCCTTAAGGATCCTCTTTTTGTGGTGCAGGATAAAGCGGATGATCTGCTCGCGCTCCTTTTCATAGTCGTCGGTCCCCAGCATCTGGTTGAGCGTGCTGAAGCGCGCGTAGACGCGCCGGCGAAGGACAGCCTGCTTGAGGGAAGGGTAGACACTTACGACTTCATGGCCCATCTTGTCGGTCATCTCCAGAAGATCAAGCTTGCGGGGCGAGAAGCTGCTGTTGACGATGGAGTTCATGTGGTACATGTAGTGATATTTTGACTCGTAGCCGACGGCGATGCCGGTGTCGCACTGCATCATCAGCGCATAGGTCGTGCCGATGTCTTCAAAGATCTTCCCAACGGGGTAGGAGACAGTGTCGAAAAGGCTGCGGTGGTAGAGCTTGGCCCAGGCGGAGGTGTCGATCACATCGTGATAGAGCATTCTGCGCAGGCAGGTCTCGATGTCCATCAGTTCGTCGCCCGAGGAGCCGTGGTCTTTGACAGAGCCGTTGTCATACTCCGTGACATGCTGGCAGATGGACATTCTGGTCTCGTATTTGTCGATCAGTCTGTAGAGATATTCGACGTAGTCGGGATCAACGTAGTCGTCGGGATCAATGCAGGTGATGTATTCGCCGCGGGCGCGCGCGATGCCGTAATTGCGGGCGTCGGACAGACCGCCGTTCTCCTTGTGGAGAGCCCTGACGCGGGAGTCCTGCTCCGCATAGCGGTCGCAGATCTGCGGGCAGCCGTCCGGGGAGCCGTCGTCGACCATCAGAATCTCAAGATTACTGTAGGTCTGGTTCAGCACGGCTTCCATGCAGCGGTCCAGATAGGATTCGATATTGTAAATCGGGAGCACAACAGAGATCAGCGGCATTTTCATCCGGTTTCCTCCAGGATCAGTGATTTATTCGTCAGCAAAATACTGACATTTCATTATACATCAAAACAGGGCACCGGACCATCACCAGTCAACGCGGCCAGCCCCTCCGGGGCAGCCCGGCATGCAGAACATTACTTATAGGACCGGTAAGCTTCCGTGAGAGTGATCCCGTCGACTCTTGAGAGTCTGTAGGCTTCGCTCAGTGCGCGGCAGAAGAGATCCATCTCCTCCTCAAGGCCCAGGCGCTCCGCGAGGCCGTAGGTCATGCGCCATACGTCGAGACAGCGCTGCTTTTCCTTCTCCTCGGGCTTGGAAGCGGCGATGCCGAAGAACTTTCTGTGATAGCCGTCCGTCTTACAGGTGTCAAAATATCGCATTGCCGCGTTTCGGACTTCCAAACTGAAAGCCTCAGCGAACAGGGGATCCGTGTGGACTCTCTCGTCAAGTTCGAGAGCCTTGATCGTTGCTTCCACTTCCTTCACAAATCTTCCGGGAAGGATCCTGCTGCTCCTGTACAGATAGAGAAAATCCAGAAACGCGAGCATAAAGCGGTCCAGCTTTCTCTCGGTATTAGCGGGATCAACAAAGCGGTATTCATAGAGCGCTTTGCGGTAAGCGGCAGCCGGATCGCTGTCACCGGCAGCGGCAAGATATTTGTCCAGAATCTTCTTTCTCCTAGTGGGATCGATCTCCTCATAATAGGATTCGAGCAGGTCGCTGAGGTCAGCCATAGGGGGCTCCTTTCTGTATTCGGATTCTCACATCCGATTTTCAAATCTTTCCATTAATGCTATTATACAGACAGTTGGAACTTTTGGTATACACGGAAAAAATTGAATGAAATAAAACAGGAGGCACAGAAGATCATGCTCAAGGATCCGGTCAAGACCAAAAACGAAATCGTGGAGTGGATTAGGGAATATTTTGAACAGAACGGGAAGGGATGCAAGGCAGTAATCGGCATTTCCGGCGGAAAGGACTCCAGTATTGCAGCGGCGCTGTGTGCAGAAGCCCTCGGCAAAGACAGAGTGGTCGGCGTGCTGATGCCCAACGGCGTGCAGAGCGATATTTCCGACTCCGTCAAGCTTGTGGAGTTTCTCGGGATCCCTTATGTCGAGCTCAATATCGGCGGCGCTTTCCAGGCTATGAAAGAGATGCTCACCTCGAATAAGGATCTCCTTGCTCTGAGCGGCACTGACGGGATCACCAGGGATACAGAGATCAACCTTCCTCCCAGGCTCAGGATGTCCACCCTCTACGCAGTGGGACAGATGCTGCCCGGAGGAGCAAGAGTCGTCAACACATGCAATGCTTCCGAGGACTATGTCGGCTATTCCACCAAATACGGCGATGCGGCCGGCGATTTCAGCCCCCTTTCCCATCTGCTGGTGCATGAAGTAAGGCAGGTCGGCGATGTTCTGGGACTTCCCGCGGACCTCGTGCACAAGACGCCGTCAGACGGACTCAGCGGCCAGGACGACGAGCAGAAGCTCGGCTTCACATACGCCATGCTGGACAAATACGTGCTCACCGGCGAGTGCGAAGACGAGGCGATCAAGGCTAAGATCGACCGCCTGCACAGGATCAACCTCCACAAACTCCAGCTGATGCCGGCTTTCGAGCCTGCTGATGAGACGAGGGCATAAGGGAGCGGAATCGGAGGAATCTTTACATGTTTGACAAAAGACTGACGGCCCTGTGCCCGGAGAGCAAAAAATACATTGCGGGAAATATCATCCTGCAGTGGATCGAGCTCTGCCTGAACGCCGTGATGATCGGTCTGATCGCGATCTCGGCGGAGAGGCTCTACCGGGGCGAACTGACGCCGAAAAGCGCAGCGCCGGCTATTATAGTCATTGCAATCACCATAGTGATCCGCTTCTTCGTGACTAGATACGCAGTGCGGATGAGTTATCTGGCGTCCCGCACCGTCAAGCGCAAGCTCCGCGGCCTGATCTATAAGAAACTCCTCAGGCTCGGCATGAGCTACAGGGAGAAGGTGACCACTGCGGAGATCGTGCAGGAGTCGGTGGAGGGAGTAGACCAGCTGGAGAGCTATTTTGGCCAGTATGTGCCGCAGTTCTTCTACGCATTTATCGCGCCGGTGACCCTGTTCGTTCTCTTTGCGGCGGCAGGGAGCTGGCATACAGGCCTGGTCCTGTTGCTGTGCGTTCCGCTGATCCCGGGCACGATCATGATGGTGCAGAAGATCGCCAAGAAGATTTTGGCAAAATATTGGGACCAGTACACGAAGCTCGGCAGCACTTTTCTTGAGAACCTGCAGGGTATGACGACCCTCAAGATCTATCAGGCGGACGGCTATAAACACGAGCAGATGAATAAGGAGTCAGAGCACTTCCGCGTAGTGACCATGAAGGTCCTCACAATGCAGCTCAACTCCATCATTATCATGGACCTTCTCGCTTACGGAGGCGCGGCTTTCGGCATTGTGCTCGCGACCCGTTCCTTCGTCGCGGGCAGCCTCGAACTGGCGCCCTGCCTGTTCATGATCCTTCTGTCAGCGGATTTCTTCCTTCCCATGAGAAGGCTCGGCAGTTACTTCCATGTGGCAATGAACGGAATGGCAGCAAGCGACAGGATCTTCAAGTTCCTGGAGCTCGAAGAGCCGGAAGTGAAGACCGCGGAGTTCCCGCAGAACGGCGGCAATTTCCTGCTCAAGAGCGTAAGTTTCTCTTATGACGGAGAGAGGGGAGTCCTGCACAGGATCAATATGCAGATCCCCAAGAACAGCTTCACAGGCATCGTAGGAGAGAGCGGCAGCGGCAAATCTACCATTGCGTCCCTTCTCACCGGCCGCAATACTGTGGAGAGCGGCACGATCATGATCGGCCCCGATCACCTTTCCGAGTGCTCGGAGGAGAGCCGCATGAGAGGCATCACTTATATCGGCAGCAGCTCTTATCTGTTCAAAGGGACTGTCAGGGACAATCTCCTGATGGGAGACCCGGAGGCAGACGATGACAGGCTCTGGAAAGTCCTTGCGGAGTGCAGGCTCGATGAATTCCTGAAGGGCGCGGACGGCCTGGACACACAGCTGACGGAGAACGCCCAGAACCTTTCCGGCGGTCAGAGACAGAGGCTGGCCCTCGCCAGAGCTCTGCTGCATGACAGTCCGGTCTATATTTTCGACGAGGCGACCAGCAACATCGATGTGGAGAGCGAGGAGATCATCCTTAACCGCATCCGGCAGATGAAGGGCGCCAAGACCATAATCCTGATCTCGCACCGCCTTGTGAACACCAGAGACGCGGACCGCATCTTCGTAATGGACAATGGCAAAATAGCGGAAAGCGGCACGCACAGAGAACTGATGAAGTGGGGCGGCACATATTCCGTCCTTTGGAGGACGCAGCAGAAGCTCGAGCGCCTGGGAAGAGACGAAGACTCCGGCGAGGAGTGGCTGACCGGCGAGATCGAGAAGATCGCCGCGACCGGAGACCTCGCAAGCACCGGCCGGATCGGAAATACGGGCCGAGTCGGCAGCACGGGATCGATCGGCAATACCGGCCGAGTCGGCAGTACCGGATCGATTGGAGACACCAGACGTGTCGGCGGTACCGGGTCAATCGGAGGAGACACCAGGCGTGTCGGAAACACCGGATTGATCGGCAGTACCGGCCGGATCGGAAAGGAGGGGGAACAGGATGAGTAAGAAGCCTAAAAAAAGAAACCCCTCGAAAATAGTAACCCTCTTTAGAATGCTCGGAATGGTTAAACCCCTGACCAGCTATATGATCCTGGCAGTGGTGGCCGGAACCCTGGCTTTCCTTGCGGTTCAATTCATTCCGATCCTCGGAGGATATGCGATTCTCAGCGGGCTCGGTCTGGACGTAGCGATCCCGATCAGGACAATCTGGATCCTGCTGCCCCTCCTGGCCCTTCTGAGAGCTGTACTTCGCTTTGCTGAGCAGAGGCTCAATCACTACATTGCCTTTACCTTGCTCGCGATAGTTCGTGACAAAGTATTCGGCGCGCTCAGAAGACTCTGCCCGGCTAAACTTGAGGGAAAAGACAAGGGAGATCTTGTGGCGCTGATCACTTCAGACGTGGAACTTCTGGAGGTCTTCTACGCGCACACGATCTCGCCGATATGTATCGCACTTGTGACCTCGACGATCATGTGCGTATACATCGGCACATTCCATATTGGCCTGGGGCTTCTGGCGCTGGCAGCCTATATGTGCGTCGGCATCGCTGTTCCCCTCATCATCTCCTCAGTCAGCGGCAATATGGGAGAAAAAGTGCGGAAGCACTCCGCAGACCTTGCCTCCTGCGTTTTGGAGAACATCCGCGGACTCGATGAGACAATTCAGTATGACAGCAGCCGCAGCCGTATGGCAGCTATGCACAAGCAGTCCAAGACTCTTCTGTGGCACCAGGGTTCACTGAACAGGCTGACAGGCCTTAACCTGGCGATTGCCAATACCTTCATACTGATTTTTGACGTGCTGATGGCAGTTACGGCCGGATGGCTGTACACATCCGGAAAAGTCGGATTTGACGGCTTCCTGATCCCGGTAATGGCGCTCCTTTCCTCTTTTGGCCCGGTGTCTGCGCTGGCGAGCCTCGGGACGACTTTGCAAAACACAGTCGCCTCCGGTGCGCGCGTCCTTGCGATCCTCGACGAAGAGCCTGAGACAGAGGAGATCACAGGAAAGCCGGAAGTCGGATTCCATGGCGCGGAGTGCCGCAAAGTCACATTCGGCTATGGCAGCACCCCTGTGCTGAAGAATTTCTCCCTGAGCATCCATGAGAATCAGATCATCGGAATCGTTGGCGAGAGCGGCTGCGGCAAGTCGACGCTGCTCAAACTCCTGATGCGGTTCTGGACTGTCAATAAGGGCAGGATCGGTATTGTAGATATTCAAAAGGATTCTGAGGCTGCCGCTTACAGGGATATTGATCTTAGCGAAATTAACACGTCTAATCTGCGAGACATGGAGAGTTATATGACTCAGGATACGCAGATGTTCAAGGATACTATTGCGGGCAATATCCGGATCGGGAAACTTGATGCGACGAAAGAGGAGGTGGAAGCGGCCTGCCGCAAAGCTTCTCTGCACGACTGGATCATGACGCTGCCCGACGGCTACGAAACAGATGTCGGCGAGCTAGGCGATACCCTGTCAGGCGGAGAGCGCCAGCGGATCGGACTTGCCAGAGCATTTCTGCACGACGCGCCCTTCATGCTGCTTGATGAGCCGACCAGCAACCTTGACAGCCTCAATGAGGCGGTCATTCTCAAGGCGCTTCGGGATGAGGCGAAGGGAAAAACTGTACTGCTCGTATCCCACAGGAAGTCTACTATGAGAGTGGCGGATGTGGAGATACAGATGTGATATGAATTGTGAGCCACAAAAAGGGGCATGACGCATTAAGCGTGAAGGTTTAAACCTACGCTTGGCGGCATGCCCCTTTTAAAGTTACATTGGCTGGTTGGGCAGACTTGTTGGGACAAGTTTTCCAACCATTTTGGCTTGTCGTCAAATCCAATGGGACACGAAATGCATGTTTAGCATAAACGCTACATCCATTCCGGTCTATCGCCAAATTCGATGGGGCTTGAAATGCCAGTCTTGCAGAAACTCTCCATCGATATGGGCCTGCATATAAATCGGATGGCGTTTGAAATGACAAACTCTCCATCCCAATCCAGGCTTCAGCTGAATCCGGTGGAGAGCAAGCTTTAAAACGCCAAAACAGGCTCCATCCACATATGACCTTTAGTCGAATCCGATGGAGAGTAAGCCTTAAAACGCCAAAACAAGCCCCATCCCAATATGACTTCATCTGAATCCGATGGAAAGCAAGATTAAAACGCCCAAATGAGCGCCAAGCAAAAGGGGCATGCCGCCAATGGCGGCACGCCCCTTATATAACTAATTTGCTAATGTCACAGCGAGATCAATCCAAACGCATTCGCAATCGAACTGAGCAGGATGATCAGTACGAATACAGGCGCTATATACCTGATCACGACACTGAAGACCTTCTTGCGGCGGAAAGGATGTCCGTCCATTTCCACTTCCTGCTCGATGCGGGAAATCCCGATGCATTTGGTGACGAGCACACAGATCGCAAAGGCCGCAATGGGCATCATCACGGAATTGGTCAGGAAATCGAAGAAGTCCAGGAAAGGCATTCCGATGATGGTTATAAAGGAAAGCGGTCCATAGCCGAGGCAGGAGAGCGTTCCCAGAGCGAGCATGACCACGGCCATGGCAGTAGTGCACACTGTGCGGCTCCATTTAAACTCATCACAGATAGTGGAGACAGCTGCTTCAGTCAGCGCTATGGAGCTCGTGAGTGCCGCGAACAGCACCAGTGTGAAGAACAGGACGCCTATGATGCGGCCGATTCCCATGCTTGCGAAGATCTTGGGCATTGTGATGAACATGAGAGAGGGGCCTGCGCCCAGCTGCTCAGGGTCACCGCCCGAGAACGCGAATACAGCGGGGATGATCATCATGCCTGCCAAAATAGCGACGCCCGTGTCAAAGATCTCGACCTGAACGGTGGAGTCTTCAATGCTGACTTTCTTCTTCATATAGGATCCGAAGGTGATCAGGATACCCATGGCGATGGACAGCGAGTAGAACATCTGGCCCATTGCTGAGACCACCGTCATCCAGGAGAAGTTCTCAAGATGAGGGATCAGCATGTAGGAGACGCCTGCCATCGCGCCGGGACGGGTGATCGAGTAGGCGCTTATGACGATTGCCAGTACCAGAAGGATCGGCATCATGAACTTGGAAACACGCTCAATGCCGTTTTCCACGCCCATATAGATGATCACAAGGTTGAGGGCTACGAAGACGCAGAACCAGAGTTCAGCGGAAGCGCCGTTTGTGATGAAATCCGTAAAGAAGGTGTCTGTGGCAATTTCATTCATATCAGTGGTAAGGAATGCAAAGAGATATTTGCATACCCAGCCGCCGATGACGGAATAGTAGGGGCAGATCAGGACCGGAACGATCGCGTTGATCCAGCCGCCTGCTTTTGCCCAGGGGGAATCGCTGAAAAACTTGAACGCGCCTACAGGACTTTTCTGCGAAGAGCGTCCGATCGCCGTCTCGGCGATGATCATCGTGTAGCCAAATGTGAGGGCAAGGATGATGTAAACAAGTAGAAAAGCGCCGCCGCCATATTTAGCAGCCAGATAAGGAAATCTCCAGATATTGCCCAGACCGACGGACGCGCCGGCAGCGGAAAGGACAAATCCAAGCTTACCCGTAAATGAACCACGATTATTCTGTTCCAAAACTGTTAGCCTCCTTAAAATACAGTCAGTCTCTCAATCATATAACAGTTTTGGAATAAAATCCATATTTTTCAGATATTCCACAGCATGAAGCCGACAACAGATGCATCAAGAATGAAAAAAATAAATAAAAACAGATCGCGCATAGAGACCTCCTTACAAGGCAGTGATGCATTGGGCGGCAGAGCCGCTCAAAGCCTGTTCATTCTGTATCCGACGCCGATTCTTGTCTGTATGTACTGAGGATGTGTGGTGTCTTTTTCTATTTTTTTCCTCAGGGATGCCATGAAAACTCTGAGGGAAGCGAGATCGCTGTCAAAAGTATTGCCCCAGATGGCATCGGTGAGGTAAGTGTGAGTGAGCGTCTTGCCGATATTTTTACAGAACAGGCATAAGAGTTTGTACTCAATAGGAGTAAGGGCCAGCTCTTCCCCGTTCATGTAGGCGGTACCCGCGGCAAAATCTACTTTCAAGTCTCCGTTTTCGAAGATATGGGAGTTCATGTTTCCCTGGGAGGCGGCAAGGCGCCTCTGGGTGACACGCAGTCTCGCCAGGAGTTCATCCACGGAGAAAGGCTTGGTCAGGTAGTCGTCCGCGCCGGCGTCCAGGGCCTCAATTTTGTCAGTGTCCTCACTTCGCGCGCTGATTACGATGATGGGAACTGCGGACCAGGTGCGGATTTTGCGGATCAGGTCCACGCCGTCCATGTCCGGCAGTCCCAGGTCCAGAAAGATGACGTCCGGATTGTGGGATGTGATCTGCAGGAGTGCGTCGGAAGCTGAAGCTGCGGTGAGATATTTGTAGTTGTGGATACCGAGTGTTGTGGTCATCAGGTTCAGGATCAGCTTATCGTCCTCCACAACGAGGACCACGAATTTATTCATGCAGTGTCACCTCCTTCATGGGCAGGGTAAAGGAAAATACACATCCGTGTGGGATGTTGTCGTCCAGCATGATCTCACATCCGTGGGCACGGATGATGGACCGGCACAGGGCGAGCCCAAGGCCAAGACTCCGCTTGGAATCCGTCACTTTTTTGCTCCCGCTGTAAAACATTGTGAATACGCTGTCTTTCTCTGAATCCGGAATGCCCGGGCCGTCATCGGCCACGATAACTTTGGCGCAGTCACCCATGTTCACGCTGCTGATCCGGATCGTGGAGCCGGGAGGAGTGTACTGGATCGCGTTGTTGATCAGGTTGATGAGAACCTGAACGATCAGACGTCCGTCCACGTCGATCAGGATCGTCTCTTCAGAGGGCTCCGCGATGATCGTATACTGGGAGGCTCTTCTGTCTATATGCAGCAGCGCTTCCGAGATGATGTCGTCGAGGAGTTCGAGTTTGCGGTGCAGCTTCATGCTGCCGTCCTCGATGCGGCTGACAGCCAGAAGGTTTTCCACCAGGCTGATCAGCCAGACAGAATCGTCGTAAATATCCGTGTAGAGCTGCTGCCTCGTCTCTTCCCCGAAGCTTTCGCCCGAACTTAGGAGGTTGCTGGCATTTCCGGAGATGGAAGTCAGCGGCGTGCGCAGATCGTGGGAGATGGAGCGCAGAAGATCAGCCCTTAATCGCTCATTTCTGCGTCGAAGCTCCGTCTCTTCCTTTTCTCTCTGGATCCGCTCCTTTTCGAGGGCCATGGAGCACTCGCCGAGGATGGACACGATCAGGGAATGGTCAAACTGCCCGGGCTGCCCGGACGGGTCCATAAGATCTGCCTGTTCCTCCATCGGATCGTATCCGACCACGGCATATACGCGGTCGTTGCTGCTTATAGGAAGAAAGCGCAGCGGGCTTGAGGGAAACATTGCAGTGCCGCTTCCTGCCCGTTCATTTTTTAAAAATACCCATTTGACAGCAGCCAGGCTCTTGTTGTCTGTCGGGATCTCCTGGGGAGCGGCCTCTCCGGGAGAGAAGAGAAGACATGTCTCGGGGCCTCTGTTCCCGTCATACATATGTACCGGCTTATTTGTGAGCTTAGTGAGCTGTCCGCCGGTGGTGCTGAGGATCTCGTTGTAATCGCTCAGCTTGTGGAGCTGGCTCGCCGTATCGGACAGAAGTTTTGTGCGCGCGTACATCAGGTCAGACTGTACGGCGCTCGCTTTAAGCCTTGCCGCGGTCGTACCTGCAATGAGGGAGACGATCAGCATTACGACAAATGTGACCGGGTACTCCGCATCGTAAGCGTGCAACGTGAACAGCGGCTCAGTGAAGAAGAAGTTGAACACGATCATTGCCTCGAAGGAGACAATGAAATTGGTGATGTAGCTCGTGGCCAGAACCGCGGAGAGCAGGACTCCCAGGATATAGACGGAGATGATCGTCGCGTCCGAGAAACCGAACCATCGAAAGAGTATGCCGATGAGCGTACAGACTATGAGTACGGCATTACAGATCAAAAAATCGAGGGCCAGGTTTCTGCTGCTTCTGGCGTTCCGGGGAATGAGCGACGCCGCTATGCGGCGAATATCACTGAAGTTTGAATCCGTGTTTTTTAGTTCAAACATTTATCGATGTCCTTATTTTTTCCTATGACCAGGAGAGTCTGGTTGCTTCGAAGAGGGGCATCGGGGTTGATGTCGGTGATCAGAAGTTCACCCTGTTTGATGGCGAAGACGTTGATCTTGTGCTTGCGCCGCAGATCCAGGGATACCAGAGACTTTCCTATCCAGTTGTCGGGGATCGAGATCTCATAGACTGCGTATTCCTCGCTGAGAGGAGTGTAGTCTAAAATATGGTTTGAACTATATCGTATTGCGGTCCATTCGGCAAGTTGTCTTTCGGGATAGATCACCTCATCGGCGCCGTTTCTTGCGAGAAACCGCGCATGGACATCTCTTGCGGCTCTTGCCACTACGTGCTGCGCGCCCAGGTCCTTTAAAAGCGCTGTGGTCTCCAGAGAGCTCTGGAAGTCGTCGCCGATCGCGACAATACAGACATCATAATTGCGGACGCCCAGGGTTTTCATAAATTCCGAGCGCGTGCTGTTGCCAATGAGGCCGTCCGTTACGAAGGGAAGCACCGCATCGACCCGGTCTTCGCGGACATCGATGGCCATGACCTGATGTCCCAGCTCGCTGAGTTTTCTGGCGCAATGCCTTCCGAATCTTCCAAGTCCTATAAGTAAAACTGTTTTCATCGATAATACCTCCACAATATAGCTTTCCGCGAATCAGCAGAACTGATTGCGCGGGGCCGCAGAAATGCGGTCTCAGCCTACAGTGATGTTCTCAAGAGGCAGGCGCTGGTTGCGCATCCTGCGGGAAGGAACGGCTGCGTAGATCAGGGTCAATCCTCCGACTCTGCCAAAATACATCAAAAAGATCAGGATTCCCCGGGAGACAGGCCCCAGCTGCGGGGTGATCCCCAGGGTCAGCCCTACTGTTCCGATCGCAGATGCCGCTTCGAACATGCAGGTCAGCAGAGGGAGAGATTCCACAAGGCTTATGATCATGGAACTGATCGTGAACAGGGCCAGATAGAGAGCGAAAATTGTCGCCGCTATTTTGACCGTCTGGTCGCTGATCCTTCGGGAAAAGGCGGAAGCCTCATCCCTGTGGCGGAAGGTCCCGTTCGCGTTGAGGATCAGGACTGCAATGGTCGTGGTCTTCATGCCGCCGGCTGTGGAACCGGGGGATCCGCCGATCAGCATCAGCGCGATGCTCAGGAATTTGCCGGCGTCTGTAAAATTGTTGTAGTCCGTGGTGTTGAATCCGGCAGTTCTGGTCGTCACGGACTGAAACAGAGAGGCCAGGATCCTCTCTTTGAGGGGATAGCCCTGATATTCAATGATGAAGAATAAAATCGCGGGAACAAAGATCAGGATCGCCGTTGTGGTCAGGATCAGTTTGGTCTGCAGGGGGTATTTGTGAAGGTGTGTCCTGTTCTTCCCAATATCACTCCAGGTCCTGAAACCGAGGCCGCCCACCACTATAAGTGTCATGATCGTGAGGTTGACCGGAATACTTCCCGCATATCCGGTGAGAGAGGAAAACGGCTGATCCTTTCCCATCAGATCAAATCCTGCGTTGCAGAATGCTGATACAGAATGGAAAACGGAATATAGAATACTCCTGGACAGTGAATACTTCCGGAAGAAAATGGGGAAGAGAGTGATAACTCCCAGAAACTCCACTGCCAGGGTACCCGACAAAATAAATTGTGTGTAGCGGACTATGCCGCCGATCTGATCAGCTGATACAGCATCCTTCATGATGCTTCGCTGAAACAGACTGATCTTGCGCCCTGCCAGTATAGTGACGACAGTGGCAAGCGTTATCGTTCCCAGACCCCCGATCTGGATCAGGAGAAGTATAAGAAGCTGGCCGAAAAGTGACCAGTAGCGGAATGTATCATGAACTACCAGGCCTGTTACGCAGACTGCGGAAGTGGCGGTAAAAAGAGCGTCCCCGAACGGAGTCGCAACGCCTTCTGCGGAAGAGACGGGCAGCATCAGTAAAAATGTGCCTGTCAGAATGACGGCCAGAAAGCTTCCAATAATGATCTGGAAAGAAGAGATCCTCAGCAGTTTAGTGATTCGCATAGATGATGCCTCCTCTGTGTAGATCGGTCCTTATATGTTTTTTTAGTTTACAGTCAATGGCATAAAACGGGGATAAGGGTATTAAGAAAGATATAAAGATGATATAAAGATTGGAAGAATGCAAAAAAAACCGGGTTCTTGTACGAACCCGGTTTTTTTCCGATATGTACTTGTATGATATGGATTATTCCATATCTGCGGAGAACAGGAGCGCTCCGAGCTTTTCTCCTTCTTCTTCGCTGACGCCCCACAGATTGTTCTGCTCGTCAATGATGCCGTAATGAACAATAATGTCCTGAGGCTCGCCGTATTCGGGCTCTTCCAGATTCTCGCGGACGATCTCGATGACCTTGGAATAGATCAGGCTGTTGGCCTCTTCTTCGCTAAGACCTGCAAGCTCGTCTTGGGAGACTCTCTCCGGCAGTTTATCTGCAGCGCCTGCGTACATTTTCAGGGGCTCAATAGTAACAGTGACATCGTATCCGCCGTCTTCAGTGGGTACTGCTTCGCCGACTGTATACTTGGCCTTCGAAAAAGCTACGCGCATAACATCGGTGAAGTCAGCCTTAACTTCTTCGCTGAGTCCGGCGTCACTTGCGATAGATTCGACAGCGCTCTCGATCGTGCTGTCACGAAGCTGGGCTTCCTCGCCCTCCGGAATATCTGAAAGCTCGACTGAATGATCGTAATCTCCGGTGCACATGATGTCCAGGACTGCCTGGACATAAGCCCTTGCATCTTCTGCAGTAGGAGCGCCGGTCTTGGGTGTTTCCGCCGCTGCAGTTTCTTCCTTTGCAGCTTCTGTTTCCGCCGGTGCTTCCGCTTGCTCTTCCTGCACAGCTGCGGCCTGCTCAGCTTCTTTCTTCGTGTCGCCCGAGCTGCTTCCACCGCATCCGGTGAGCACAGAGACGGACAGCATTGCGACCGCGACCAGAAGCGCGGTCAGTCTGAGTTTATTCTTCATGTGTTTCCTCCCTTCGGATCGGATGGCTTTTACAGAGCCCTCCGTCTGAACAAATAACTACAATTTCAGTATATTGTAATCACACTCTGCGGTCAAAGACTTCACTCTTTTTCTTTGCAGGCTTTTTTCAGCGCTTCCACGACGATCTTCAGGGCTTTGATGCGGGCGTATTTCTTGTCGTTGGATTCCAAAATATACCAGGGGCCGAAAGT
Source organism: Lachnospiraceae bacterium UBA6998 (assembly GCA_002448395.1). Classification (GTDB taxonomy): domain Bacteria; phylum Bacillota; class Clostridia; order Lachnospirales; family Lachnospiraceae; genus CAG-791. The sequence goes on along the minus strand of DJXS01000016.1, from coordinate 4,023 downwards.
AGTGTTAGTCTTTTGGAGCATCTCGTCGATGGCGGCCTCATACGCATCCCACTTCTCGCGGTTGCGCCAGTCCTCATCGGTGATCTTCCACTGCTTCTCAGGAGTGTTCTGTCGGTCGTTGAAGCGCTCGAGCTGCGTGTCTTTGTCGATCTGCACCCAGAATTTGATGATGACGGCGCCCCAGTCGGCAAGTTCCTTCTCAAATTCATTCATCTCGTTGTAGGCGCGCTGCCAGTCGTTCTCACTGCAGAAGCCCTCAATCCGCTCCACCATGACGCGGCCGTACCAGGTCCGGTCGAAGATCGCGATGTGTCCGTCCTTGGGAAGTCTGTTCCAGAATCTCCACAGGAAATGCCTGGCCTTTTCGTGGGGTTCAGGGCTGGCTATGGGATGAACTTCGTAGCCGCGGGGATCCAGTGCGCTGGTGATTCTCTTGATATTGCCGCCCTTGCCGGCTGCGTCCCAGCCCTCGTATGCGATGATGACCGGGATCTTCTTGCGGTAGAGCTCATTGTGCAGAGCCCGCAGTTCGTCCTGCAGACTATCCAGTTCCTTCTCGTACTCCTCTTTGGTTATGGTCTTGTCATCAAGAGACACTTCGGAGAGCTTGGGAATAGGATTGAGCGGGAAGATATTTTGGCGGATCGGCGCTGCGAGAGAGTGGTTCTTGAGGGCTGTGTCAATGCCCTGGTTGAGGAAGCGAAGGACCTGCAGCTCCGCCCACTTCTTATTGCTCGCGTCAATGATGTACCAGGGAGCCGCGGCGCGGTCCGTGTCTTCGAGGTACTGCTCGTATACGTCCAGATATTCCTTGTAATGCTTGTTCTCATGGAGGTCGTCGCTGCTGACCCTCCAGCTGGTGTTCTTATCCGCCATCAGGTCGTCCAGGCGCTTTTTCTGCATTTTCTTGCTGATGTGGAAGAAGAACTTCATCACAAGATAGCCGTTGTCGGTGAGGGAGCGCTCAGCTGTATTGATACTGCGGACGCGATGCTTGTACTGGTTTTCATCCAGTTCGCCTTCCATATGCTGAGTGACCACTTCATTCATCCAGAAAGTGTCGAAAAATGTGAATTTGCCCGCCTCCGGGATCTCCAGCAGATATCTGTGGAGGAAGGGATAGCGCTTCTCTTCTTCGGTGGGAGTGGCCATTGTCCGTACGCGGAAGAAGCGGGGGTCGATGCTCTTGATGACCCTGCCGATCACGCTTCCCTTGCCGGCGGCGCCCCAGCCCTCGAAGATGACTATTACAGGGAGCTTCGCGTTTTTGATCTCCATCTGATAGGAAGCCAGTTTCTCCTGCGCCTCCTTGAGTTCCTTTTTCAGTTCCTCTTCATCAGGCTCTACAGCTTTGACAAAATCCTTTAACATTCTGCTACCTCCTAAGAATTACTGTGATCCGGACACCACCGGGATCAGCACTTATCTGCGGTCGTTGTCGATGAACTCAAGAACAATGATGGATAAAACGGCAAAGATGACTGCGAACATCACAAGATGGCCCCAGCATGAATAAATATTGCTCTTAGTCATGGCATAGGCAGTTTCCTGCATCGCTTCGCCGCTGCGGGCCAGGATCTCTTCGAGCTGGCCGGCCTGCTCGATCTGCCAGAGGGCTTCCTTAAGTTCGGGACTGCTTTCCCTGATCCTGAAGATGGTATTCCAAAGAGTAACGGACTTCAGGGAATTGTAATTGCCCTGGGAGCAGAGCGCCACTAGCCCGTATTTGCTGATGGTCAGGTTTGTCAGCCAGGCGGCGGGTCCGGAGAGCGTGAAGGCTCCGCCGGAGAAGACCAGCTGGAAGATCAGCATGAAGGGCATGACCGTCATCGCTGTAGTCGTAGTGTGCACGACGGAGGAGATGAACAGTGATGTAATGTCTGATGCATAAGTGATCAGGAATATAGTGATCCAGATATCGAGCAGGAACCACTGGGTAATAAAGCCCTCCGTGGGGAATTTGATGCCGACGATCTTGCAGACGGATACTGTGATCAGAGCCTGCATAGCACACAGAAACATCTGATAGATCAGGTGCGCGATCACATAGGAGGAAATGTGCATGCCGGATCTGTGTTCCCGCTTGATGATGGGTCTCTCTCTGCACACCGACTGAATGGAGTTGAAGAATCCGTTCCAGATACAGACGCAGGTAAGGGCGAGGGAGCACTGGAACTGTCCTTCCATGGTGACGTACATGTTCTCGCCGACGACCAGCGCGATCAGTGCGGCGATCAGTGCGGACATGGGAAGTACCTTCCAGTCATTCTGGAAGATGAACATACGGAAATCTTTGCCCAGGTAGATCGGGATCTGCGCAAGGCGTCCGCGGTGCCCGCCTGTCATGAGTTTGAAAGGGGAGCGGCGGGGAGAACTATTATCGGAAGTAACATTTGCGTTTGCTTCATTTGTCATCTGGATTCCACCTGCCTTTCCGCGTATTTGAGGACGAATTCATCGGAGCGGCCCTCGCCTCCTTCATCTTTCTGGTTGATCAGGCGCAGGATCCCCTCCATGGAATTCTGGCCAAAAAATTCTCTCGCCTCATCGATACTGCCGTAAAAGGCAAGGCGCCCTGTCCTCTTGGAGTCCTTGGCGAGCACGATGACATCGTCGAACAGATCAGCGACGCGGTCAGGGGTATGCGTGATGACGATCACTATTTTGCCCTGGTCCGCGATGGCGCGCAGCCGGCGCATCAGATCTCTTGCGATGACGCCGTCCAGACCTGAGTCGGGTTCATCCAGGACGAAGAGATACGGGTCGGAAATATATTCCATAGCGATGGAGAGACGCTTTCTCTGACCTCCGGACAGCTTCTCGACAAGGCTTCCCTTGACAGAGGAGAGACCGAACTGCTCCAGGATTTCATTTACCCGATTGCCGATCTCGATAAGGCCGGTACTGGACGGAAGCCGCAGGAGAGCGGCGTCGTAGAGCGTTCTGTAGACCGTGTCGTTGCTGCGGATCAGATCCATCTGGGGGACGAATCCGATAGAGTATTTCATCTTGTCATATTTCTCGTAGACATCCATGCCGTCCAGGCGGATCTCCGCGTTTGCCTTTTCATATCCGGTCACGGCATTGATAAAGGTCGTCTTGCCTGCGCCCGATCCTCCCAGCAGAAGGACCATATGTCCGGGAGGAACGTTCATGAAGATCTCACGCAGGAGATAGCGCTTGTCCAGGAAATTGCGGACAGTGCGGTCCTTGATCTTTACCGCAAGGCCGGAATCGGACGTATCCACATTTTCATCGAGGGAACGCAGGAGATCGTCGTCAAGGATGGGGTCGAGTCCGTTGTAGCGCAGAAGCGCTTTGCTCGGTGTGTACTTGTCATTGTAAGCCCAGACAAGGCAGGGGATAACTTCCGCAAAGACCCAGAGCCAGGCCCAGTTCTTGTTCACCTTGAGGTCCCCGCACAGATCTATGCAGATCCTCGCCTTGTAGATCATGCACACGATCCCGAAGAAAATATTGAGGAGAGCCAGATATTTAGTGATTTCAAGGTCAGTATTGATGAGCTGGCCTGCGAGCAGTATGGGATAAGTGAGGATCTCAAAGATCATCGCGATCTTGCCGTCTTCCTCTCTGTCCGCGCAGCGGCCCAGCCAGTAAATGCGTGCGCCGGGAATAAAAGCCCACCAGCCCTCGATGTTGAACTTTTTGAAGATCTTGGAGAGGCCGAAGGACGCGACAAGCCACACAAAAAAATTGAAGGCGTCGATTACAGAAATATCAATAACTTGCATAGGTTCTCCTCCAGTTGCTGTATTAATGAAAGCGGGCACCGGTTCCGGATCCGCACATGGTCGAACGGACGTTTATGCGCATTCTTCTTTACAGTATATCATGCCCTGTGAATATATAGTCTGTAAAAATAAATTCTTCTTGCCTTTAAACAGCATCCTGCCATATAATGGATTGCGATACGGAGGATTACTCAAGAGGTCGAAGAGGTCGCACTCGAAATGCGATAGGCCGCTAATACCGGCGCGTGGGTTCGAATCCCATGTCCTCCGC
>DJXS01000054.1 GCA_002448395.1 Lachnospiraceae bacterium UBA6998 | reverse complement strand
TTAAATCCTCTCCGGATCGGTTCCGCGCGCCTTGCGGGCTCCATTGATGCAGAAGCCGTCTCGGGACGGATTCCGCTGCTGAAAGGCATGCGGCTCTGCCTGTTGACAGCGCCTCTTCGAATGATAGTTCCGTCTGAGCCGCCTGCAAGGCCGTCCATCCAGCCGTCTTCGCTCCCTGCCGGGGCCGAAGCTTCCGCAGCGTTCACTGCTGCCGTAACGCCGGCTGCTGTTGCTGTCATACCGGTCACTGGCGCTGCTGCACCGGTCAATGGTGATGCTGCACCAGTCAATGGTGATGCTGTACCGGTCATCGGTGCTGTCACGCCGCTCTTTTGCAGCGAATCCACCATTTCCTGCAGCCTCTTGACCGTACTGCGCTGCTCTTTCTCCCGCAGCTCGCTGCTGCGCCGCTGCTGTTCCCGTATCTCTTCGGACTCGCGGAGCGCGTCCATTGTCTTCTTGAGCTCCTCTTCGAGTCTCAGAACTTCTTTCTGCTTGTTCTGCAGTTCCCTGTCGCAGTCCGCTGTCAAAAGATCGATGGTCCTCTGCTGTTTGGCCAGCTCAGACTCCTGGGCTCTGCGATAGTTCTCCATCTGCTTCTCGAGCATCTGCTCCTTGTCCGCGTAAGATCTCTTGATCTCCTGCTCCCTGGCATCGTACTCCAGACGCAGTTTCTTCTCCATATCCTCAGCCGACTCCTTCTGGGAGTTCAGCACCTGGTTCATCTTCAGGCGGAAAGACTCGATCTGCTCCTGCGTCTTGGCTTGCGCCTCCTCGATCTCCTTGCGGACCGTCGTGCGGGTCTCCTCTACCTCAAGTCTGGCCTTCTCCTGGGCCTCGCGGATCTCCACCCGCGCCCTCTCCTGCTGCAGTTTCGAGGCCTGCTCAGCCTTGGCGATCTGAAGATCCGCCGCCTTCTTGACCTCATCCCTGTCCACATAAAAGAGCATTCTCATGCGCTTTCCCGTGTGGTCAGTGCCTCCCAGCAGATAGACATCCGTCCAGCGTTTGCTGCCATCCGCCAGTTCCATCTCGAATATGCCCAGATAGGGGTCCTTGGCGACCATTTCTATGTGTGATTCGGTGAGCCTCTTTCTCGTGATGCTGGTCATCTCCAGGCGGTAGAAAGGATCCTTGGCGACTTCTTCCGCGAATCCGGCCATAGTCATGCCGAACTTCTCCGGGAACTGCCTGCTCACATAGACGGGATGCCAGTTTCCCGGCTCTCCTGTCAGTACACAGAGGGCTCCCGGTATTTTGCCAAGGATCTCTGAGGCCTGGGTGACGCGCTCCTGCATCTGCGCGTGCATCTGGTTGAACCCCGTCGTCTCCTGGAAAACGCAGTAATATACGGTATTCTCGCCCTCCTGGTAAGCGGGCGCGCCGATCATGCGGTATTGGAAACGGTTCCCGTCCCGCCTGAAAAATGTCAGATTGACTGCAATGTGGCCGCTGGTCCCCTGGATCTCCTTGAGCCGCTCCATGATCTTGTCGCGCTCTTCCTCCGGGACCATGAAGAAGGGATCCCTCTCCATCTGCTTCTGGAACTGGTCCTCTTTGTAGCGGAGCTTCTTCCAGAAATAATCATTATAAAAGAGCGTCTTCGGACCCTCTGCCTTCATATATGCAAAGATCAGCACGCCACAGGGGAGATTCTCGGTAAACTCCCTGATCTGTTCCATTCCACCGACGCCCTGCTTCTCGGACATGTGGATGAAGGTGATCTCAAAGTGCTGCCCGCGCTTGCAGATGGCCATGCTGCAGCGAAGATAGACGGCTTTATCCTCCTCCTTGGGCACGAGGTTGATCTCGTATGCCACCGTCGAAATATCCGCGGCGCTGGGTGAACTCTTGATCGACACGATGTCCACGTAGTAGCGCTCGGGCCTCGCTGTCATCTCCTCCTGAAGGAAATCCCTGATCTCCTTGGCGGAGAGAAGATGATACATCTGCTTGGGCGTGATCCAGACCACATCATATGCCATGTCCTCCAGGCACAGGTCCGGATCCCGGCTGCTGAAATAGCTATTCAAAAAATTCTTTCCAAAATCTATAGGAGTCTGCATACAGACATTATAGCAAACAACATCCTGTTCGGCATAAAAAAGTGCGTCAAAATAGAGCCCTCCCCGCCAAAAGCAAAAACGCGGACAGTTTTCCCGCAAAAATTGGGACTTCTTCCGATTGACGAATGCCCCGTTTAAAGTACAGAATATTACGGTGAAAAGATAAAAAATCCGGAAAGGTAATTCCATGATCCGCATAATCTGTATAGGAAAGATGAAAGATAAGGCTCTTCATATGCTTGAAGAAGAATATGAAAAGCGTATGAAGGCCTTTAGCAAAATAGAGATCGTAGAAGTCCGCGACGAGCCCAACGAGCGGATCGAGCGCGAAAAGGAAGCCGCCCTCGCCAAGGAAAAGGAAGGCGAGCGGGCTCTCTCCCAGATAAAGGACAGCGATTTCGTGATCCTTCTGGACCTGCACGGCTCACACTGGGACAGTGAGACTTTTGCTGAGAAACTGGGAAGCTGGCAGACCGCCTCCTCCACCCTCACCTTTGTGATCGCCGGATCCCTTGGCCCCTCCCCGGCTCTGGTCGCCCGGGCCAATGCCCGCTGGAAGCTCTCCGACCTGACCTTCACCCATCTGATGACCAGAGTTCTGGTCCTGGAACAGATCTACAGGGCTTTCATGATCCTGAACGGAAGAAAGTACCACAAATAAGCGCCGCACTTTACTTGTATTCTTAAGAAAGATGGTTAAAATATGGCATTCAGTTTTGTATTACTCAACAAACTCATCTCCATGTCGCTGATGGCTGTCGTCGGATA
>DJXS01000065.1 GCA_002448395.1 Lachnospiraceae bacterium UBA6998 | reverse complement strand
TCAAAATACCGATATTCTTCAAGTAATAGCCCGTCTCGGCGATCAGGACGTCATTTCCGTCTTTGTCTTTAACAGTCTGGTTCTCCACCAGATGGTCGTGTCCGTCAATCATGACGGTGAGCCCGCTGGTTTTTGCCACGACGTTCTCTGCGTTGTTTCCCTCATTAGCGGCTTCTTCTCCAAGATGCCCCACGCATACAACGATGGAACAGCCCTGGCCCTTTAACTCATCGATCTGAGCCTGCGCTGCAGCATATAGATCCGCTCCTTGGGCAAAAGATAGGCCGGCGGTATTTTTTGGCGCAGAACTGGTTGTAGTAGAGGGCGTATCCAGCCCGAACACACCGACCTTTGTGCCGTCTGAGAGTGTGAATACCGCATTTGCTTCGGTAAAGAGCTCCCCTGTGGCGTCCACCGTAATGTTGGCTGCCACGGCCGGGAAATTCATCTCCGATATGCGTTTCTCGAGCACATCTGAGCCGTAGTCAAACTCATGATTGCCCAGCGCCGCGACGTCATATCCGGCAGCATTCATGACCTCCACGACCGACTCGCCCTGGGTAAAGTTCGCGAAAGAACTGCCCTGCAGATAGTCGCCGGCATCCATGAGCAGAACGTCGTATCCCTGCTGCTGGTAATCCTTCTTGAGCTGCGCCACTGCGCCGATTCCCAGGCAAGTGTCCGAAGCCTGCATATAACCATGCATATCGTTGGTGTGCAGGATCACAAGCTTTGTGCCTTCAGCGCCCGGATTGCCGGAGACGGTTTGCTCGTCCGGATTGCCGGTTCCTGCACCATTGCTGCAGCCTGTGACAGCACTGACAGCTAACAGGCAGGCGCCCAATAATGCTAATACCCTCTTTTTCATAATGTACCCCTCCTGTTTGCTCCTTTATGAATAGTGACATGAACACGCCAAATCACTGGCGACTGTGGACAAGCCCCCCGCCTCACTCCACATAATGGATCCGGCTCTCCTCAAATCTGTTCTGCTGCTTCCTTTCCTCAGCCGGATATCCGTAAGGGAAAATAGCGAATGCCCTCAGATTATCCGGAATAGAAAGGATCTTTTCGACTGCCAGCATCCGCTCTTCATGCGGAGCGATTCCAAGCCAGACTCCTCCCAATCCCTGCGCATCCGTCTCCAGCCACAGGTTTTCCATCGCGATCGAAAGATCGATCTGCGCATATTCAGGCATCATGCAGTTCTTCCTGTATGCCGCTACAATTGCAACAGGTGCATATTTTGTCATACCGGCATAAGGACTGACCTCAGAAAGCGCAGCGAGTTTCTCTTTGTTTGTCACCACGTAGAACTCCCACGGCTGCTGGTTGCCTGCAGAAGGAGCCTGCATCGCCGCGCGCAGTATTGCCTCCGTCTTTTCCTTTTCCACGGGCCTGTCCTGATACTTTCTGATGCTGACCCTTGTATAAATACTATTCATTATTGGCGCTACCTCCTCGTAAACTATAATCCTGAACGTGACATCCTTTCGGTTATACTTTACTCTGACGCACTGAGCCCCAGCTCCTCAGCATGCTCCTGCATACCCCGGATGCAGATCTCCGCCACATCCCGGATATCCATGCCCAGCATTTCGCATCCCTTCAGGATGATCTCGCGGTTGCAGCCCGCTGCAAAACGTTTGTCCTTCCACTTCTTCATGAAGCTCTTCAGACTCATATCCACAATGCCATTGGGCCGCATTCTGGCCGCCGCCTGAACGATTCCGCTCAGTTCGTCTACTGTAAACAAACTCTTCTCCATATCGGAGACCGGCTCCACATCGGTGCATATGGAATAACCATGGCTGAGGATCGCCCGAATGTCCTCCTCCGGAACGCCTTCCGCGCGCAGAGGTTCCTCCGTATGAGCCAGGTGCTCCTTCGGATACTTCTCATAATCGTAATCGTGCAGATATCCGACCGCTTCCCAGTGCTCCTTATCCGCGCCGAAATGATCCGCCATCGCACCCATGCATGCGGCAACGTTCGCAGCATGGAGCTTGAGGTGATCTTCTGTCACCATCGTGTCATTCAGTCTCTTCGCCTCAGCAATTGTCAGTTTTTCCATAATTCACTCCTCTTCCACAAAATCTGCCAGAATATCGATCACATCATCCAGCGCTTCCAGCGCCTCGTCAAGACTCACCGAATCCCGGCCTTCTTTATCCATCTCCAGCGTAAGGCCCGCCAGTCTGTTCTTCGTAAACCTGATCTGAGTCAGGACTTCCAGCACTTCTTTTTTGTAGTTCATTTTCTGCACTTCCTCCACAACTTCCAATGCTTCACAGCTGCCCATCACACGCAGCTCTCTGCTGCTTCCTCAAAAGCCCTCAAGGCCTCTCCGCCGCTTCCACAAACGCCCTCAAAATCTTTCTGCTGTTCTCGTCCGTCTTATAAGAAAACTCAGGATGCCACTGCACTGCCCAGAAAAATCTCTTGCCCGGCATATAAACTGCTTCCACGAGACCATCCGGTGAGCACGCCATTACTTCCAATCCCGGAGCCAGTTCCCTGATCGCCTGATGATGGCAGCTGTTAACAGCCAACTGCGTAGAGGAAAGGCAGTCATACAGTGGCGAGCCTTCCACTATGGCAACCTCGTGCGCGGGAATGTCATAGGGGGCTTTTTGATGGTGGTTGACAGATGAAGGATGCTGCAACGGAATGTCCTGATATAAAGTGCCTCCAAGGGCGGCGTTAATAAACTGAATTCCGCGGCAGATTCCAAGTACGGGTACGTCCTCTTTCAGTGCCTTTGCAAGAACGATCTCTTCCATCGCGTCACGCTTCTCACAGTATTCCACGAGGCCTTCCAAAGGCTCTTCGTGATAGAGTTCGGAAGAAACGTCGTGACCTCCCGTCAGCAGGATTCCGTCGCATAGTCCGAATAGCTGATCTATGTTTTGACTGTCTGAAGTAAACGGGAAGATAATCGGAAGCCCGCCCGCTTCACTGATCCCGTCCATATAGCCGGGGAACATCCATATGCTGTCTTTTTCGTCGTCCCATAAGGGAATCACGCCTATGATAGGTTTCATCTCTCAAAATCCTCATGCAAAGGGGGCAGCCCCCTAACAGTCAGTTCCATCCGCCCACACTTCTTCCGGGCGCATCAGTCCACTCTTCATCCGATCAGAATTCACCCGCACTCCATCCGGCCAGC
>DJXS01000097.1:20346-21181 GCA_002448395.1 Lachnospiraceae bacterium UBA6998 | reverse complement strand
CAGCCGCAGCAGCGTGGAGATGAATAATCCCTCCGCAAGGCCCGAAATCGCAGGAGACGCTCTCGATATGGCGGCCTATGACACGGTAATTGTAGGGTTCCCGATCTGGTGGGGCGTAGCACCCAGAATCATCGAGACCTTCCTGGAAAGCTATGATTTCAGCGGCAAGAAGATCATTCCTTTCTGCACATCCGGCGGCAGCGGCGTTGGAAGAAGCGATATCGCTCTGCATAAGAATGTAGCCGGCGATGTGAAGTGGGAAAAAGGGCGTCAGATCAATCGGCCCAAAGAAGCGGAGATCCGCCGCTGGCTGGACGAGGTACTTTAAGCAATGAGCGACCTCTGGGGTAATTTGTAGACACCTGTGGAATAATCCTCACCTGTCGACAAATTACCCCAGAGGTCAAAAGCGAAAACGGAGGCGCAGACAGCATGAAATACACGAAATTAGGAAACAGCGATTTGAATGTATCCCGCATCTGCATGGGATGCATGGGATTCGGCGATGCCGGCAGGGGCCAGCACAGCTGGACCCTGGATGAAGAGCATTCGAGAGAGATCATTAAGCGCGGACTGGAGCTGGGCGTCAACTTCTACGATACAGCCATTGCCTACCAGAGCGGTACAAGCGAGCAGTATGTGGGCAGGGCATTGCGCGACTTCGCAAAGCGTGAGGACGTGGTCGTTGCCACGAAATTCCTTCCCAGAACGCAGGAGGAGATCGAACGCGGCATCAGCGGGCAGCAGCACATCGAGAATATGATCGACACAAGCCTTCAGAACCTCGGCATGGACTATGTGGATCTCTACATCTATCACATGTGGGACTGGCAGA
>DJXS01000097.1:11130-20286 GCA_002448395.1 Lachnospiraceae bacterium UBA6998 | reverse complement strand
CACATGTGGGACTGGCAGACGCCGCTTGAAGACATCATGGACGGACTGAACCGCATCGTGAAGGCGGGCAAAGCGAGATACATTGGCATTTCTAACTGTTTTGCCTGGCAGATCGCGAAGGCGAACGCGCTGGCGGAGAAGGAAGGGCTTGCCAAATTCGTATCCATTCAGGGGCACTACAACCTGATCTTCCGTGAGGAGGAGCGGGAGATGGTCCCCTATTGCGAGGAAGAGAATATTGCTCTTACGCCTTACAGTGCACTGGCGTCCGGAAGGCTTTCCAGGCTGCCCGGCGAAGGCGGCACAAAGCGCGCCCAGGAAGACACCTACGCGAAGTTCAAATATGACGCGACGGCGGCTCAGGATAACGTGATCATCGAACGTGTAGCGGAGCTGGCAAAAAAGCGCGGAGTGACAATGACAGAAGTCTCCCTCGCATGGCTACTCACAAAGGTTACATCGCCCGTGGTCGGCGCGACGAAGTTCCACCATATCGAAGGAGCGGTGGGGGCAGTGGACCTGGAACTCACGCCGGAGGAGATCATGTATCTTGAAGAGCCCTATGTACCGCACCCGCTGGCCGGCGTCATGGCACAGAACAAGCCCGCGGCAGCAAAAGAGAAACACGTCTGGTCCACAGGTGACCAGAAAATAGGCAAATAACAGGTCTTATGACCTCTGGGGTAGTTTGTGGACACCTGTCCACAAACTACCCCAGAGGTCGAACAAAACCCAGAGGTCGAACGAAACCACAGGTCAACAAAAAGGAGGAAACCAAAATGGCAGAAAAGATCGTACAGACAGCAGGAAGAAATCAGTTAGGCGAATTTGCTCCCATGTTCGCGCATCTCAATGACGATGTGCTTTTCGGAGAAGTTTGGAACGAAGAAGCGATCGACGTGAAGACAAAATGCATCATTACCGTTGTATCTCTGATGGCGTCCGGCATCACGGATTCCTCCCTGACCTATCATCTGCAGAACGCGAAGGCGCATGGCGTGACCAAGGAAGAGATCGCAGCCATCATCACCCACGCGACTATGTATGTCGGCTGGCCCAAAGGATGGGCGGTGTTCAGACTGGCTAAGGAAGTCTGGAACGAGGAAGCGCCGGCACTGACTGATAAAGAGAAGTATCAGAATACTATATTTTTCCCGATCGGCGAGCCCAACCCTTACGGACAGTTCTTCGTCGGCGAGAGCTATCTGGCACCGGTATCCACGGAGCAGATTCCGATCTTCAATGTGACTTTTGAGCCGGGATGCCGCAACAACTGGCACGTCCATCACGCCAAAAAAGCGGGCGGCCAGATGCTGATCTGCGTCGGCGGAAGAGGTTACTACCAGGAGTGGGGCAAGGAAGCCGTCGAGATGACTCCCGGCACCGTGATCAACATTCCGGCGGAAGTCAAGCATTGGCACGGCGCCGCTCCCGACAGCTGGTTCTCCCATCTGGCTATCGAGATCGCGGGCGAGGAAGCGAGCAACGAGTGGCTCGAGGCAGTAAGTGAAGAAGATTACAACAAACTGAAATAAGTGAAATCGACCTCTGGGGTAGTTTGTGGACAGTTGTAGATTATTCTACAACTGTCCACAAACTACCCCAGAGGTCGAGCGATCCAAAAAGGAGGAGATTTAACGCTATGAAAAGAATGATTTCAATTATTGCAGCAGCTGCTTTAGCTTTTACATTAACAGCCTGCGGCGGCAGTTCTCAGGCGGCGACTGACACACAGGCGGCGGAAAACAGCACCCCGGCAGCAGTAGAAGAGCAGAAAGAGACTGTTGAAGCGGCAGAGCAGACCGAAGCGCAGCCGGAAGCAGCCCAGGAGGCCGCGCAGGGACAGGAACAGGAAGCAGCTCAGGAAACAGCAGCAGAGCCGGCAAGTGAAACTCCTGCCGCAGCTCATTCGGATGTCCTGGTCGCATATTTCTCTGCCACCGGCACTACGAAAGGCGTTGCAGAGCGTATCGCTTCTGTGACAGGAGGAGATCTGTACGAGATTTTGGCAGCGGAGCCTTATACCGAGGCGGACCTGAACTATAACGACAACAGCAGCCGCTCCACGTCTGAGCAGAATGACAAGAGCGTACGCCCGGAGATCGGAAGTGATGATATCTCCCTTGAGGGCTACACCACCATCTATCTGGGCTTCCCGATCTGGTGGGGCGAAGAGCCGCGAATTCTGGACACTTTTGTTGAGAAGTACAACTTTGATGGAATCACTGTGATCCCGTTCTGCACATCCGGCAGCAGCGGCATCGGCAGAAGCGGCTCCAACATGGAGGAACTCGCGGGCAGTGGCACCTGGCTTCAAGGTGAGCGTTTCAGCGGAGGCGTGTCGGAAGAGGAACTGAAGTCCTGGATCGAGGGCCTTCAGTAAACGAGATTTTTGCTGAGGAGGTGCGGCAGTCATGTCCGTGTCAAAAAAGAGCAATTCAAAAAGAAAAATCGTAGATGCGGCTATGACCGTCGTCCTCCTGTTTCTCATGGCCTATCAGGTCACAGGGGAAGCGGCGCACGAATGGATCGGGGTGAGCATGACGATACTTGTCATTGTTCACCAGATCCTGAACCGGAAATGGTACGGCGCTCTTTTTAAGGGAAAATATAATCCTTATCGAATCCTGACAACAGTTCTGAGTATTCTGCTGGTTCTATGTTTTGCCATGACGGCATTCTGCGGCATGTCTATGAGCGGATACGCGGTGCCTTTTATGTACGGCCTGGCGCCGGTCTCCTTCGTGAGAAGGATGCATCTGTCCATGTCCCACTGGGCGTTCGTGCTGATGGGGCTGCACCTTGGAGTGCACATCCCGGCGATGACGGCCGGCCTGAAGTGGAGCGACCGGACCAGGAACATGCTCACCGGCCTTTCCACGCTTGCCGCGGGGCTCGGGCTGTATCTGTTCATCAGGGGCGGAATGCCGGACTATCTGTTCTTCCGCGTGCCGTTTGCGTTTCTGGACTACGACAAGGCCGGCTGGATGGTAATTGTCGAAAATCTGCTGATGCTGTCCACATGGGTGCTCATTGGGGCGCGCGCGGCGCAGGTCTGCAGAATTGCGGGGCGTTTAGCCGCATCGAAATGATATGCTGCGGTTCCGGTAAATGATAATTAGGAGGTTCTGATGAAGATCACTGTACTGATGGGAAGCCCGAACCGAAAAGGTTCGACGAGTATTCTGGTTGAAAACTTTACAAGAGGCGCTGAAGAAGCAGGTCATTCGGTAGAGATCATTGACGTCTGTCATGCGGATATCCATCCCTGCATCGGCTGCGTGAAGTGCGGATACGAGGGCCCTTGCGTTCAGAAAGACGATGTGCAGATGATCCGCGAGCGGCTGCTGGCTTCCGATATGGTTGTCTTTGCAACTCCGCTCTACTATTACGGTATGAGCGCCCAGCTGAAAACGGTGGTAGATCGTTTCTGCGCCTACAACAGCAGCCTGAACAGCAGGCATCTGAAATCTGCTCTTCTGACAGTTGCGTGGAACGCTGATGACTGGACATTCGACGCCCTGGAGGCCCATTACAAGACCCTTGTCCGTTACATCAATTTCCAGGATTGCGGTATGGTGCTCGGTTATGGCTGTGGCACACCCGGCATGACGAGGCGCAGCAGGTATCCTCAGGAAGCTTATCAGTTGGGAAGGAGTTTATAAGAAATGAAAAAGCCTTTATTATTTGCCGCGATTTCACTTGCAGCAATCCTTTTGCTTGCCGGCTGCGGAGGCGGAGGAAGCACAGCGGCGGAAGCGGGCGCGAGCGCGCAGCAGGCGGCAGAAGCGGAAGCAGCGGAAGTAGCAACTGCGACTGAAACAAATGAAACCGCAGAGGAAAGCGACCTCGGAGGTAGTTTGGAGGCAGATGGCACATCTGGCGACAAACTACCCCAGAGGTCATCTGAGCCCGCGGCTGTTTCAGGTTCGCCGACCGTATACTTTACGTCCGACATCTCTGCCGAAGGACTTGTCAGGATCTACGAGGCACTCGGCTGGACTCCTTCCGGAAAAACAGCTGTCAAAATATCGACCGGCGAGCCTCCCGCAAGCAACTATCTGCGTCCTGAGCTGATCGGGGACCTTGTTCAGAAACTGGATGGAACCATCGTGGAGTGCAACACAGCCTACGGCGGATCCCGCGCCAGTTCTGCCATGCACAGGCAAGTGGCGGAAGACCATGGGTTTACGGCGATTGCGGATTTTGACCTGATGGACGAGGAAGGCGAGGTCGAATGGCCTGTGACCGGAGGCAGCAGGCTGGATAAGATAATTGTCGGCAGCCACGCTGAGAACTACACCGATTGGGTGATCCTGTCCCACTTTAAGGGGCATGCCATGGCCGGTTTTGGTGGCGCGATCAAAAATGTCGGCATCGGCATTTCTTCTCCGAGCGGCAAAGTCTATGTACACAGCGCCGGGACGAGGACCAGCGGCAGCATCATGCACAGCGACCAGGACGAGTGGCTGGAGGCGCTGGCTGAAATGGTAAGCGGCTTCCGCGATCATGTCGGCGAGGAGCACATCATCTACATCAATGTCATGAACCGCCTGTCGGTGGACTGCGACTGCGACGGGAACCCGGATGAGCCGGACATGCATGACATCGGGATTTTGGCGAGTTTTGATCCGGTCGCGCTGGACCAGGCCTGTGTGGATCTGGTTTATCAGGCGCAGGACAGCGAGGCTCTTGTGAACCGGATCGAGAGCCGGAACGGGATTCACACGCTGGAGCATGCGGAAGAGATCGGGCTCGGCAGCCGAACCTACGAATTGGTCAAAATAGATGAGTGATCTGCTATCTATCCTTAACAGGGAGATCGTGTATATCTGGTACTATTTTGACCTGCAGCTGCGGCAGATCTTCAAGTACTGGGTTCTCGGCATGGCGATCGGATCACTGATTTCCGTGTTCGCAAAGGACAAAATACACGGGCTCTTTGCCGGGCTGCAGGGGAAAAAACTGGGGCTGCTCGGCATCATACCGGCCTGCCTTTTGGGGATCGCTTCACCGCTGTGCATGTACGGGACGATCCCTATTGCCGCTTCCTTCAGAAAACAGGGAATGCGGGAGGACTGGCTTGCTGCATTCATGATGGCGTCCATCCTGCTCAATCCGCAGCTGATCATTTACAGTGCGGCGCTTGGTACGAGGGCGCTTGCTGTGCGCATTGTCTCATGCTTCTTGTGCGGCTGTGCGGCAGGACTTCTGGTGTTCGTGTTCTATCGGGAGAAGGAATTTTTTGACTTCGAAGGATTCTCCGAGCGGGGAAGCCGCGATACGCATCCTAATCTGCTGATCAGGTATCTGCTGAATTTCTGGAGAAATGTCAAGGCGACCGGCTTGTATTTCCTGATCGGCATTTTGCTGTCGGCGCTGTTCCAGCGCTATGTGCCGCAGGAAATGATGGTTGGGGTGTTCGGCGGAAACGAGGCGTGGGGCGTGCTGATGGCCGCCACGATCGGTGTGCCGCTTTACGCCTGCGGGGGAGGCACGATTCCGCTCCTGCAGACCTGGCTCGCGGGCGGCATGAGCATGGGCTCTGCCGCAGCGTTTATGATCACGGGACCGGCCACTAAGATCACGAATCTCGGTGCTCTGAAGATTGCTATGGGCTGGAAGAGGTTTGCTATTTATATTGCGTTTGTGATGGCTTTCGCTTTCGGGTGCGGATTGATAGTGAATATTTGAACTTGATCGACCTCTGGGGTAGTTTGGACTTGATCGACCTCTGGGGTAGTTTGTGGACAGGTGTCCACAAACTACCCCTGAGGTCGCTTTGCTCCCGCCAGTCGATTGAAACCCCTATAGAAACACGATACAATATTTCGTATAGCGGAGAACAAATCATTTTCACTAAGCGGAAAGGTGGCGTGATGAGTGACAATTTATCAAAAATCACGAAGAACTCCTACGGAATGTATACCTGGTCCTGCTCCATGGATGTGGATTACTATCGGAAAGGCATGTGGATGGGAATCAAGGCATGCCTTGGCATAGCTGCCTTCATACTGGTTTTCGGCGCGATCATGGCAGTTCAGTTCCATGATTGGACGAATCTCCTGATCGTGGCGGGCTGCGACGCGGTTTTTCTGCTGATCACGTTTGCGGTCTTTAAGCTCGCGCTTTCGGCCGAGGATCCCCAGGAGAGCTATGAGATGTCAGACATTTATGTCAAAGTCGGATACGGGAGGTCCTCTGTATATTTTGATTACGATAAGGCAAAAGTGGCCATCTTTACGCCAAAATATATCGAACTTCAGAATGGAATCAAGAAGACACGCGTCTTTGTGCCGGAAGAGGACTACGATTTTGTGAAAAGATATATCATGAACCACTTGACGGGAGAATGCGAGATCAGATACGAGTCTTAAATGTGATGAGGCAGAGGGAGAAGATCATGATACTACAGAGCAAAAGAGTTTGGGTCCTGAATCAGTGGATGGAGGCGCAGATCGAGGTCTGCCGCGAGTCGGGGAAGATCGAAGCGATTCGCCCCTATGGAAGCGCGCCGGCGGACATGGACTTTGTAGAACTGCGGGTCGTGCCCGGGTTCATCGACGTGCACACACACGGGGCGTACGGCTTCGACACGAATGATGCCGAGGAGGAGGGGCTCAGGAACTGGGCGCAAAACATCGTCAGCGAAGGTGTGACCGGTTTTCTCCCCACAACGATCACGCAGTCGGAAGAGGTGCTGACAAAGGCGCTGAAGAATGTCGCGAAAGTTGCGCGGGAACAGAAAGCTGACCGCGACAGCGTTCCGGGAGCGGAGATCCTGGGCATTCATTTGGAAGGACCTTACCTAAGCCAGAAATACAAGGGAGCGCAGCCGGAAGAGTTCTGTGTCAAGCCGGATCTCGAGCAGTTTAAGCGATATTTTGATGCTTCTGACGGACTGATCCGTATCGTCACGCTTGCCTGCGAAAACGATGAGGGATACCGGCTGACGCGTTTCCTGAACGAAAACGGGATCGTGGCGTCGCTGGGGCACTCTTCGGCGACTTGTGCCCAGGCGGCGATGGCTTTTGCAAACGGTGCGAGAAGCGTGACGCATGTTTACAACGGCATGGCGCCGTTCCACCACAGGGAGCCCGGAATACCTGGGGCTGCTTTTCGATTTAAGGATGTTTTCGGAGAGATCATTTGCGACGGCCTCCATTCCGACTGGTCCGCGGTGTACACTTTCTTTACCTGCAAAGGGCCGGATCACGGAGTGATGGTATCGGATGCACTTCGCTTTAAGGGCTTGCCGGTCGGAACGAGGATGTTGTTCGGCGGAAACCTCGTCGAACTCTATGAGGACGGCAGCGCACACCTGGTGGACTCGGGAACGCTCGCCGGCTCTACGCTGAGGATCAACGAGGGCCTCAGAAATCTCGTTGAGAAAGCAGGCGTACCCTGGCAGACAGCGATCAACGCATGTACTTTAAATCCTGCGCACCTGATCGGCATGGAGCGCACGAAGGGCTCCCTTCAGGCCGGAAAGGACGCCGACATAGTCGTCCTAAGGGATGACTATTCCGTAAAGACGACATTTTGCCGGGGCAGGAATTGAAAGACCTCTGGGGTAGTTTGTGGACACCTGTCCACAAACTACCCCAGAGGTCGAGGCCGCATGAAAAGGTGAAATGATGGAACAAGAGAAGAATAAGGCCATATTTGAATCAATGCCTGTGCCGGAGGCTGTAAGGACAATGGCCCTGCCCACGATCATCAGCCAGCTCATCGTGCTGGTCTACAACATGGCGGATACGTTCTATCTGGGAAGAACGAACAATTCGTTTATGGTCGCCGGGGTATCGCTGATACTGCCGGTTTTCAATATATGTCTGTCTCTGGCAGGCCTCGCCGGTATTGGAGGCGGAGCTCTGATCTCCAGGCTCCTCGGCGCGGGAGACGCAAAAGAAGCGGAAAAGGTCTCCGCATTCAGCATTAGCCTGGCGATTGCCACAACAGCAGTATTCTCGGTGGGGATGCTGTTGTTTATGGACCCGATCCTGCGCCTTTTGGGTGCAAGCGGAAACACACTAACCTATGCTGCCCAGTATTCTTTCTGTGTCATTGTGCTCGGGGGAATCCCGACGGTTCTCTCGAATGTTATGGCAAATCTTCTGCGCAGTGTCGGAGAAGCAAGGAAAGCCGGATTTGGAATCGCGATGGGCGGTATTCTGAATATCATACTCGACCCGCTGTTCATGTTTGTGTTGTTCCCAAGAGGATATGAGGTGCTGGGTGTAGGCGTCGCCACGCTGATCTCGAATTGCTGCGCGTGCGCTTTTTTCATCATGACGATTCTGAGAGAGCAGGCGGATACAGTACTGCGCTTCCGGCTCTCTAACGGACTGCCGAGAACAGAGAATGTGCGCTCTGTTTTCACAGTGGGAATCCCTTCCTCGATCGCGACGCTTCTCTTTGACATAGATTACATAGTGATCGACAAGCTGATGTCCGGCTATGGCGATATCGCACTGGCAGCGGTGGGAATCGTGCTCAAGGTCGAGCGGCTGCCGCTGAATGTGGGAATCGGCATCTGCCAGGGAATGATGCCGCTGGTAGCCTACAACTACTCGTCGGGCGACCGCAAGAGGATGTTTAAGGTCATTCGCTTTTCATTGATCACCGGATTGATCGTCGGCGCGCTCAGCGTTGCAATGTATGAGGTCTTTGCCGGCGACATTATTCATCTGTTTATCGCGGATCCGGAGACGGTGCGCCTCGGTACTGATTTCCTGCGGATCCGGTGCCTCGCGACGCCGCTCATGTTCATGAGTTTTTTCACAGTGTACACATTTCAAGGTTTTGGCAGAGGAGAGCGGTCGCTCTTTCTCGGAATCATGCGCTGGGCCGTTTTCAACATTCCGATGCTCTTCATACTCAATCACTTCTTTGGCATGTACGGCATCGTCTGGTCGCAGGTGACGGCGGACATCCTGACAGTGGCGCTGTCGGCGTTTGTATATTTCAGCTTCAGGCGGAAGCTGGTTGATGGTGGAGAACTGAGATGAGGATAATAATATCTCCGGCTAAGCAGATGCGGATCGATACAGATTTATTTACCTGCACCGAGCTTCCGGTTTTCATGGAGAAAACGGAGATCCTGATGCGATGGATCCAGAGCCTGTCCTATGAGGAACAGAAGAAACTCTGGGT
>DJXS01000097.1:0-10990 GCA_002448395.1 Lachnospiraceae bacterium UBA6998 | reverse complement strand
GGAATTCAATATACTTATATGGCACCGGCGGTCTTTGAAGACGGACAGTATGACTATGTGCAGGAGCACCTGCGGATCCTGTCCGGATTCTACGGAGTGGTGAAGCCGATGGACGGTGTGGTTCCGTATCGCCTGGAAATGCAGGCAAAGGCTGCGGTCTCCGGCCATAAGAACCTATATGATTTCTGGGGAGACAGCCTCTACAGGGAGGTCCTTGACAGCAGCAGGATCATCATCAACCTTGCCTCCAAAGAGTATTCCAAGTGCATCGAGAAATATCTGCATCCGGAAGACAGATATATTACCTGTGTCTTTGGCGAGCCGGAGGGCAATAGGATCGTCCAAAAGGGCGTTTACGCCAAGATGGCACGTGGAGAGATGGTGCGGTACATGGCGGCAAACGCCATAACTGAACCGGAAGAGATCAAGGCATTCGATTGGAGCGGATACAGGTTCAGGGAGGATCTGTCGTCAGATAAAGAGTATGTTTTTGTGAGGACGGAAGTCCCGGGCAAACCCGGGAAATGACGGAAATGAAATGGAGAGACCTCCTATGAGTAACGAGAGATCTGGCAAGCGGATGAAGAACACAAGTAAGTTCATATCGATGATATTGCGGCACAGGCCCGGAATCATTGGCATCACTCTGGATGAACATGGATGGGCGGATGTGCAGGAACTGATCAGCGGGATGAACGATTCTGAGGGGCACACTCTGGATATGGAGACGCTTGAAGAGATTGTCCGTACAGACGAGAAGCAGCGATATTCCTTTAACGAAGACCACACTCTGATCAGGGCGAACCAGGGACACTCAATCCCTGTGGATGTCGAGCTGGAAGAAAAGATACCGCCGGCTATACTTTGGCATGGGACAGGGGAGAAATATGTCCCCTCTATTGATAAGCAGGGCCTGATTCCGAAAGGCCGTCTGTATGTGCACCTTTCTTCGGACACGGAGACAGCGAGGAAAGTGGGAAGCCGGCACGGAAAACCTGTGATTTATGAGATCGACTGCAGGAAGATGAGCGAGGACGGATACCGGTTTTATCTTTCTGCAAACGGAATATGGCTGACCAAGTCTGTTCCGGCAAAATACATGCGAAAAGACAACTCGGCACAGTAATACCAGCGAACTTACAGGAGGAGCAGCATGGGTTTATTCAGCAGATTCAAAAAAACTAAGAAAGACAAAACGGTCGAACCGAGCCTGCCGATGTATCTGTATGACGATTCGGAGATCGAAGTGCTGGACAGCTTCATCTGCGACATGTTCGGGAACTACAAAAACGTTTTCCACGAGATCGCATCTCCCGACATACATCTGGATGTGTGCATTGTGGAGCCGACGGAAGAGGACCCTTACTACAAGCTTGTCACGATGGGAGCCGGCGCCTATAAAATGGCGATTCCCGAGAAGTGGCAGAAGTATCAGCTCGACTACGCAGAGTATGTGATATACCTTCCGAAGGATTGGAACATCAACAGCGGCGCAGATAGTGACTACTGGCCGATCAAAACATTGAAAGACGTGGCGCGGCTTCCGATCTGGTGCAACACCTGGCTATCCTACGGGCACACGACACAGTCAGATGAGGAAGGCTCCGCCTATGCCTCAAATACAAGGTTCAACAGCGTTGTGCTGAACTATGCAGAGAACAGAAACGGCGATATCAGGCTGGTGATGCCTTCAGGGAAAGTGATCAATTTCTATGAGATCATCCCGATGTATCCGGAAGAGCTGCAGTTCAAAATGGAAAACGGAGCCGACGCGCTTTTTGAGAAGTTCGAGGAAAAGGGGATACCGTACAAAGTAGTCGATATCAACAGAAGAAGCGCTTTGCAATGAGCAGGAAAGGACAATAAAGTGTTAAGCAGGAAACTAAACTTCAAGAGTCTTCCCAACATCCGCGATCTGGGCGGGATGAGATCAGAAGACGGACGGCAGATCAGATCCGGGAAACTGATCCGCAGCGGGCACCTCTCGGGAATGCCGGAGGAAGAAGTGGCGGAGCTTGCCGATCTTGTCGGTGCTGTGATCGATTTCAGGACTGATAATGAGCGTCTGGAGAATCCGGACGCGCAGATTGCGGACGCGGCTTACTATCATATTCCGATCGTGGAAAGTTTTACGCCGGGTGTATCGAGGGAAGAAGACTCAGACAAGCGGGTAGTTGAGCAATTGCTTTTTAAGCCCAAGGAAGCCAGAGACTATATGATTAAGATGTACCGCGCGTTTGCCGGCGACTATGCGGTAAAGGGATATGCTGAATTTGTCCGGCTTTTGCTAGAGGGTAATAAAAAAGCGATGCTATGGCATTGCACCGCTGGTAAAGATCGGGCAGGAACAGCCGCTGTGATCATTGAAGAGATCCTGGGCATTCCGCGGGAAGTGATCATTGCGGATTACCTTACAACGAACGAGCACTTGAAGGGGGAACTAATCAAGCTGACAGCATTTGTCAAGCAGCAGGCAGGAACAGACAGCCCACTTGCCGACGAGTCTCTGCAGTACCTGTTCGGCGCAGATGAGGACTTCATTAAGGCCTACTACGAAGCTGTTGCGGATAAATACGGCAGTATGGACGCCCTGATCCGCGAGGGATTTGGTCTGTCGGATCGCGACAGAAAGGAGATGAAGGAGAAGTATCTGCGCTGAGCGGACCGGCGGTCGAACGTGACAGGATACTATTTCTCAATTCGCTTTTTTAATGCCGCGTGCAGCTGTTCGCGAACACTGGCGGCAAGTTCATTTTCTTCAGCGGAAACTGCACTGCTTCCGTAAACCACCCTGTAGTAAGCGTCGAATACTTTCTGAATATCAGGCCGGAGCGCTTCCGGCGCCCTGGCAATATAATCGGATAAAAGGCCTCTGTCGGCAAAGTCCTCTGCGGACTGGCGGCGGATGCCTTTTTTGATCATGTCTACATCCATGGCGAGTTTCTTTTCAGGCGCGGCGCGCAGGTAGCGCAGCCTGGCGGCGGAGAGTGTTCCCAGGATCAACAAAGCGAGAGTAATAAGTATGCTCAAGGCTGTCGGCAGCGCGATCTGCATAGCCTGATCTAAAGTCATGCCCGACAGACTGCCGGCGGTTTCTTTATTGTCAGGAGCTTCCGGGATTTGCGTTGGAGCCGGAATCGGTGGGACATAAGCGGATTGTGAGTCATCTCCGGAAACGGCAGGTCTTCTGTGCCAAGTGTACTCCTCAGCAGTTCTGTAAGCACTGGTAGGTTCAAAGGGCACCCATCCGACACCTCGAATATACGCCTCGGGCCAGATGTGCGCGCAGTCCCCGCTCACTTCGTAAGCATCCGCCTTCTTGAAGGGGTAGACGTAGCGGTATCCTGAGACAGCCCTGGCAGGAATCCCCGAGAGCCGCAGCAGCATTACCATTGAGGAAGTATAGTGCACGCAGTAGCCCGCCCCGGTCTCAAAGAGAAACCGGTCAGCTATGTCGGCCATTCCGGCTGATGTGCTCATAGTTGACAGCGGGTTATGGCCGCCGACCGCATTCGTCTGATAGGAGTACTGCCTGAGATATCCCTCGATTACCTTGCACTTGTCATACTCACCCGGAACACCGCTTGTGATTTGATCCGCCAGTTCCTGCAACTCGGGGCTCACACCATCCGTGCTGAGATCAGTGACACTATAAGTCTGTTCAGCAGCTTCTTCATACTCATCCCTGGTCAAAAAATAGCCGAGATCCACCCCATACAATTTCATAAAGTAATTGCGGGCATCTTCGTAAGATAAGGACTCATCCAGCCCCGCTGCTTCGGCCTTTCTTATGAGTCCGGCAAGATATGGACTGCCGTAGTCGATATCGAGATAGCGGGCAGTAAGTAGGTACCCTTTTTTATGCACGGTATCATTTTGAGGGCCCTTGTCATAGGCAGGGCTGCTGCCGGCTCCAGAGCCGTCATAGATGAGGAGAGCATTCGCAGGCGCGATCACATCAGGAGTATTGAGATAAGCGTATTCCACCTTCACATCTGACAATTGCGAGAACAGCGCGGCATATTCTCTGTCCACATCATTGGCATGCAGGAATCTCAGAAAGCTGATCAGCTTCGGTTTGTCAACGCCCGATCCACCTGCCAGATAGAGCGTCCGGCGAACTTTCATGTCTTCGGAAGTCTCTTCGTCTGTGTATTCGAAGCAGGAATCCTGCGAGGTCTTCAGGATGAGCTCGGTGCGGCCTGAGCGCTCTATTTTGCCGCCGGACACGTCCAGGGAATTGTACCCGGTGGAATAAGAGCCGCCCCACAAAGACGACAGATGGTAGGCTGCACTGTCAACCATGTCCTGGGCCCTATGGAAGATACGCCCGCCCGCTTCGGCGACCGGAGTCCAGTTGATCGGGGCCTGCCTCATGGGAAGCATGACCAAAAGGATTCCCAAAAGCGCAAAATAGAAGAATGGGAAGGCCTCTTCACTGCTCCTCAGCAGAGGCTTTTCAAACAGGAGCTCCTGCACAGACGCCAGAGTGAGGGTCACAAGGGAAACGAAAAGCAGCTTGTCCGAAGCATAAGTTCCCTGCAGCACATGCCTGCCAAAATAGAGATAAATTGCAGCGGCATCAAACAAAAAGACACCGTACAAGATCACTTTTTCTATGTGTGGAACGAGGTTAACGAAGAGTCTGGCCGCGACAGCCGATGCCACGGCAGCGGAAAAGAAGAGCGGTGCATCTGTCTTTTGCAGAAGGAGAAGCAGAAGTGCTGTCGGAAGGAGTGGAAAGAACGATGCCGATTTCCCGTGCACGATCAGCGAAAAAGAGTACTCAAGGAAACTGTAGAATAAAAAGACCAGAACAGCAGTCAGCGCGAAGAGGCCGCGAGGGATAGTGCTGCCCCCGGCGGCCTGATACGCCTCTATGCAGATCATGATCAGAGAAAACACAAAAAGAAGGGCGCGAAGCTCAAGCGATAATAACGCAGTGATCTTCGCCCGGTCCGGGATCTTCTCTGATAAGAATCCAAGTATCTTTGTCATACGTGCTCCTCAGATCTGACGCCAGTTTCTGAATCTCATCAAATTCACTTTCGGAATAGTAGAAGATGCCGTCTGCGGCGGTTCCGTAGAATTCCTGGAAACTTTCATAAGAATCAACTGTTGACTCGCAGACCTTTCCTGCAGGGTAGATCAGACGGACGGGGATTCCCTGTCTGCCGAAGTGCCATGCGGCGGAAACGATAAACTCCAGAAAGAAATCCCTCTTTTTCAGGAAGTCGAGGTCCTGCATCTGGTCCGGGACAAATGCGGCCAGCATCAGGATGGTCACGGTGCGCTTTTCCATCTTGTCCGGCACGCGGGTCACTAATTCTGAGAGCCTCGCTGAGACTTTCCAGTTGATCGCGCGCAGAGGGTCGCCCGGTTGATAAGGTCGCAGGTCGCTGCCCGGAGTCTCCTCGGGAAGCCGCCTGCTTTTGAGGCCTGTGCTGTTGACCTGGTTCTCAAGATCGAGGACCTCATCGGCGACATCCGTGATCTGCGGACTGACTACAGCTTTGAAGGAATAGGGGACATCCAGCTCCACTGTGAAAACGGAAAAGGGATCCGTGAATGAAACTTTCCTGATCCCAATGTCATAGGACCCGGCGTAAATACAGCTGATGCCGGAGCACAGCTCTTTCTTCTCATGAATACCAAGGGAGATCTGCTGCCCGTCCGGGATCTCGTAAAGGTGACACCGGTCGTCCCAGGTGCGCAGGCTCATTTTGTGGATCGGGAGAGGGCCGGCGTTCTCTATTTTGGCAAGGTATCTGTGGTCCTCGCCGCGGACGATCCGGTGAACTTCGATCTCCTGGTAAAAGCGGAGAAAGTGATAGTTCAGGAGAATGTACAGCGCAGAGAGGGGGAGCAGCAACAGGCATGCATAGAGCCAGGCAAAAGACACCGGACCGCCGTAGAAACTGGCGAACACGACGCTGGCCGCAAGGCAGATAAAGTATATGGCTGCGCCTTTCGGGTGGATATGGAGGTTCATCGCGGCACCTTCGTCTGCGCGAGGATCTTTACGATCATGTCCTCTCCGGTCACGCGGCTGAGCCTGGCGCCGGAAGAAAGCACGAGCCTATGGGGGAGCGTCAGTGCGGCCGCGGAGGCGATATCCTCCGGTATGCAGTAACTGCGGCCGTCCATGAAAGCGAGCGCCTGCGAGCAGCGGAGCATGGACAGGAGAGCTCTGGGGGATGCGCCGCAGGAAATCTCTGCCTTGTTCCTGGTGGCGTCGACGATACTTACTGCATAGGCGGTAAGGTCATCATGGATACTGGTTTTGGAGACTTCGCTTTGCATTTCCCTGACATCCCGGGCTGTCAGGACGGGATGTGTCGCGTCGTGCAGCTGCCCCGCGAGGAAGCGCTTCGCCATATCCTCCGAGGCCTTCGGGTCAGGATAGCCGACTGACAATCTGATCATGAACCTGTCCAGCTGGGATTCGGGAAGAGGGTAGGTGCCGGCCATTTCAGCCGGATTCTGGGTGCCGATCACCATGAAGGGCTCAGGGACCTGCTGCTCTTTCCCATCGATCGTCACCTTGTGCTCTTCCATCACCTCAAGAAGAGCAGACTGCGTCTTGGGAGACGTCCTGTTGAGCTCATCGGCCAGCACGATGTTGTTCATGACGGGGCCGGGCAAGACCTGGAATTTCCCTTCGGCGGGGCTGTAAACAGACAGTCCGGTGATGTCGGAAGGTGTTGTATCCGGCGTGCACTGGATTCTTGCAAAGGAGAGGGAGAGAGAATCCGCCAGTGCCTTTGCAAGGGACGTCTTCCCCACGCCCGGGACATCCTCGAGGAGGAGGTGACCGCCGGAGAGAAGAGTGAGAATGACATTGTCGATCACGTCCCCTTTGCCGACGATACGCTGTTCCATATTCCGTTTTAGCTTATGCACCCTATCGTTCATAGAACTGATACCTCTTAAGGAATGTCAAAATAGTGACTCCGCTAATTTATTGTAACATGGGTGTGGGACTCGGGGGCGATTTGATTATCGTTGACAAGATCATATATTCGCACTATTTTGGTAATGTTAATCACAAGCTAATACCTGAAAGGAGTAATAATACATGAAAAGAATAAAGAAAGTATTGGCAGTTGCTGCGATCGTGATGCTGATGGCAGGCGTCGCCGGATGCGCAAGACTGCAGAGCGGAATTCACGATCTCCACGGAAGTATCGTCGGAAATGAGTACAATATCGATATTTTCGACAATATCGGAGTTCGCACGCTGAGATCCCACGGCAAAAAGATCGATATTGACAACAACATTGTAGAGGAGAGAAGTTACGCCTCCGCTACCGATGAATGGTATTCGACCAAGACTCTCAGCTCAGTGATCACGATCACCATCGATGGCAAACAGTTGATCTCCTGCGGAGACACCTGTGTTTTCTACGACAAACGGCTCACTCCGGAGTACGAGTTCTATTTAGATGATATCGACAGTAATTCATCAGGAATCCTTGACTCGACTCTGATCAGCGGCAGGGTAAACAGTATCAAGAATGCATTCGGAAAGCCTATGGTGGTGGTCATAAAATCGCAGATGGGAGCACCGATCTATGCCTTCTCCGGGGACAAAGTGTACTGGGAGATTGAGGATGATCTGCCAAGGTTTACAAAGCTTATGATCGATGGCAAGGCGCTCTACATTCACAGGGCAAACTTCCAGATCGTTGATAAGGCATTGCTGGATTAAGCAGGACAGGGGGACCCTGTGCTATCTCCACATGGTCAAAATATTGATTGTTTTTTTATTTATTATCCCTCGACTTTTATCACCCAATACGGAAGCAATGGCAATCGACAGTAGCCAAAAACCCCGCTATACAAAGACGGGAGATAATGAAAATGATTCAGAAAGAAACCATTAAAACACAATACGGGAATATCGCGGCTTATAGAAAAGGAACCGGACCGAAGACTGTTATGCTGCTGCACGGTGCGGGCTGCGACAGCACAATGCTGTCCTGGAGAGAAGTATTCAAGGCACTTTCAGATGACTTCACAGTATACGCATTCGATTTTCTGGGCTATGGAAACAGCGATAGAGCGGATGACCTGGCAGGGGATTCGTTTTTTGATACACATATCGAGTGTGTAAAAACTGTCGTCAGCTATTTCGGTCTTACCGGCTTTGTCTTAGCCGGGTTATCAATGGGCGGAGCGATCGCAATTGGCTATGCATTGCGCTATCCCGAGGACGTTAAGGTGCTTATTCCTGTCGATACCTGGGGCGTTTCAGAAAAGATGCCTTTCCACCGTTTCAGCTATTGGTATGTGATGCATACGGATCTGACGCTGTCCCAGTACAGATGGTGTGCAAAATACAGATGGATCGCGCGGTGGTCGATATCATATGCATTGATCGGAAATAAGAAACTGATCACAGACGCCCTGGTTGACGAAGTGATGCAGTCCTGTGCAGGAGATATGGCCGGAAAATCAATGCTCAACTTCCAGCGAAGCGCAGCGGATAAGGAAAGGTCCAAACCGTACTATCCGGGGGAATTAAAGAAACTGCAAATGCCGATTGTTTACGTGATCGGAGAAAAGGACTCGCTTGTGCCGTTAAGCGATATTTATAAAGCGGCGGAGGAGAATCCGAACAGCCGGGTGGAGGTATTTAAGGGCTGTAAACACTGGTCGGTCAAAGAACAGCCACGGAAATTCTGTGAGATATGTGAGAGCATCCGGTAAAAAGAAATCATCCTGAAGTATAATCCAAACTGGAACGGTTATGGCGATACCGTTCATCCTGTCTGGGTTTCTGATGAGTATCTTACTTATTCCAGTATGTCGAGATGGAGGAGGAAGCGTAACGGTGAAGACAATCTATAAAAATGATGACTATGAATACGTTCTGTATACGGATGCGGGGGAAAGCCAGTCACATGCCCGCATTGTCAGGCGTGCTTTACAGGACAATGAAGGCGATGTGGTGCTCTTTGATTATTCATGGCCGGCACAGCTTACAGTTGAGGTAGAAGCCGGTGCAGGATCCCTGCGTGAGGACGGCGTCCTGTGCTGGGAACTTTTTGTAACAGCTCATCACGTCAGCGGGATGGCACAGGGAGAGTTCACGGAAACGGAATATTTTGAGCTGGAGTCGCCTTTTGGGAAATCTGGTGATATGGTATGCAGAACCGTGGATATTATCAGGAAGACCCGTTTCGCAATAGCTGAAAGGCATCTGCGTCACCTGCCGCATCAGACGTACCCGGCAGTAGACGGAAAACAGGGCCCTTACGGACATCCGTAAATAAGTACAAATTGTTGCTGCTAAATCATTGCAAATGTAATGACTTAGCAGTATTCTTCTATTAAAGGAGGAAGAATAAATGTCCAGTACTATACAGATACGTGTCGATGACGATCTTAAAACAAAGGCAGATGAACTGTTTAAGGAACTTGGCACAGATACAACTTCTGCCATCAGAATTTTTTTAGCACAAGCTGTTGCAAGCAACGGCTTCCCCTTTGAGATAAAAAGGGTACCGCGCAACCCGTATGTCGGCCTTGGTGAAGAAGAGCTGATGCACAAGCTGGAAACAGCAAGGAACCATGCCGGTCAGGGGATGCTCCTGAGTGCTGATGATATGATCGATGAGCTGAGGGGAAAAAATGGATTATGATGTTTTCGTAACGCCTGATGCCAAAGAAGATCTGGAAGGATTTATGTTATTTCGAATCGAAGGCAATCAGGTAATCATAGATAGTATATTCCATGAGTTGCAGGATTACGAAAGAAAGATGTTTTGAGTGCAGGAATGGAGCAGCGCTCATCGCCATAAGGGCGGTGGGCACTTTTTCTGTTTATGGTATAATGGGGCAAAAGCATGGCAGGGTGGAGGTACAAATCGGGATTTGGCGAGGAGAAAAAGAAAGCCATGAAAAAAGTGGGTTCGCTTGTTTTACTTTGCATTATAGTGTTCTGCTGCGGCTGCAGTGCAGATCGTCCAAACGGAACTGCGTCGGACACTCGTATGTATACGCTCGACTTGGTTCATCCGGTCAACGGCAGACAGGGCATATGCGTTGAGAATGACTGCTACTGGGTCAGCGGCTCAACAAGTTTGACGAAATATGATCAAGATTGGAACGTGATCACGGAGAACACAGATCCGTTCAAAGGGTATGAGCTGGAGGTCAATCATATCGGCGACATAGATGTGTATCAGAATGAGCTTTATCTTGGCGTAGAGTACTTCTTAGACGGTGAAGGCAAAAACATTCAAGTTGCGGTCTATGACGGTGACACATTGGAGCTAAAAAGAGTGTTTCCATTCCGCTCGGATACCGGACAACTGGAATGCAGCGGAATCGCAGTGGATCCTGACACACAAACCGTCTATATGTCATCATGGATAGACGACAAATCCAGCAGTTACCTCTATATGTACGATCTAGGTACAGGCGCATATAAGGGGAAGCTGCAAATGAAGCCAGTACCGAAATGGATACAGGGCGTTGCTTATTATGAAGGCAGATTGTACGTGACCTGTGACGATGGCAATGCGGATGACGATGCCCCAGATCACATGTATCAAATTGAAATCAGCGAAGACCGGCAAACAGGCACGGTCGTGTTGGAGAAAACGTTTGACGACGTGAAAAGGCAGGGCGAAATTGAAGGGCTGACGTTTGATGGCGCACGTGCAGAACTTCTTTTGCTGTATAATCGCGGCGCAAGGATCATCGCAGGAATGCCAAGCGGGTTCTATGAAGGATACGATCATGAAATCCATGAGGTCTTCGTGTATAAAACAAAATAGTCAAACAAATTCCTGTTTGCAGAGATGCCGTTGGTAAGAGAGGTATGCCATGATACTTGAAACGAAAAGATTGATCCTCCGACCATGGGAAGAAAGCGATGCGGAGAATTTATTTAAATATGCAAGTCATCCTGATGTGGGACCAATCGCAGGATGGGCGGTTCATACAAGTGTAGAAAATAGCCGTGAAATAATCCGGAGGG
>DJXS01000011.1:4459-5132 GCA_002448395.1 Lachnospiraceae bacterium UBA6998 | reverse complement strand
GGGTGAACGGTCATTCAGATTTTTTGTTGCGCTTATCCGTCAAAAAAGGACCTCAAAAGAGGCCCAGAGTGACGCAGGCGTTGTAGATGCCGTTGTCTTCGACGTTTGTGGTGATGAGATCGGCTCTGGCTTTGAGCTCGGGGCAGGCGTTGCCCATAGCGACTTTGGTCCAGTCGTCGGTGAACATGGACATGTCGTTGAGGGCGTCGCCGAATACGATAGCGTCGCTGTAATCGGCACCGAGCCTGTCCAGGATCTTCTTGATGCCGACGGACTTGTCTGTAGGTTCGACGAAGAAGTATTCGTTGTGGTAGCGGCACCAGGGGAGTTCCCTGAGCGTCACCAGCTTCTGTTCCTCGCCGGGGAGGCAGGCGATGTAGGCCTTGTATATTTTGTCATAGGCGCGTGGTTCGAGGCCCGGCACGACGCGTGTCTTCATGTAGGGGTCGTGGGTGAAGTCCTCGAAGCGGCTGTCGGGTGCGGTGCGGTAGACAGTGTTGTCGGTTTGGAGAGCCCAGGGCATTCCCAGGGCGTCACATTCGTCGATGAGGCGGACGACGGGCTCTTTGGGCAGGGGAATGGCGCCGTAGAATTTGTCGTCAATGGTGATGCCGTATCCGCCGTCACTGACCATGTTCGTGAAGCCGAGTTCGTGCATGCAGTCGACTGCCAT
>DJXS01000011.1:0-4320 GCA_002448395.1 Lachnospiraceae bacterium UBA6998 | reverse complement strand
TGTTGACTCGGGGATGTAAGTGTCGTGATATCCGCCCGCGAGCAGTGTTCCGTCGATGTCAAAAAACAGATATCTTCTGCGATTCATATTTCACTCCTGTTTGTGATGATCCTATAATTCTCGTATAATGTTATCATATGGACACGCATTAGACTACAGAACGGCTTTACAGGTTGCCTGCCAGGAAGTCCTTGGTCAGCCCGAAGAACTCCCTGAACATGTTGTTGGGGAGGTAGGCGGGGTCCGACGGCGCTGCGATCGCATATACGTTGGTGAGGCCCTGCTTGCGGGCGAGGGCTGCCGCGCGGGTGACGTGGAAGTTGCTGGTTACCAGAGCGGTGGAGGCGTCCGGAGAGGCCATGAGAAGCTTGCTGAACTGAATGTTCTGAACGGTGTTGAGAGCCTGATCCTCGACGATGATTCTCGAAGGATCTATGCCTTGCTTTATAAGGTACTGTTTCATTCCCTCGCCTTCGGTGAGGGGTTCGTTTTCGCCTTTGCCTCCGGTAACGATGCAGAGGGTGGACTCATTTTCTTTCAAGTAATCGATGGCCGCGTCGAGGCGGTATTTGAGAACTGCGCTGGGGCCGTCTTCGCGGACCTGGGCCCCGAGAACGATCAGATAATCGAGCCCTGCGGGCGCACGGCTGCCGAAACCGCGCAGAACAAATCCCTCACAGATGAGGAAGAGAACGATCGCTGCGGCTGCGGCCATGAGAAGGAGTGCTCTCGCTATTTTGGGCAATTTGTCGAAGAAGCGGATCCTGATGAGGAAGCTCATGAGAAGGAAACAGGCGCCAAGGGCGAGCCAGACGGCGTAGAACATGGTGCCGCTGCGTATCAGGAAGACCGCGATGCCGTACAGGATGCAAAGTATACCGATTATCATGAAAAAAATGGCGGGAAATGTCATTTTGAGGAGCCTCCTTAAATGCTGTTGGGGAAATTGTAAGCCCGCGGAGGGCGTCCGGTCAACCGGGTGACAGGGGAGGCAATATTTTGACCGGGAAGGGAGACGAGATGCTGAACGAGGAGTCTATGGAGACTATCAAGCCGGTGCCGCAGAGGCGCATTGTCGATAAAATGAATGAGTATATGAGCCGCCGGGATTACGCGGGGGCGGAGCGGCACCTGCTCTACTGGCTGGCGGAGGCGGAGCTGGGGCGCGACCTGCAGGGGCAGCTGATGCTCAGGAATGAGATGGTAGGGCACTATCGCAAGACCGCACAGCGGGAGAAGGCCATGGAGAGCGCCGGGAAGGCGCTGGAGCTGCTCCGGGAGCTCGGAATGGAGGATTCGATCTCTGCGGGGACGACTTATGTCAATATTGCGACGGCGTGCAATGCTTTTGGCGAGTACGAGCGGTCGCTGGAGCTGTTCGAGAAAGCGCGTGCGGCCTATGAGGACAGCAGTTACGTGGAACCGCAGCTTTTGGGCGGCCTATATAACAATATGGCATTGACATGCACCGCCCTTTCAAAATATGATGAAGCTCTGGCCCTCTACGAAAAAGCGGTCTTAGTCATGGCGAAGGTGCAGGACGGCGAGCTGGAGCAGGCGATCACCTGCCTCAACATGGCTGACGCGGTGGAAGCCGGAGCCGGCATGGAAGAGGGAGAGAGCAGGATCTTTGAGCTGGTGGAGCGCGCGGAGGAGCTGCTGGACAACAAGGGCAGGGAACTGCTGTGCCCGGACGGCGAAACGTCGGTCTTGGAAACACCCGGAGCGCTGAAGGCGCTTCCCGCTGAAGAGAGAGCGCGGCTCGGCTACTATGCTTTTGTGTGCGAGAAGTGCGCGCCTGTTTTTGAATATTACGGTTACTTCCTGACGGCAAACAGGTTAAGGGAGACGGCGGAGAAGATTTACGCGGAGGAATGAGGCGCCTGCTGAGAAAAACTAAGCGGCGGAAAGGACTATGCGGGCATGAAAGGACTGGAGATCGCCAGGGCTTATTATGAAGAATACGGGGAGCCGATGCTCCGGGAGAGGTTTCCGGCACTGATGCCGTTTATCGCAGCGGGGCTGACCGGAAGCGGGTCGGAGTGCTGGGGTTTTGACGATGAGGTCTCGAGAGATCACGACTTCGAACCGGGTTTCTGCCTGTTCCTGCCGGGAGAAGATGTGGTGGACAGGAGGACTGCTTTCGAGCTGGAGAGGGCCTATGCGGCATTGCCCAAAGAGTTTATGGGGCTGCGGCGGTCTTTGGTCTCGCCGGTGGGAGGCGCGCGGCACGGCATTCTTCGGACGGCTGAGTTTATGAGGGACAAAGTCGGCAAGGCAGACGGCAATCTGAGCCTTATGGAGTGGCTGTATATGCCGGACTATATTTTGGCAGAGGCTGTGAACGGGGAGATCTTCAAGGACGGTTACGGGGAAGTGACCGCGATCCGGGAGCGGCTCAAGCGCCGGCCTGAGGACGTCCGGCTCAAGAAACTGGCCGGGCAGCTCCTTCTCATGGGGCAGTCGGGGCAGTATAATTACCGCAGGTGTCTGCTCCACGGGGAGACCGGAGCGGCGCAGCTGGCCATAGTAGAATTTGCCAAAAGTTCGATGGCCGCAGTTTTTCTGCTGAACGGGGTGTACCAGCCCTACTACAAGTGGAGCTTCCGGGCGATGCGGGCGCTGCCGAGGCTGGCACTCACGGCGGAACTGCTGGAGTATCTGCTGACGACGGACAATGAGGCGGATACCGCAGAGGAAAAATACAACGTGATGGAAGGCATCGCGGCGGATATCATCGGAGAACTGAAGGAGCAGGGACTGACCGGGACTGATGCGGGCGGGAAACCGCAGGGACGTGGACTGACCGGGGCAGTCGGCGAAGATTTGGAGAAATACGCCTACTTGGTTAATGACAGGATCAGCGACGCTCAGATCCGCAACATGCACGTGCTGGCGGCGGTTTAAGGAGCGCGGGATTGGAGAGTTTTATGAGAATACACGGACTTCAGAAGATGACGCTGCTTGACTTTCCCGGTCATGTAGCCTGCACGGTTTTTCTGGGCGGGTGCGATCTGCGCTGCCCTTACTGCCACAATTACGAGCTGGCTACGGGACAGGCGCCGGCGGTAATGGAAGAGGAGGAGCTGTTCGCTTTTTTGGCAAAAAGAAAGGGGCTTCTGGACGGCGTTGCGATCACGGGCGGTGAGCCCTGCCTGCACAGAAACCTGCCGGAGTTCATCGCTAAGATCCGCGAGATGGGCTATCCGGTGAAGCTGGACACGAACGGCACGCACCCGGCACTGCTCAGGGAGATCCTGGAGAAGGGGCTTGTGGAGTATGCAGCGATGGATGTCAAGAACAGCCCGTCAAAATATGCCCTGACGGCAGGCGTGCAGACTATAGACCTGGCACCTGTCTCGGAGAGTATAGAGCTTCTGAAATCATCGGGGATCGATTATGAGTTCCGGACGACGGTTGTGGACGAACTGCACGAGGTGGAGGACTTCGAGGCCATAGGAAAGTGGATCGAGGGCGCGAAGCGGTATTTCCTGCAGTGCTTTACAGACAGGGATACAGTGCCGTTCGGAGGGCTCAGCGCGCCTTCTAAAGAGAAGCTGGAAGCATGTGCGGCGGCTGCCGCCAGGTATGTCACAGAGGTGCAGATCAGGGGCGTGGACTGAAAAGATGTTGTAATTTTCACGTAACACAACATGTAGACAGAAAATTTAAATAAGCACAAGATATTGACGAGGCGTTCCCTTCGTGGTACTGTAAGTGTGTTCGCGGATGCAGATCCGCGGAAAATCCGAAAAATCAGCAAGGAAATACAGTACCACACGAGGGGGATTTTATTATGTACCAGGTTACTAAGAGAGACGGGCAGGTCGTTGATTTTGAGATCAGCAAGATCAGTGACGCCATCACAAAGGCTTTCGTGGCTATCGAGAAGCAGTATCATCCGACGATCATTGATCTGATCGCGCTCCATGTCACATCAGATTTTGAGCCCAAGATCAGGGACGGCGTGATCGCGGTTGAAGATATTCAGGACAGCGTTGAGAAGGTCCTCTCCGAGTCCGGTTACGCGGATGTCGCCAAGGCTTACATCCTGTACCGCAGACAGCGTGAGAAAGTCCGTAACGTCGGTTCCGCTCTTCTTAACTACAAGGACCTGGTAGATAATTATCTTAAGATCAATGACTGGCGCGTCAAGGAGAATTCCACCGTCACATATTCGGTCGGCGGTCTGATCCTTTCAAACTCCGGCGCGATCACAGCCAACTACTGGCTGAGCGAAGTATATGACGACGAAGTAGCCAAGGCTCACCGCAGCGCGGCGATCCATCTGCACGATCTGTCCATGCTGACCGGCTACTG
>DJXS01000128.1 GCA_002448395.1 Lachnospiraceae bacterium UBA6998 | reverse complement strand
TGACACCAGCCTCGCGGAGCTGTTTGCGGAGCTCTGTATCCTGCTGAACTGTCAGACCTCTGTGGTCAACCAGTACCACAGACTGTGCGCCGTCGATCGCTGCGGAAATCTCCTTGACGACCGGCTGTTTCAATTCAACCTTTGCCATTTTGTTACCTCCTTATAGATTTTGGAGCCGAAACGAAGAAAAACCCGTCTTCGCGAAGACGGGTGAAAATTCATATCCGCATTCAGCGCACATAGACGCGCCTTCCTGCGTTTCCACATCCTCGGCAGGCAGATCACTCTTTACGCCTTGCGGCACCTGCTGTCTTCGGCTTGGCTTATAACCTTTCGAATCTTATCATTAACCTTTTCATTTGTCAAGAGCCGTATTTATATTTTGACAGTTATTCTTCTGTAAAATATCCGTCTTCGTCGATCACGACTCCCGGAGATACGGCGCTCATCTCATCGAGCACTCTCTGCTTCTCGCTTCCCTCCATTGTGCTCACTCCACGGTACTGCAGCATCGGGATAAACTGAAGAGCGCTGATGGAAGGTTCCGCCGTGTTCACTGTAACTCTGAGCACGCCTGTATCCCGCGCTGCGGCGCCAAAAAAGTAATTGCCCAGGCTGTAGAATACAGGGACGCCGTCCACATATTCAATGTTCTGCAGGACATGGGGATGGGATCCCACGATGAGGTCCGCGCCGGCTTCTGCCAGTTCCTCAGCCTTTGTGGTCTGGCTCCAGTCGGCGGAAGGCATCTTCTCTGTTCCCCAGTGAGCATAAACTATGCAGAGATCTGCCTTTTCCTTCGCCTCCCGGACCTTGTCGCACAGCCAGGAAGTATCCAGCATCCTGAACACTCCGGGGTTGTCCTCCCCCGCTTCCCTGGTGTCCGGGTTCTCATATCTCTCGATCTCCGTCGCGTTAAGAATAGCGATTGTCGTCCCGTTCGCAATGCAGTATGCCGTCTGCGAAGCATCATCGATGTCCCGGCCCGCGCCTATATAAGGGATTCCCTGTTCATCCAGAGTATCGAAGGTATCAAGCGCGCCCTGCTCGCCGTGATCATAGACATGATTGTTAGCCAGAGCCGCTATATCCGTCCCCATCTCTTTCAGCCATTCCGCTGTCCATGGCGGACACCGGAACGTGAAAGTCTTGCCGGGGGTGGGAGTTCCCCTGTCTGTGTAAGGAAATTCGTTGTTGACCACCAGAAAATCCGCTCCGGTCAGAGTTTCCCAGGTCTCATCGTCGAAACACGCCCTGATCCCATCCGAATAGGCTATTGAACTCCAGGGATTCTGCACCGTGTCAAATATGATGTCACCCACAAACACGATTGAGATCTCCTGATCCGATTCCGGCTTTTCTCCGGGCGTCACCCATTTTCCGTCGTCCCGGGTCAGCGCTTTTCCCGAAGATGAGATGATTGCAGAGGCGCCCTCAGGGTCCAGGGCCCTTTGGCGGAATTCCCGTTCGATCGGCTCCGCTTCCCGAAGAACTTCCTCAGCCGCTGCCCGCATCCAGTTTTCCTGTCCGTCGGTTTCTTCGGCTGATACAGGAAGCGGCATGCACCAGGCCTGAGCTGCGAATGCGATCAGGGCTGCCAAAATATATACCTTAGTTTTACTGTTTCCGAACACGATTTTCCTCCTGCTCAGAGCGGGGATGATCCCTCATAGGCAAGAAAAGGAGTTCCGCCGGGGAACTCCTTTCCAATACATGACTTAATAACGGTTTGCGATCACCTTCACGCCGGGGCCCATGCTGGTCGCGATGGAGATGCTCTTGAGGTACTGGCCCTTGACTGCAGCGGGTTTCGCTTTTACGATCGCTGCCATCAGAGCGTCATAGTTCTCCATGAGCTGTTCCTTTGTAAAGGAAGCCTTGCCGATGGGGCAGTGGATGATGTTGGACTTGTCCAGTCTGTACTCGATCTTACCTGCCTTGATGTCCTTGACTGCCTTAGCGACATCCATGGTAACTGTGCCGGCCTTGGGGTTGGGCATCAGTCCCTTAGGACCAAGGATACGGCCGAGACGGCCGACAACGCTCATCATGTCAGGTGTTGCGACTACTACGTCAAAATCCAGCCAGCCTTCATTCTGGATTCTGGGAAGAAGCTCCTGGCCGCCTACGAAATCAGCGCCTGCTTCCTGTGCCTCGTCGAGCTTAGCGCCCTTGGCGAATACCAGAACTCTTACCTTCTTGCCGATACCTGCGGGAAGTACTACCGCGCCGCGGATCTGCTGATCGGCGTGACGGCCGTCGCAGCTTGTGCGGATGTGGATCTCGACAGTCTCATCAAACTTCGCTGCTGCAGTTTCCTTTGCAAGAGCGATCGCCTCTTCGGGCTCGTATAATTTAGTGCGGTCTACCTTCTTGGCAACTTCCGCATATCTCTTTCCATGCTTCATCTTCTATTCCTCCTGTTTGTAGCTCAGTCCTGGACTGTGATTCCCATGCTTCTGGCTGTTCCGGCGATCATGCTCATAGCGGCTTCAAGGGAAGCAGCATTGAGATCAGGCATCTTAAGTTCTGCGATCTCTTTGATCTGATCCTTGGTGACAGAGCCGACTTTCTGCTTGTTCGGAACACCGGATGCCTTCTGCAGGCCTGCTGCCTTCTTAAGAAGAACAGGTGCCGGCGGAGTCTTGGTGATGAAACTGAAAGATCTGTCAGAGTAGACAGTGATAACGACAGGGATGATCAGATCACCCATGTCAGCGGTCTTGGCGTTGAACTGCTTGGTGAATTCCATGATGTTAACACCGTGCTGTCCAAGAGCAGGACCTACCGGCGGAGCAGGAGTTGCCTTGCCGGCCTTAATCTGCAATTTGATGTAACCAGTTACTTTCTTAGCCATTGTTTCCTCCTTTGTGGTACTATGCGCAGCTCTTACGCTGCTCCCACTGTTTGCGGCGGCTTTGCCGCCTGTTTCTATATATCAGACGAAAGTGTTCCGTCTCATATAACTGATCTTGATGACCCGCCGACCTGCAAATCA
>DJXS01000050.1:2871-3375 GCA_002448395.1 Lachnospiraceae bacterium UBA6998 | reverse complement strand
ATTCTTGTAAGCATATCTGCAATCGGATCGCTCATTGTCATCTGATTTGCCTCCTATTTTTATCGTCTGCTATTACCAGCTTGCTTTCTTGACGCCCGGGATCTGTCCTTTGTAAGCCAGCTCACGGAAGCAAATTCTGCAAATGCCATACTTTTTCAGAACAGAATGCGGACGACCGCAGATCTTGCAGCGTGTATAAGCTCTCGTGGAGAACTTCGGTTTCATCTGCTGCTTTACTTTCATGGATGTTTTAGCCATTTTTTCCTCCTAATGGTCTAGTACCGGAAAAACCGGATCAGTCTCTTGCAAAGGGCATGTTGAAGAGTCTCAGAAGCTCTCTGGCCTCTTCATCAGTGTGTGCAGTTGTGGTAAAGATGATATCCATACCTCTTACCTTGTCGATCTTGTCATACTCGATCTCAGGGAAGATCAGCTGCTCCTTGATACCCATAGCATAGTTTCCTCTGCCGTCGAAGGAGTTGGGGTTGACACCGCGGAAGTCAC
>DJXS01000050.1:0-2795 GCA_002448395.1 Lachnospiraceae bacterium UBA6998 | reverse complement strand
CACGGACACGGGGAAGTGCCAGGTTTACCAGTCTGTCAAGGAACTCGTACATTCTGTCGCCACGAAGTGTAACCTTGCAGCCGATCGGCATGCCTTCTCTGATCTTGAAGTTAGCGATGGACTTCTTAGCCTTGGTCAGAACAGGCTTCTGGCCGGTAATGATCTCCATATCCTTGGCAGCTGCCTCGAGGAGCTTCTCGTTCTCTCTGGCTTCGCCAACGCCCATGTTGACTACGATTTTATCTAACTTCGGCACCTGCATGATGTTGGTGTAGCCGAACTTCTTTGTCATCTGCTCACGAATTTCTGTGTTATACAGATCTTTAAGTCTACTCGACATTGGTAGATCTCCTTTCCGTTATCAGTCGATCACTTTGCCGGTCTTCTTGGCGACGCGGACCTTCTTGCCGTTCTCAACGCTGAAACCGACACGGGTTACCTGACCGTCAACAACCAGCATAACATTGGAGGCATCCAGAGGAGCTTCCTGCTGTGTGATACCGCCGTTGGGATTCATCATAGAAGGCTTGTTGTGCTTGGTCACAACATTAGCACCTTCTACAGTAACCTTGCCTTTTTTGTGGTCGACTGCAGTAACCTTGCCTTCTTTGCCTTTGCTCTTGCCGGCGATGACTCTTACTGTATCGCCAACTTTAATCTTACTCGTTGCCATCTTTGATCCTCCTTATAATACTTCGGGAGCCAGGGAAAGGATCTTCATGAACTTCTTCTCACGAAGCTCTCTGGCGACGGGCCCAAAGATACGGGTTCCTGTGGGTGTCAGATCATCCTTGATGATGACAGCCGCATTCTCATCGAATCTGATGTAGGAACCGTCTTTTCTGCGGGTTGTGTTAACTGTGCGAACGACGACAGCCTTAACAACATCACCCTTCTTGACAACGCCGCCGGGCGTTGCCTCTTTAACGGTTGCAACGATGGTATCGCCGATTCTTGCATATCTTCTTGTAGAGCCGCCGCAGACACGGATGCAGAGCAGTTCCTTTGCACCGGTATTATCAGCGACTCTGAGTCTGCTTTCCTGCTGAATCATATTCGTTTTCCTTTCTGGTTATCTAGCCTTCTCAACGATCTCAACCAGTCTCCATCTCTTTGTCTTGGACAGTGCTCTGGTCTCCATGACCTTTACAGTATCGCCGATGCCGCACTCATTATTCTCATCGTGAGCGCGAAGCTTATAAGTCTTTTTAACGATCTTACCAATCAGCGGATGTTTCACGTGATCTTCAATAGCCACGACAATTGTCTTATCCATCTTGTCACTGACTACCTTGCCGACACGGACTTTTCTAAGATTTCTTTCCATGATTTGTTTCCTCTACCTTCCCGGATTACTCTGCCTTGCTGGAAATCACAGTCTGAATTCTGGCGATGTTCTTTCTCACCTCAGTGATTCTGGCCGTATTCTTCAGCTGATTGGTGGCATTCTGGAATCTGAGGTTAAAGAGCTCCTTCTTAGCGGAGACAAGCTCCTGTGAAAGCTCATCCACAGATTTATTTCTCAATTCCTCTAAATATGTCTTGCTCTTCATTATTTTGCACCGCCTTCCATCTGTGCCTTGGAAACGATCTTGCACTTGCAGGGAAGCTTGTTTGCTGCCAGACGAAGTGCTTCCTTAGCCGTCTCTTCCGGTACGCCGGCAATCTCAAACATAACTCTGCCGGGCTTGACTACTGCTACCCAGTACTCAACTGCGCCCTTTCCTGAACCCATTCGAACTTCAGCAGGCTTCTTGGTAACCGGCTTGTCAGGGAAGATCTTGATCCAGACTTTACCATATCTCTTGATATAACGTGTCATAGCGACACGGGCAGCCTCAATCTGGTTGGAGCGGATCCAAACGGGTTCGCAGCATACCAGACCATATTCACCGTAGCTGATTGTCGTGCCTCTGGTAGGGGTACCTGCCATG
Organism: Lachnospiraceae bacterium UBA6998; assembly: GCA_002448395.1. Taxonomy (GTDB): domain Bacteria; phylum Bacillota; class Clostridia; order Lachnospirales; family Lachnospiraceae; genus CAG-791. The sequence goes on along the minus strand of DJXS01000050.1, from coordinate 861 downwards.
CTGCCACGGAACTGTTTACGGAATTTAACTCTTTTAGGCATTAACATAGTGAACGTACCTCCTTACATCAAGCCTGAGCCGCATCGGTATTCTTTGTGGGAAGAATCTCACCTTTGTAGATCCAAACCTTGACACCGACCTTACCATAAGTGGTATTGGCCTCAGCAAAACCATAATCGATATCAGCGCGCAGTGTCTGCAGCGGGATGGTTCCCTCGCTGTAGGTCTCTGTACGGGCAATATCAGCACCGCCGAGACGGCCGCCGCAAGCAGCCTTGATACCAAGTGCGCCAGTCTTCATTGTCCTGCCCATCGCGGACTTCATAGCGCGGCGGAAAGAAACACGGTTCTCGAGCTGCTGAGCGATGTTCTCAGCGACGAGCTGTGCATCCTTATCGGGGCGCTTGATTTCCTTAATGTCCAGGAAGATCTTCTTGCCGGTGAGCTTCTGTAGCTCAGCCTTGGTCTTCTCGATCTCCTGGCCGCCCTTGCCGATGATGACGCCGGGCTTAGCGGCATAGACAGTAACTTTAACTCTCTCGGAAGCTCTCTCAACTTCAACTTTGGAGATGCCTGCGTTATATAATTTCTTCTTCAGAAACTTTCTGATGTTGTAATCTTCCACCAGCAGGTCTGAGAAATCACCCTCGGCATACCACTTGGAATCCCAATCTTTGATGACGCCGACTCTCAGGCCATGAGGATTAACTTTCTGTCCCATTTAAGGCTCCTTTCTTATCCTGATTACTCTTCTGCCTTTTTCTCGTCAAGGACGATCTTAAGGTTGCTCATTCTCTTCAGAATTCTGTATGCTCTGCCCTGTGCTCTGGGTCTTACTCTCTTCATTGTAGGACCATCAAA
>DJXS01000134.1:17943-29662 GCA_002448395.1 Lachnospiraceae bacterium UBA6998 | reverse complement strand
ATATTTTATCACAATTCATGCTTTTCCTTGACAAACATAGCGGATTATCTTTCAATGGATTTGTTTATCGCGTTAACAAGTTTAATTGCCTCCGCCGCCTGCCGGCCGGGGCATTCAGGTGTATTTCATGAATCGATCCGACAACCGTTTTGCTCTGTCTGCCCTCATGGTCATTGTCAGTGCAGTCCTGTGGGGTCTCTACGGCTCCTTCGTAATAGTTCTGACTTCCATGGGCCTCTCCCAGAACGCGCTGGTCTTTCTGCGCATGTTCGCCACCTCCATTCCGGTCGGCCTTCTTATGCTCGCCACAGACCGCTCTGCCTTCAGGGTCCGCCCGGCGGATATCCCGCTTTTTATCGCGAACGGGGTGCTGAGCCTGCTCTTTTTTACCTTTTGCTACACATCAGCTATTAAGGTTACCAAAATAGCGACTGCCGCAGCTCTTCTCTATACCGCGCCTGCGATCGTAATGGTCCTGTCTGCGATCCTTTTTAAGGAGCAGCTCACCGCGCGCAAAGTATTCTGCTGCCTGCTCGCAGTCGTCGGCTGCGCCTTTGCTTCCGGCATCGGCGGGGAACTGTTCGCAGGAACATCCGGTGCTTCGGCTGCCGGGTCATTGATCACGCCGGCCGGCCTTCTGCTCGGTCTGGGCGCGGGCCTTGGTTATGCGCTTTATAGTATTTTCAGCCGCATAATCTTAAACTGCGGCTACAGCGTCTACACGAATGTCTGCTACAGTTTCGGAATTGCGATGATAAGCTTTTTCATTCTCGCCTGCGCCGACGGTTCTGTCATCCAGGTGATCGAGAGTCCTTCCCGCACCGCGCTGGGACTTCTGTGCGGCATCCTTACAGGCAGCATGGCCTATGTCCTGTACACAGCCGGCATGAAAGGCATGGAGACCTCCCGGGCCGCGCAGCTGACTACCATAGAGCCGGTCACCGCGGCGATCCTGGGCAGCGTTCTCTTTCACCAGCCGCTCTCCGTTTGGGAGATCGCCGGTATTGCGATGGTAGTCGGCTCGGTCATAATGATGAACGCAGGAACAAAGGCTGTCTCCAACTGACTCCCCTGCGGTATAGTTAACAATGCTATGAAAGAAATGAATTCTCCCAAAAACACCAAAATCTTCGGCACAGTGTGTATGCTGGCCGCGTCTTTATGTTTCTCGACCGGCGGCCTTCTCATGAAACTGATCCCATGGAATCCCCTTGCGATCAACGGAGCAAGAAATGTGATCGCGGCGGTCGTGATCGGCCTCTATATTTTGGCCACGAAACACAAGCTTAAGTTTAATCCGACAGTGCTTGTTGGCGCCATTTCCATGGCAGGTGTGACGACTCTATACTCCATCGCCAACAAACTGACCACGGCAGGCAATACGATCATCCTGCAGTACACAGCGCCGATCTGGATCGTGATCCTTATGTACCTGATCTTCGGCCAGAAGCCTTCACGCTCTGCGCTGATTTCCATCCTGATCGTCTTCGCCGGTATTCTCTGCTTCTTCTTCGAGGGGCTATCCACGGGAAAATGGCTGGGCGACCTGCTGGCCCTAATATCCGGAATCTTCTACGCAGGCGTCTTCATGCTGAACAGCTTCGAGAAGGGCGACGCGCTGTCGTCGGTGTTCTTCGGTCAGCTCGCGTGCGGCATCTTCCTGTCGCCGCTGGTCCTTCGTGAGACCGTGTTCACCCCTCCGGTGCTACTGTCGGTCTTCCTTCTGGGCGCTGTGCAGGTGGGCCTCGCGTATATCTTCTTCACCACGGGCACCAAATACACCGATCCGGTCACAGCCTCCATCATCAATGCGCTGGAGCCGATCCTCAATCCCATTCTGGTCGCCGTTTTCTACGGAGAGATGCTCGGCAGGCTGTCACTCGTCGGCGCGGTGATCGTAATCTGCGGGATTCTCTATTATAACCTGCGCATCACCATGTCCCCGGCCCAGGGGAACTGAGCGGAACCGCTCTGTTTTGCACGCAACACTAACACTCCCAACAGAAAGGTATCAACATCATGTCCTGCACAACACTTCTGATCGGCAAAAAAGCCAGCTACGACGGCTCCACCATGATCGCGCGGAACGACGACGCTTCCGCTGGCCGTTTTACTCCTAAAAAACTCACGGTCGTTCTGCCCGAACAGCAGCCGCGGCACTATGTATCTGTCATCAGCCGTGTCGAGATCGATCTTCCCGACAATCCCATGCGCTACAGCGCTATGCCCAACGCACTCGAAGGCGAAGGCATCTGGGCAGGCGCAGGCATCAACGCCGCGAACGTGGCCATGACAGCCACAGAGACTATCGCATCCAATGAGAGAGTTCTGGGCGCGGATCCTCTTGTCGTCTATCACCCTGCCACGGAGGAAACTCCCATGCAGCCCGGCGGGATTGGCGAAGAGGACCTCGTCACCATCGTTCTGCCTTACATCCACAGCGCTCGCGAGGGCGTCCTGCGCACCGCATCACTCCTCGAGAAATACGGCACCTATGAGATGAACGGCATGGCCTTCGCCGACGTAAATGAGATCTGGTGGATGGAGACCCTCGGCGGCCACCACTGGATCGCCAAAAAAGTGCCCGACGACCGCTACGTCGTAAATCCCAACGAATCCGGCATCGACAGTTTCGACCTGGAAGACGCGCTGGGCGAAGGTCTTAACCACCTCTGCAGCGCGGACCTGAAGGAATTCATCGCAGATAACCATCTGGACCTGTCCATGGACGGCAAACTCAATCCCCGTGAAGCTTTCGGCACACAGAGCGACGCGGACCATGTATATAACACGCCCCGCGCCTGGTTCATTCTTCGCCACTTTAACCCCAGGACCGCGAAATGGGACGGCCCTGACGCCGATTTCGGTCCCCGCGACAATGACCTCCCCTGGAGCATGGTCCCCGAGCGCAAGATCACTGTGGAGGACGCCAAATACGTGCTCTCCAGTCACTTCCAGGGAACCCCCTATGATCCTTACAGTGAATGCGGCGACCCTTCCATGCGCGGCGCTTACCGCTCCATCGGCGTCAACAGAACTGATTTCCTCGCCCTGCTGCAGCTGCGGCCTTATGTGCCTCAGGCTGTTCAGGCTGTCGAGTGGCTGACTTTCGGATCCAACGTATTCAACACATTCGTGCCTTTTTACACGAACACTGAGAAAGTGCCGGCCTACCTCTCCACTACTGAAGAGGAAGTTGATACAGGCAGCTTCTATTGGAACTGCCGGCTGATCGCGGCGCTTGCAGACGCACAATTTAAGCCTTGCAAGATCCACATCGAGCGCTACCAGAACAGGACTATGGCGGAAGCCCACCGGATCCTGAACCAGGCGGACCGCCTGGTCCGTGAACTGCTTGAAGTCGGCGCGAATCCGCAGTCCGTCATCGATTCTGCCAACAACGCGCTGGCAGAGATGCTGCAGAAACAAACTTCCGATGTCCTCGGCAAGGTCCTCCACGAGACCAGCAACAAGATGAAAAACGCGTATGCGAGGTCGGACGCGTAAAGTTGTGGGCTGGCCTGGGCGCATCTTGCTTTCATTTGGATTGGCCCATCGGATTTGGCTGAGAGCGTAAATGGATGTATTGAATATGAGCGTTTCTGAGCAGATGCTCCATCGGATATGGCTGAAGGCGTGATTGGATGTAGTGACTGTTAGCATTTCTGGCAGGTACACCATCGGATTTGATCGAATGCGTAGATGGATGTATTAAATTTGATCATTTCTGGGTGGGCACACCATCGGATATGGCTGAAGACGTAATCGGATGTAGAGTTTGTGCCAGGCAAGCTTTTTTCATACCATCGGATTCTGTTGAGACCGAAATCGGATGTAGCGAAAGTGCCAGATAAGCTTTCGAATACCATCGGATTCGGATCAAACCGAAGATGGATGTATGATTTGTGCCAAGCAAGCATTTTCCAGCCCATCGAATTTAACCGAAGTCGGAAGAGGATGGAAAGCTTGTGCCAGACAATTCAACACAACAAAAAAAGGTGCCGCTGCCCCGAAAGCATTTCACAGGGCAGCGACACCTTTTCTTCATCCTATCTCCATCACATCGATCAGTCTCTCTCGCGGAATTCCGCACCGCTCCAGGAACCGGTCCGCCTTGGCGACGACCTCAGGCGAATTCATATGCGCCGCGTGGTGCGCATCCATGCCGTAGATCACGGAGTTTCCTTCCCGCGCGGCGATCTTCCAGAAGAGTTCGCGGGGATAATTTCTGTCCTCGCGCACGCCTAGCAGGTTGATTTCCAATGGCATATCAATCTTCTTGCAGAATCTGCACAGTTTCGTCATTTCCTCTTCATAAATCTCATCCGGTCCCGTGAACCATACCACATCCGGATGGGCAAAATAGAGAAACTTCCCGGTCTCCAGCGCCTCGCGTGTCTGCGCGCAGTATTGCCGCAAATACTCTGCGCGATTTGTCCTCTCTCCACAGAACGGCGCGTACATTCCGTTCCCCAGATAGTGCTGCCCAAGGATCAGATACTCAATGGAATAAGGCTCGATCAGCCGCATCAGCGGCTCCCACAGCGTGTAGAGGTATTCCACTTCCAGCCCCAGATGGATCTCGATATCGCTCTTATACTCCCGCTTCAGGTCAAGAACCGTATCCACATACCCCTCGAGCTCTTCCGGCAGCATCTTGACCGGACAGACGTATCCTCCCGGATACACCTGAGGTGTATGATCCGAAAAGCCAAGGATTTTAAGCCCCGCTTCAATGGCTGTCTCAACGTACTCTCTCTCCGTGCCGTCCGCGTGGCGGCAGCGCCATGTATGTGTGTGATAATTAGCAATCATAGTACAATAACAGCCTATCCCAGAATCTCCATAAACGCGCGGGCTTTCTCCATCGCGTCGTCTCCGCCCAGAACAGCGCTGCCTGCGACGATCGTGTCTGCACCGGCGTCCAGCACTGTTTTGACATTGTTTACCTTGATGCCGCCGTCCACCTCGATGCGGAGCGTAGGATTGCTCCTGTTTGCTTCCTCGCGGATAGCGCGGATGCGCTCGAGTGACTCGGGAATGAATTTCTGTCCGCCGAATCCGGGCTCCACCGACATGACCAGGACAAGATCAACGAGCGGGATGAGGGGCGTAAGGACCTCCCATGGAGTCTTGGGTTTTATGGAAATGCCCGCTTTCATGCCGGATTCGTGTATCTTTCCAATGAGACGGGCCGCTTCCTCGATAGCCATATCGGGGTCGTTGATCCCGCCGTACGCGAAAGCGCCGCCGGGCATTACCTCGTAATGGAAGGTGAGCATCTGCGCGCCGCCCTTTGCGACCGCCTCAACATGGTCCGCAGGATTATACACCATCAGATGCGCGTCCACAAACAGGTCTGAGATCGCGGAGACGCTGCGCATCACAGGCTCTCCGAACGAGATCTCCGGGACGAAATGGCCGTCCATAACATCGAAGTGGACCCACTTGGCGCCGCCTTCCTTTATTGCGTCGAGCTGCTGTTTGAGCCGTCCGAAATCCGCCGACAGTATAGAAGGAGCTAAAATATTCATCTGTCTTCCTTTCTCTTCTCCATTTGGCACTAAATCACTCTGTGAAGTCTCACTTAATAGGAGCGTCAGCGTATCCGTAGTCCCTCTCGATCTGTGTGATCATTTCGACTCTGTTGGCGTGACGGCCGCCCAGTTCTTCCGCTTCAAAGAAATTGTCAACGATCATCTTGGCCAGCTCTGTGCCTACGACGCGCTGTCCCATAGCGATGATCTGGCAGTGGTTGTGCTCCTTGACCATCTTGGCTGTAAAGCAGTCCGAGCAGACACCCGCGCGGATGCCGGGAACCTTGTTGGCGGCAAGAGAGATGCCGACGCCGGTACCGCATACCAGAACGCCCTTGTCAATATCGCCGCGGCGGATCGCTTCAGCCACTTTCCTGCCCGCGATGGGATAATCCACCTTCTGGTCAGGACTGTAAGCGCCGAAATCCACGCACTCATAGCCCTTAGATTTCAAGTGCTCGAAAAGAACTGACTTGAGTTCAATCGCAGCGTGGTCACTTCCAAATCCTATTTTCATTATTAACCTCCCGGCAGCTGTCTTTTCCATCGATGTGTCGCTGTCCCAGTGCTTCAGCCGCCTTCTGCACACTGAATTTGCTCTATGTTGTTTTCCGTACAGATCATCAGACCGAAAGATCTTCAAGGATCTCATACATATACTTCAGGCCCTCGGTCATACCGCCCTTCATGCTCAGCGCCTCATCCACATCGTAATCTACGAAGTTTCCGTTCTCACGATGCTTGGCAATGGTCTTCATGATCTTGACTTCATTATAGTCGTAAGTCTCAGGAATGACAACCGACTCCGCCGGCGATCACCAGCGCGTCGATCCTGTTCTTTCTCATCAATTGTTTTTGCTGCCCCGTCTTCTACATGAATGCTGTCTGCGGGACTACTCTCTCCCCCTCCCGCGGACAGACTCTCATCTGTTGACGACATTCTTCGGGTCACCCTCCACATAAGATCTTATATTATCTACTGTGATATCCATGATTCTCTGTCTCGCCTCTTTGGCCGCCCAGGAAATGTGAGGCGTGATCAGGCAATTCTTCGCCGTAAGAAGCGGATTGTCCGCCTTGATCGGCTCTGTCGACACGACATCCAAAGCTGCAGCAAATACCTTGCCGCTGTTAAGGGCGTCAGCCAAATCCTGCTCGACTACGAGCTGGCCGCGGCTGTTGTTGATAAGGATCACACCATCTTTCATCTTCGCAATGCTGTCCTTGTTGATCATTCCCTCTGTGGACGGGAAGAGCGGGCAGTGAAGGAAGATCACATCCGACTGCGCAAGCAGCGTATCGAAATCCACATATTCCGCGAGCTTTGCTCCCGCTTCACTTTGGAAACTGTCATAGGCAATGACGCGCATACCCAGCGCGCCCAATATTTTGGCAGATGTCTGTCCGATCCGTCCAAGTCCGATCACGCCGGCTGTCTTGCCCGCGAGCTCGATCATCGGATAATCCCAGTAGCACCAGTCAATATTGTTCTGCCAGCGGCCTTCCTTGACAGTCCGGTCGTGATGTCCGTAGTGCGCGCAGATCTCCAGAAGGAGTCCCACCGCATACTGTCCCACGATCTGAGTTCCGTAGGTGGGGACATTCATGACAACAATGCCCTTCTCCTTGGCATAGGCAGTATCGACGACATTATATCCGGTAGCAAGGACAGCGACCGCCTTCAGATTCGGGCAGGCGTCCATTGTCGCCTTCGTGATCGGCGTCTTGTTGACAACGGCGACCTCGGCGTCACCGAGCTTCTCCGCGATCACGGGAGAATCCACGTAAGAGACTCTGTCATAAACTGTGACTTCGCCAAAAGCTTCCATGCCCGCCCAGCTCAGATCTCCGGGGTTCTCTGTATAACCATCAAGTACTACTATCTTCATATATTCGTCCTCCTCTTTATCAAAATATCGCAGTACGATCACTCGCACTGCGATATTAGTCATCGGTCAATACGCATTATAAAAGACCTCTCCGATGATGACAAGCAAGGCTTACCAAATCACAGTTTAAAAAGCAGATTAAAGCGCAGGTAGTTATGCGTTTCCCTTGCTCATTCCATAATATGCATCCTGCGCTTTTATTCTGATATACTGTGTTTCTATACCCTCAAGCAGAACCCCCCGCCAAGGCGATAATCCTTTGCGGGGGTTCTCATTTTCATATTCTGTTCAAATTGTTCTTAATTGTTCATAAAGATCCGCTTCAGAGGTCTTCCGCGTCCGGATTGTCCATGTCGGCCTCTTCCGGGAAATATGTCCTGCGGATGTCCTCATTGAGATTTGAAAGATCGCGGTTCAGGATCTTCTTGTAAATCTTCTCGTGCGCGTCATAAAGCTCTTCTCCTCTTCCGGATTCGAGCATGTTCAGCATTGAACGATAGCGCATCTTGTAGGTCATTTCCCTGACTACATTGTTGATCCTGTCGACGATCGGATTGTGGCCCATTTCCGAGACTGTATCGTGAAATACATTGTCTGCGATAAACACGTTCTCGATATTCTCAGGGCCTTTCTCAATCTCCTTTTTAAGGTTCTCAAGTTTGTCCCGGATCTTGTCAATGTCTTCCTCGTTGTATTTTGCGATGGCAAGTCTCATTACGCCGACTTCCATCATCTCTCTCAGTTCCATAAGATTGACATAATCCTGGCTCTGGTGAAGAATGACGCCATATACCATGGGATCGATCATGATCTTATTAAAGCCGTTGCATACAAAAGTTCCCTCTGCTCTGTGTATTTCAAGGATGCCGTAATATACAAGGATCTTTATGGCCTCTCTGATCGAGTTTCTTCCGACTCCGAAACTCTCAGCCAGTTCCAGTTCTGTCGGGATCTTATCCCCGGGTTTAAGTTCCCCGGCGATGATCGCCTTTGTAATACTGTCCACAACAGTCTGTACGACTGATTTGTTCTTTATTTTCTTGAACATTCCCTCACTTGACACGACACTTACCCCATAAACTATGTTAAAAATTTATCATTATGAATTGAAACTTCCCCCATCAATATCCATTACTGAGTTATATCACGTTATCCGCCAAATCACAATATGTTTTAGGCTTTCTCCTATGTATTTAAGTATATCTGCTTTACACAGTTCTTACAATTCAGGCTGTCTGATATTCGAATTTCCCGTCGTTTTTCTCCTCCAGTGCCTTAATCGCATGGTAAGTGTACTCAGTGTAGGGAACACTGACGCCTGCCTGCCGTGCTTTCTCCATCAGGACTCCCGCAAACATGTCAATCTCCGTATGTCTCCCGGCGTCGAGGTCCTGAAGAGTGGAAAATCTCGCCGTCTTCGCGCAGCTGTCCCATGCCAAGGCAGGGCTTAGGACATCGATTCCCATCGCAGCACCGACCTGATATACCTCATCAAAGAGCTTCTTTCTGAGAAAGGCAACATGTTCCGAGTCAAAATAGGCGCCAAAAGGCAGGTTAAGGACAGCCTGGGGAAGGTTGTAGCAGATATTGGAGGCATATTTTGCCCACTGATCCTGGACGATATCTTCCACAAAGTAGACACTGCAGTCCGTACCTTCAAACAGCTCCTCGATCGCCATGATGCGCTCCGTCTTAACAGGGCTGCCCTTCTCGCCCAGATAAATGCCCCATTTGATCGTCGGATCGAATGTGATCACACTCCTGCCGTCTTCCCGGGCCCTGCGCTCGGAGCTCACCCGCATCAGTGAGTACACGATCTGCGAAGGATCTATGACTCTCCCGATCTTCTCCTCGGAGTCGATGCCGTTGAGGAGGGAAAGGACGATCGTGCCGGGCGCCGCGATGGTGCGGATATCCTCCAGAACAGAATCCAAAGCAGTATACTTGACCGCCACAAGCAGAAGGTCCACTCCGCAGGCCTCCTGCGGCGTTCTGACGGCAGGCCTGAATGTCTGGACCGATTTCTTATTGTCGATTAGGATCCCGTCCCGCACAAGGCGCTCTTTTCTCGCGCCGTCCGCGACGACACAGAAATCGACATCTTTCGTCTGTGAAAGGCCGTATAGAATATAAGCTCCAACTGCGCCTGCACCCAGGACGGCGACTGACCTGATCTTCATTGTTCTGCTCTCCTTTTCCTGTCTCAAACTTAATTTTAGTCCGAAGCCTTAAAGTTGTACACCGGCTTCATCACATCGATGATGTCAACAGAGTCGCGAATCACATCGATGATATCGTCCAGTGATTTATACGCCATCGGAGCCTCATCCAAGGTGGCTTCATTAACAGAGGTTGTGTAGATCCCTTTCATCGTCTCACGGTATTCCTCCAGGCTGAGCTTGTCTTTCGCGGCCTTTCGGGACATGATCCTTCCGGCCCCGTGAGGCGCGGAGTAGTTCCATTCCGCGTTTCCTTTTCCGACGGCCAGCACGCTCCCGTCTCTCATGTTGATCGGGATCAGTATTTTCTCACCCGCATGGGCAGCAATGGCCCCTTTGCGCAGGATCATCTCTTCCATATCGATGTAGTTGTGGATGGTGTGGAACGCCTCCCCTGCCGCGATCCCGGTGCGCTCCAGCAGGATCTCCGCCATTTTCTCGCGGTTTCTGCGGGCGAAGCGCTGGCACACTTCAACATCGTGCAGGTAGTCCTCAAGATAAGAGCCGTAAAGGAAGCACAGATCCTCCGGAATAAGGCTTTCCTTCTGCTCCCACGCGATCTTCTTCAAAGCAGCCTGGATCTCTTTTCGCTTGCCCTTCTCTTTGTAAGTGCGGATGATCTCATCTCTCTTCTTGAAGTATTCCTCTTTTCCTTTGCTCAGGTCAACTGCCAGCTTCTGGTAGAGCTCTGCGACCTGTTTTCCGAGGTTGCGGCTTCCGCTGTGGATGACCAGGTACTTTTCTCCGTCCGCGGACTCATCGATCTCGATGAAATGGTTTCCGCCCCCCAGTGTTCCCAGGCTGCGCTCAAGGCGCTTCGCGTCTTTGAGATCCCTGTAGCAGCGAAGCTGCTCAAGGTCAAAATGCTCCTGTCTTCCTTCCCACACATTCATGCCGGAAGGAATAAAGTGGGCCGCCTCATCCAATCGCTCAAAGTTAATATCCGTTCTGCCCAGACTGACCGTGTACATTCCGCACCCGATGTCCACGCCCACGATATTGGGAACTGCCTTATCCGTAATGGTCATGGTCGTGCCGATCGTGCAGCCCTTACCGGCGTGCACATCCGGCATGATTCTGATCCTGCTGCCCGCAGTGAACTCATAGTCGCACATGCGGCGGATCTGTTCGATCGCTTCTTCTTCGATGACGGAAGCATAACATATGGCTGTATTGATCTTTCCTTTAATCTCCAACATTTTAAACACTTCCTCGTTATATCTCTTAGTTCTAACGTACATCCGGAAGTATTAACCGTCACTCAACTTGTGGTATAAATTGATATTCTCGGCCAGCGGCTTTCCTGCCAAAACGACGCGTTTTTCAGCAGCTCTGCAGCCATTCTATCACATCTGTCAGCGACGGGAGCACCGCTGCCGACAGCCGGCGCATCTCGTCCGTCGCCGGGAGTTGGTCCGGTACCATAACAGGCTGCATTCCTGCAGCATGGGCTGCTCTGATACCGTTGTGGGAGTCCTCTATGACGAAGATCTCGCTGTATTTTGACTCCGGGATACTCATCTGCGCCGCGCACTTTAAGAAGATCTCCGGGTCAGGCTTACCGTGCTCCACCATGTCTCCGCTGATGACCGTGTCAAAATACTGCAGCACATCATGCGGCCTCAAAACCTTCTCGATCATTACCCGAGGCGAGGAGGACGCAAGACCAGTGGGAATATCATTGTCTTTCAGAAACTTCAGGATCTCCGCCGCTCCGGGCTTGAGCTTCATCTGCCCTGTCTCAACAATGTTGTTGAAATAGTCCCGGCAGGCCTTGTAAGTCTTATCCATACTGAACTGCGGCAGGTGTCCGAAGGTCTCCACCATTATGGCCCGCTCCATATTGTCCGTGACTCCGGTGGCACGGCCGATGGCCGTTCTCATGTCCTCTATGGGAAGATCATATAGTTCTGCGGCGTGAAGATATCCTGCCAGATATACCGCTTCGGAATCGACGATGACGCCGTCCATGTCAAAGATCACATACATGTAGGTTCTCCTGTTTTCTGCAGGCGGCTGCCGGGTGCCTGCCGGCGCCTGTGTGGCGGCTGCCTGCTGCCTGCCGGCGCCTGTG
>DJXS01000134.1:12132-17810 GCA_002448395.1 Lachnospiraceae bacterium UBA6998 | reverse complement strand
CCTGCCGGCGCCTGTGTGGCGGTTGGGCATAAACCTGCGTCCTGCTCAGCATATACACAATTTTTTCAGCACGATAGACCTGAAAATCGGTCCAAAAGCTGGATTCAACGATATTATACACATAATATATCACGAAACCGATTAACTCTTATGAAAATTGGGTATAACCGGCAAAATCTTGCCGACTATACCCAATTTAGCATGTTTCTCCATTTAATTGTGCAAAATTTCTTGTGTATGAAATGGATTTTGGGCCTTCTGTGCCCAACCGCCACTCACAAGGAAAAATCCGGCCCACTCGCAGGGAAAGCCCCCAACTCGCAAGGAAGAAATCCAGCTTTAATGCGACGGATACTGCTCCATCGCCTCTTCAACGGACATACCCTGCGCGATCGCCTCGCGGCGCTTGCCGTTGACTTCCTGGATCTCTCTCACTCTCTCGCCGTCCAGTTCATATCCTGTCATGGACCACAAGGTCAGGGCCCATGCGCACATCGGAACAATGCAGAACAGAATGATGACTACGATGTTCATGCCGTCTGTATAAGGCGTAGCCTTGGTAGGCAGAGCATCCAGGCCGATGATCGTGACTGCCACACCGACTACGGTTGCGGAAAGGCTGGACACCAGCTTGTCCACCAGAGAGAACAGAGTTCCCATGATACCGGGAATGAACTTGCCGGAACGGTAAGTCTCATAGTCCGCGCAGTCAGCGACCATGGGGATCGGCATGTCGGCCGTCGCGTAATAAGCGCCGTATCCGATGCCGAAGCACAGGATGAATGCGATGGTGTAGAAGTTCAGAGCTAACTTGCCGTCGCTCATGATCTGCATATGCATGGAAGTGTTGGGATTCCACAGAAGGAGCAGCGCCAGCACGCCGATGTAGCAGACAAATGCGACCGCCACATAGCGCATCAGAGATGCTTTCTGGCCCTTCTTCTGGGAAGTACGCACGGTGAGTCCGAAGAACGGAACCGCGAATATGTAGCCTACGACCATCATAGGCATGTAGAGTCCGTCATAATCTCCCATCATGCAGGAGTAAAGCATGATCAGGACTGTGATGTTGGTAGCGATGGACAGGGCCAGTTTGCAGGCGCCGCCGGCCACCATCAGTCTCTGCAGAGGCTTATTGGCCTTGATGATGTCGATGTACTCGGAGACTTTGACCTTCTGCTGCTTGCCGCCGCCGAGGCCGAAGTACTTGGGCTGGTCCTTCTCCCAGATTCCGATGATCGCGAGGATGGTAAGCAGCACGGAGATGCAGATACCGATAGGTGTGATCGCTGCAAACCAGCTTCTGTTGTAATCACCAAAGATGTTGTCCCTCGCGAGGATCGGTCCGATGAACTGCATAAGTCCCATACCAGCCAGTGAACCGATCGTATTGAAGATCGTAAACAGAGGTCTCTGTTTCGGATCATTCGTTAAAACCGCCTGCGCCGCTCTCGTGACGGAGGTCTGGAAAGTGTATCCGATGACCCATACCGCATAGAGAAGAATAAAGAGCGCGTAGCGAAGTCCCATCATGCTCTCGGGCACGAAGGGTGTCAAAATATAGAGGCAGACAACGGAAACTGCCATGATGACAGATCCGATGACCATGAAGGGACGGAATTTTCCGAACCTTCCGTTTGTTTTGTCCATGAGCGCGCCGATGATCGGGTCGGTAATGGCGTCGAAGATGCGCATGCCGGTGACCATGAAGGACGCGAATACTGTCGCGATTCCCAGCACGGTGTTGCCGAATGTGGCGATATACGTGAGGATCAAAACATAGTAAACGTTAGTTGCGCCATTGTTCAAAGGGAACAGCGCAAGCTGATATGGCTTGGCCCGGTTCAGCGTTGTCCCGGACTGCTGCTGATTATCGTTCATTGTGTCCCCCTGTTCTGTGTGTCAGGGGGACGGTTCCCCTGACACACTTCTGCAGTTATTTATGCATTCTGTTCTTTTGCAAGCTTCTTGTTCTTGAAGAGCATGTAACCGCTGCCGATTGTAAGCAGAGCCGTTACTGCGATCAGAGCGTAGATCGCGAGCTGCCACCAAGGTGTGTTGGGAACGATGCGGGTCTCTGCAGTCCAACCGTTCATGGCGTTGGAGTTAACAACAGTGTAGAGGATGTTGTGCATTGCCTCTCTCATCTCAGTGACCATGTAAGGATCGGAAGCGTAGCCGCCTGCGATATTGGTGTGGATCATGGGCATCGGGCTGTCCCAGATGTCGGATCCGCCGATCAGACCGTCAGCCACATCCATATACTGGCTAAGGCCTGAGAAGTCTGTGATGGACATGCCGCGCATGCCGCACTCGCCGCGCAGGTAAGCTGTCTGCAGGTTGTAGTTCTCGCCGCTCCACTGAGCGCCCCAGCGGTTGAATCCGCTCATGACGCACCATGCGCCGCCGTCGATGATCGCGCGGTCCGCGACTTCGAGGTAGATCTCACGGGCTGTCTGCTCGTTGAGCCAAGTGTTGACACCTCTTCTGGAGGTCTCGGAATCGTTCAGGGCTACGTGCTTAAGATAAACATATACGCCCTTGGACTGGATGCCCTTGGTCTCTGCTGCGCAGATCGCGCCTGCTACGAAGGGATCCTCGGAATAATACTCGAAGTTACGTCCGGAATAAGGAGTTCTGTGCATGTTGATGCCGGGGCCGTAGAGTCCGGAATAACCCATATCCAGGCAGTCGTTGCCGATGCAGCGGCCGACATCTTCCATCAGCTCGAGGTTCATTGTTGCTGCCATGACATCCTCAGATGTGTAGCACATTGCGGACTTGCCGCCGACCAGGGAAGCAGTCAGACCCTGAGGGCCGTTCTCGTCCTTGGTTGCCGCCTTGGAGACGCTCTCGCAGGCTGCGGTGTTGTGGAAGCCGAGTGTGATGGTGGTCACCATCTCCTGGAATGTGAGCTGGTCAAGCAGGCTCTCCCAGCGCTCGTCGTTGTAATCAGCTCCGATCATCTCGGAGATCGTCATATTTCCGCCGGATGCCAGTGTGGGCATGGGGGTATCTGCGTGCTCTTCTGCCTTGTACTGTGTGAACTGCAGAGCCGCTGCCAGATTGTCGTTCATGGTGAGCTGCTGACGGGCTGTCGGGAAAGTTCCCTCCCAGTCGCTTCTGCTCAGGAATGTGACGTTACCGGGTGTCAGGCTGCTCTTGTTGGGATCAGACTCGTCGAAGAGGTTTGTGATCTGCGCGCCAGTAGCCTCGCTCTTTGCATAAGTTGTGGTATCAAGTGCCGCATTGTTCCACTGGTATACCAGTGCCTGATTTCCTTCTGCATCCATGCCGTTCGCAGTGGTATATCCCTTCGCTGCCAAAATATTGTTGACCGCTTCGTGAGATCCCATTGCAACAGTGAAATAGTAATCGCCCGCGTCAAGGATATAAGTCTTTGCGCCGTTGGCGTCATAAGTTCTCAGCTCTCTCTTAGGAACATTGACAGTGATCGTCTCGGAAGCACCGGGCTCGAGGGTCTGTGTTTTACCAAATCCGCAGAGCTCGACGGAAGCCTTCTCGATGCCGTTAGCTTTGTCATAGTCGGTGTAAGGGGACTGGAAGTAGACCTGAACGGTCTTCTTGCCTGCAACGCTGCCTGTGTTTGTCACATTTACAGTTACGTCAAAGCTGTCCGCATTCTCTTTTACCTGGAATCCGCTCATGTCGAAGGTCGTGTAGCTCAGGCCGTAACCGAAGGGATAAGCAACCGTTGTGCTGTAGTCGAAGTCGCCTGCGCCCGCTGTGCCCATAACGACGTCTTCGTATCTGGTCTCAGGATAGCGGTATCCGAGATAGATGCCTTCCTGATATACGCTGTACATAGCCTGTACGTCAGCGCCTTCTGTGTTCAGACCGTAGCTCTCATAGCCTGCATAAGGTACTGTGTAGAAGTTGACCACTGCGGGGTTCTTCATGTTGTCGTACCAGTAAGTGTCTACAAGGGATCCGGAAGGGGAAACTGTGCCGGAAAGAAGACGGCCTACGCCGATCGCGCCGGTCTGTCCCACGTCGCCGATCCACATGCAGGAGTCGATGCCGTAGTCCACGCCGCAGATCTCGGGATTAAGGAAATCCAGTTCGATCGCGTTGGAAGTGTTGAGCAGGACTACGATCTTCTTGAATGTGCCGTTGTCCTTGAGAGCCTTGAGGCCTGCCAGCATATCTTTCTCTTCCTGGGAAAGAGCAAGGTAGTCGCCGTCGCCTTCTGAGCCCATGCCGTAGTGTACGTCAGCAGTCTTGGGGCCTTCAGAGCTCTGCTCGCCGCCCTTATTGTCGCCTACTGCGCTCTTTGCCTCTGTTGTAGTTACGAGGGATACGCTGTCATCGCCGTCCGGAAGGTCCGCGCCTTCGCCGCCGGATCTGGACAGAACTACGATCGCCGCGTCGCCGTACTCGGCAAATGTGGAGCTGTTCGCGCTCTCGACCTCTGCCCAGGGAGCTTCGTTCACGCCGTACTGGGTGTTTGCAACCAGCGCGTCAGAGATGGAAGCGGGGGTCTTGCGGCCGTACTTCTCGGAAGTGGAGGTGTACCAGTCCCAGAGACCCTGGTTGATCTCAATGCCTTCCTGTGTGAGGGCGTCCTTGAGGCTGGGAGCCTGGCTGGTATCTACAGAACCGGAACCGGTTCCGCCGTACATAAGCTCTACGCTTCCCCTTGCGAAAAGGGAAACCTTGGATCCGCCTGCCAGCGGAAGAGCTGCGTTGTCGTTCTTAAGGAGCGCTGCGCCTTCGGATTCTACCTGTGCGCAGAGCTCACGCTCGTATTCCCAGCGAGCGTCTTCGTTCTCGAAGTCGCTCTCGAAATACATAGCGTCCTTATCAAATCCCTGGATCTTGGAAAATGAAGTGCCAAGCGCGACGTTGATGGTCGTCGCATACTGGTTTGCAAAATGATTTCCGACGATGGAGCCGATGCAAAGAATTGCACACAGGATCGTCAGAACGCGCCAAAGACCTACTCTGGGCTTTTTGTTCATAGTATTTTCCTCCCTATTTGTGTTGTCTTATTATGATTAGTTAAGATAACTCTCTTAAATAAATCCGTATTACACCCAGTTCGCGCTGTTGGAGCTCTTTCCCTTGAGCTTGTAGTCGGGATTGGGTTTATCTACTTTGCAAAATACTGCTGTATCCTCACACTCTCCGCTCACTGCGCGGAATTCATGTTTTCCGCTGATCGGCGCGCTGAATGTGAAAACATGGCTGCCGGTCTTTGTGCCGATCTCTTGGCCGTCGCAATAGAGCGTAACGGATTTCTGATTCGAATAGACCTTGATCTCTGTTTTGGCCTCCGCCCTGTCCGCAAAGCGCTTGGAGCAAATGTGAACGAAAGGATCCTTCTCATTCCACCACGCCTTGTAGAGGTAGAAGCTGTCCTTCTTAGTCTTGCGGTCGAAAGTGACCAGACCTTTGTGGTTCATTCCGGGCTCTCCGCCCTGGTCGCGGGCGTCCGCCGCGAAGTCGAACATGTTCCACACGTGGGTGGCCCACATGAAGGGGCGCTTCTTAAAGCACTCCAGCAGATATTCGTGATAAAGCGCCTGGTATTCTTCCGTCTGGTCGCCGCGGCGGGGCTTTGCGCTGTGCAGAGTCGTCATCGCTTCCGCGCCGTACTCGGAGTAGCCGAGGCACCTGTCCGGATAGACCTTGTGGAAGAAGTCGATCCACAGGTC
>DJXS01000134.1:0-11985 GCA_002448395.1 Lachnospiraceae bacterium UBA6998 | reverse complement strand
GCGACCTTGTTGAAGGGGCCGCACATGGCGTAGCAGGCCAGCGTCGTAAATCTCGTCTTGTCCATCTCGTGACACAGGTCGTTGAGCACTCGGTGGTTATCCAGCATATCCGCGTTGTCCTTCGTGGAGATCGTGATCTCATTGGAGACGCCCCAGCAGACGATGGAAGGGTGATTGTAATTCTGAATGATCAGCTCCTTCATCTGGGAGATGGTGTTCTCCCGGCCGTTCGGCATATGCTCGGAGATGTAAGGGATCTCCGCCCAGACCACCATGCCGCGCTCGTCGCACAGATCGTAGAAATACTGATCATGCTGATAATGAGCGAGGCGGACAGTGTTGACGCCCATCTCGCAGATCATATCCATGTCCTCGAGATGCATCTCTTTTGTCAGCGCGTTGCCGATGCCCTTGCGGTCCTGGTGGCGGGATACGCCGTGGAGCGGGTATTTTTTGCCGTTGAGGTAGAATCCCGTCTTGGGATCAGTGGCAAAATCCCGCACGCCGAATCTGGTCTCCACACTGTCGACTTCTCTTCCGTCCACTGTGAGGACTGCCTGCGCGGTGTAGAGATACGGGTCCTTGACCCCGTTCCAGATCCTGGCGTTTTCGATGCGCATCTGCGCGTCTGTCCCGGTTCCTTCCGCGACGCAGTTTCCGTCCGCATCCATGATCCGGACCGTGACTTCGCCCTCGTCGCAGTTTGTATATGTCTCCACGCGGACTTCGCCGCGGGTGTATCCTTCTGCAGGCCTTGCCGTCACCTTGATGCCGGGGCCTCCGAAGTGATCCATATCAAAGTGCTTTTCATTCACCCTGATCAGGAAGACGTCTCTGTAGATTCCGCCGTAGAAAGTGAAATCCGCTTTCTGGGGATATACTCTGTCGTTTCTGCTGTTGTCAGCCCACACCTTGAGGTGATTCTCATCGGCGAGGTGGTCAGTGATGTCCCAGCGGAATGTGGAGTATCCGCCGTCGTGCGTCCCGATCTCAGTCCCGTTCAGCTCTATTTTGGCAGATGCATTAACGCCGCGGAATTCAAGGTAAATCCTCTCATCGGCTGCAAACTCCGGCTTCGCGAAATCCTTCTCGTACAGGCAGGTGCCTCTCCAATAGTCATTTCCGCCGTCCTGTCCGTCGATGGCGTTCCAGGTGTGCGGCAGGTCCACTGCGGTTTTGGAACCATCGGGTCCGGTGAAGTACCAGTCCCGGTTTATTTGTATGAACTCCCTCATACTTTCCCCTCCTGCATTGGTTTTTTACATCAGTTACAGATCTTACAGCTATTCATACTCTTAGCATGAATTCTAGCAATCCGGCTTTCCGACTTTCAACGGACACGGAATAATCTGCAGTTTTGACGACATAATTTACATCTGTACGTTGGGGGTGAGTCGTGACGTCAGATGTGGTAATATATTAGGAGTGGTGTCCGGAAAAGGACATGAAGAGGTTAAGAAATGAAGCAATATCTATCAGCGATCATTGAAGATGATCCGGAGTATTCCCAATATCTGATCCAGTGCCTGGAGCGCTACGGAGGGGAGCACGGCTGCAGCTTTAAGATCAGAAGTTTTGGCAGGGCCGAGGCCTTTCTGGCAAGCGTGCAGGGCCTCTACGATCTGGTCTTTATGGATGTGGAGCTGGGAGACGGCTGGATGAACGGGATCGAGGCTGCCCGGAAGCTGCGCGCCAAGGGAAGCATGGCGATGCTCTTCTTTATTACTAATATGCCCCAATACGCGCCCAGCGGTTATGATGTGGACGCCATCGACTACTGCATAAAGCCCATCAACTACCGCTCTCTCTCCGTCAAGCTGGACAAGGCGCTGCGCATTCTCGCGAATCGAAGCGGTGTTCCGGTCAAGATCCGCGTCAAAGATGGTCTGCGCGTTGTCTCCTCGGCGGATATCCGCTATATCGAGGTCATGGGGCACGATCTGATGTATCACACAGAAGATGAAGTGATCACCGCTTACGGCGGCCTCAAGGAGAAGGAGGAGCAGCTCGCCGGACAGGATTTTGCCAGATGCAGCGCGTCTGTACTGGTAAACCTGAGGTATGTGGACGGCCTTTACGGCGACGAAGTGAGCGTGGGAACAGAGCGGATCCGGATCGGGCGCTCCCGCAAGAAAGAATTTATGACCAGGCTTAACGAATATCTGGGAGGCTGAATGGCACCGACTATACTGCAGCTGCGGCCCGATCTCAACGCCGCAGCTTATTTAATTGAGATCATGATCGCGGAAGCCCTGTTTCTGAGGCCTTATAAAAAAAGGGAGAATTTCGCAGTCCGCTATATCGCTTCCGGGCTGCTTCTTCTCGTCCTCGGAACGGTGACCGGGATTCCTTCCCTGGCCGGTTTTCCGCGCTTTTTGTGGTTTTTTGCCGCGATGGCCGGATGTATAGCCGCGGTCTGCTTCTGTTATGAGGAAGACATTTTCACGCTCACTTCGGCCTGCGTCGCCGGTTTTGCCGCTCAGCACATCGCGAACAAATTTACGATCCTGCTGGGTCTTATACCGACCATAAAGTGGATCGCGGACCAGAGCATCACTATGCACGCGGTTTTCGAGATCCTTATCTTCAGCTATGTCTACCTGATCATATTCATGTTCTTCGGAAGACATCGCACCAATGCAAAGTCAAACCTTCATCTGCAGCTGCTCTCCCTGGTGATCGTCTTTACCTGCATAGGCGTGAACAGGCTGGTTGTGGACCACGCTGCCGGTGATGTTTATTTCGAGATCGCGGCATGCCTTTACGCGATCATGTGCTGCGTCTTCGCGCTGATCATCCAGTTCACGGTCACCAAGTGGCAGCAGGCAGACACGGAGCGTCTTTTGACTGCCCAGCTCTTCACTGAGTCAAAAAAGCAATATGAGCAATGGTCCGTAAACGCCAGCATGATCAAGCAGTGGATCCACGACCTGCGGCACCTTATGAACCGGATCGAGAATCTGGCCTCCCAGAAACAGGTGGATATCCCCGATATCTCAAGGGTAAAGGCCGCAGTGGACCGCATCTCTCCTACTGCCAAGACCGGTAATGACGCGCTGGATGTTCTCCTTCAAAATATGGACGACCTCTGCAGGCAGAACAGGATCGAGCTGCAGTGCGTCGCTTACGCGGACTGTCTCAAATATTTTGACGGGATGAAGCTGTACTTTCTGTTCGCAAATGCCATTGATAATGCCATGGAGAGCGTCTCTGGCATTGAAGATCCCGAAAAGCGGCTCATCGACATCAGTATCCGCGCCTTCGGCGATTCCGCGTCCATCCATATCTGGAACTATTTCAGCGGGCCGATCACTTTTAATTCGGGGCTGCCCGTCACCAATAAGGGCGGGGAGGCACACGGCTTCGGCATGAAGAGCATGCAGCGTATCGTCGACGAATTCGACGGCGTAATGCACGCGCACACGGAGGGCGAGATCTTCAACCTTGATATCATGCTGCCGGTGCCCGCATAGAAGCATGGTGTCATGGGGACGGTTCTTCTGACAACTTTTTGAAAAAAAGTTGTCAGAAGAACCGTCCCCATGACACCAACCCAGGAGGTTTAAATGAAATCCAGGATCCAGACTCCCTTTACCCACAGGCAGTATATGCTGTCGCAGGACTTCGAGATCTACTACTACAGCGATACCCGTCACAACAATGTCGACCTGCATTCCCACGATTACTACGAGTTCTATTTCTATATGGAAGGAGATGTCGAATTTGAGATCGGTGACCGCAGGCAGGCGCTCAGGAGCGGCGACTTCGTCATCGTTCCTCCGGGAACCATGCACCGGGCTTTTGTAGTGAACACGGAACTTCCCTACAGGCGGTTTGTTTTCTGGATCAGTGCCGATTTCGCACAGCAGCTGGCAGAGCACTTTGCCGACTTCGCTTTTCTTCTGAACTATATGCGCAGGGATCGGCATCTTAACATCTTTCACAATGATCCTGTCTCCTTCAACGCGATCCTCTCCAAAGCCCTTCAGCTTCTCGAGGAAATCCATGGCAGCCACTTCGCCCGGGAAGCGGTCATCGAGATCCGGGTGGAGGATCTCCTGCTCCTGTTGTGCAGGACCGTCTACGATAAGGTAAATCCATCTTCGCGCAAAGCGGCCAGCCGTCTTCACGAGCAGGTGATGGCCTATATCGACGAGAACCTCGAGGAGGACATCTCTCTCGACAGCCTTGCTGAGCACTTCTTCGTCAGCAAATACCATATTTCCCATACTTTTAAAGAACATCTCGGCATCTCCGTTCACCAGTACCTGCTGCGCAAGAGGCTCGCCGCGTGCCGCGATGCCATCATGATGAACGAGAAGATCAGCGAGGTCTGCCTCACTTACGGCTTCAAGGATTATCCCAGCTTTTTCAGAGCTTTCCGCAAGGCGTACGGGATGTCGCCCAAGGAATACCGGGAGGCCTTCTCTCTCGCAGAGCTTCAGCAGGAGTAAATATGACCGCAATTTTTGCAATATATACAACAACCCAGTCAATTCTATTTTTTGGCTGGGTTTAGTAATCTATATACAACAAAGAAAAGGACAGATCAAAACAGCAAAAACTTACTCTACGCAGCATCAAATCAACATTCAGTGAAAAGGAGAGGTATTCACTATGGAAATGACACTCAGATGGTACGGTTCCAAATTTGACACAGTCACACTGCAGCAGATCAGGCAGATCCCCGGCGTGACAGGCGTCATCACAACTCTTTATGATACACAGCCCGGCGAAGTCTGGAGCCAGGAGAGGATCCACGCTCTGAAGGAAGAAGTTGAGGCGGCAGGTCTTCGCATCTCCGGCATCGAGAGCGTCAACATTCACGAAGATATCAAGCTCGGCAAGCCTTCCCGCGACCAGCTGATCGCTAACTATATCGAGACTCTGGAGAACCTCGGCAAAGAGGACATCCACATGGTATGCTACAACTTCATGCCCGTCTTTGACTGGACCAGAACTGAGCTCGCAAGAGTCCTTCCGGACGGCTCCACCGCTTTGGCTTACACACAGAAAGCCGTCGACGAGCTGATCCCCGAGAAGATGTTCGAGTCCATCGCAGGCGATATGAACGGCACTGTGATGCCCGGCTGGGAGCCCGAGAGAATGGAGCACGTCAAAGAGCTCTTCGAGGAGTACAAGGACGTCACAGCTGACGATCTCTTTGACAACCTCAAATATTTCCTCGAGAAGATCATGCCTGTCTGCAACAAGTACGACATCAAGATGGCGATCCATCCCGATGATCCCGCATGGCCTGTATTCGGCCTGCCCCGCATCATCACCTGCAAGGAGAACATCCTTCGCATGATGAAGATGGTCGACGATCCTCACAACGGTGTGACCTTCTGCGCAGGCTCCTACGGCACGAACCTCAAGAACGACCTGCCGGATATGATCCGCTCCCTCAAGGGCAGAATTCACTTCGCGCATGTCAGAAACCTCAAGTTCCTTGATCCCAATCCGGAGACCCTGAACTTCGAAGAGGCTCCTCACCTCTCCCGCTGCGGCTCCTTCGACCTCTATGAGATCGTCAAGGCCCTGCACGACATCGGATTTGAGGGCCCCATCCGCCCCGACCACGGCAGAATGATCTGGGGCGAGGTAGGAATGCCCGGTTACGGCCTCTATGACAGAGCTCTCGGCGCATGCTACATCAACGGCCTCATCGAAGCGATCGAGAAGAACGACAGAAAGTAATACCTGATTTATCGGATTGGAGGTAATGATATGAAGCTCAATGACGAAGGATTAAAGAACAGGCAGTGGTGGGAAGAAAAAGGCTACTCTCTTCCCCAGTACGATAGAGAAGCAGTAAGAAAAGCGACTAAAGAGAATCCTTTCTGGATCCACTTCGGCGGCGGCAATATTTTCAGGGCATTCCAGGCAAACGTAGTGCAGAACCTTCTCAATGACGGCGTTCTGGACCGCGGTCTGACCGTAGCGGAAGGCTACGACTATGAGATCATCCAGAAGATGTATCATCCCCACGATGACCTCTCCATCCTGGTAACTCTTAAATCCACCGGCACGATCGAGAAGACTGTAGTCGGCAGCGTAATGGAGTCCCTGGAACTGGACAGCAACAATGAGCAGTCTTATGCGAGACTTCGCGAGATCTTCGGCAAAGATTCCCTGCAGATGGCAAGCTTTACCATCACAGAGAAGGGCTACAGCCTCGTAAACGGCAAGGGCGAGATGGTTCCCGCTGTTGTCTCCGATATGGAAAAGGGTCCCGAGAAGCCCCAGAGCTACATGGGCAAAGTTGCTTCCCTTCTGTATGCCCGCTTTAAGGCAGGCGAGAAGCCGATCGCTATGGTCAGCATGGACAACTGCTCCCACAACGGCGACAAGCTTAAAGCCGCTATCGTCGCTTTCGCCGAAGGCTGGGTAAAGAACGGCGTCGCAGAGCCCGAATTTGAAGCTTATATCAAGGGCGCTAAGGTCTCCTTCCCCTGGTCCATGATCGACAAGATCACTCCTCGTCCCAATGAGTCCGTCGCAGAGATCATCAACGCGGACGGCATCGACGAGCTGGCTCCCGTTATCACCAGCATGAAGTCCTATGTGGCTCCTTTCGTTAACGCCGAGGAGACCGAGTACCTCGTCATCGAGGACGATTTCCCGAACGGAAGACCTGAACTTGAAAAGGGCGGCCTCATGTTCACCGACAGAGAGACCGTCGACAAGGTAGAGAAGATGAAGGTCTGCACATGCCTCAATCCTCTGCACACAGCACTGGCTGTTTACGGCTGCCTTCTGGGATATGACCTCATTTCCAAGGAAATGCAGGATGAGGAGCTCGTTAAGCTTGTTGAGACCATCGGTTACAAGGAAGGCCTTCCGGTTGTCATCAACCCCGGCATCCTTGATCCCAAGGAGTTTATCGACACTGTCCTCAATGTCAGAATCCCCAATCCTTTCATGCCCGACACGCCTCAGAGAATCGCAACCGATACCTCTCAGAAGCTTGCGATCCGCTTCGGCGAGACCATCAAGGCATATGACAAGGCTGAGGATCTCGATGTGGCAGACCTCAAGCTCATCCCGCTGGTCCAGGCCGGATGGCTCCGCTACATGATGGGCATCAACGATGAAGGCGAAGCTTTCGAGATCTCCCCCGATCCGCTGGCAGCAACCGTTCAGCCGATTGTCGCAGATATTAAGCTCGGAGAGAACGAGGACGTAGAAAAGGCCATCGCTCCCCTTCTTCACGACGACGCGATCTTCGGCGTAGACCTCTATAAGGTCGGCCTTGCTCCCAAGGTAGTCACTTACTTCAAGGAGCTCACCGCAGGTCCCGGCGCGGTCCGCGCGACACTGGTGAAGTACGTACACTGATGATATGAATAATATAGAGGCGTCCGCTTGCTTTATATGGCATGCGGCCGCCTCTTTTTCTTTACTTTTTCCAAAATCCCATATACGATAGGACCGTAAATCCATCAATGCACAGACACAATATCAGGTAACAAAATCCCATGAACTACGAAGAATTTATCAAAAACTACCACGGTTTCAGCCCTTTCGCCGACAATATCGGCCTGAAACTTACCGCTATGAGCGACGGTCACTGCGAAGGGGAAGTTCCGGTCACCCCCGCTCTCTTTAATCCCATCGGAACCATCCACGGCGGCGTCTATTATACGCTTGCTGACACTGTGGGCGGGTGCGCAGCCCGGACCAGAGGTCAGATTCCCACAACGATCGAGGGCAAGCTCAACCATATCCGCGCGGCCACGAGCAAAGATAAAAAGCTCATCGCCAAAGGGGATGTCCTCCATTTCGGCCAGAAGACAATCGTCTCCTCTGTGGAGATCACGAATGACCGGGGCCAGATGCTTGCCGCAGGCCTCTTCACCTTCTTCGCGCTCGATAAAAAGGACCTGAAGACCTGGGTCTGAAACCCTCTCAGGGGACAGCCTCCTCACATCTTCCTGATCATACACGCCACTGTATATACCAGCCTCTCCTCCGGCGTCTCCAGGCTGCAGTTCAGCAGCTTCTTGATGTTGGCCATCCGGTAGAGGATGGTATTTCTGTGTACGAACATCTCCTCCGACATCGCCTTGATGCTGCCGCCGCAGTTCAGATACGACTCCAGTGTCGCGAGATACTCCCCGCTGTGCTCCCGGTCGTACTCAATGAGCGGAGCCAGCGGCTTGTCCGAGAGATCCCGCAGAAGTGCCCGGTCCTCCACCAGGTACAGCATTCTGTACAGCCCCATCCCGTCAAAATACTGTATTCTCCTCTCTCGTTTCACTGCCATTTCCGTGGCAGCCCGCGCACGCTTATAGGCCAAATGCAGGTTTACTATGTCCTTCACCTGATCACTCACGCCGATAAAAACTTCGCGCTCCGGCATCTTGAAGCGCATGCGATCCGAAAACGCCCCCAGTATCTCCCTGCTCTCCTCCTCCCCGATCGCGTTCATGATGATCACGAAATAAGACGCGTAATAGAAGAAATGTCCGTTGTGGGTCAGATTTGTCAGATACAGCTGCAGACGGTATGAAATCCTCTTGCGCTCCACAGTATCCATTTTGTCCAGGTCGCCGGTTGAAACCAGCGCCACCTGAAATGTTCCGTCAAGGTCATAATGCGGCAGCAGATCCCTGGTATAGAGATCCTGCGCTTCCGGCTGCTCGATCGCATGGATGAAAGCGTCGGAAATCTGCTCGTCCGTGGAGGACTGCACGAAGATCCGGAAGGTCAGATCCTTGATCAGGTCCGCCAGGAAGACTTCCCATGGCACTGTCAAAAGAGGAAAATCATTCTTGTTGCAGTAATCCTGCACAGACTGAGGAATATCCATTACATAATATCCGGTGTTCACGATCAGACCTGAGGCGTTATGTGTGGATAATCCCTCCACCAGCTCCAGCATATCCTCTTCTCTCTGAAATCCGAGACCGGTCGTCACAGCCAGCTCCTTGCCGGAAAAGTTCTGGATGATCGTCAGATCCTCCAGCATCATCAGCCAGCTTATGGAATTGGACCAGCCGCCGTTTCCGGCAATCATCTTCATCTTATAGCGGTCCTGGGAGACGACCAGCATATCCTCAATAGTAAATCCCATTTTCCCACCTCCGAAAGACACCTGTCCGCACTTTCTATACACTCTCCCTATCATTATACAATCTTTGTGCTCTGAGCACAATTTATGCATTAATATTTTGACACGCAGCCTATAGGAATGAATATCCTATTTGATATCATGTACTTAGGAAACAAAAAGAGAACAACGATCGGTTAGTCTGATCAGTCACATAAACATGGGATCAACAAGGGAGGACACAGACATGACAATGAACGGAATGGTAACAAGCGGAAACATCAACATCAGCCTCGTGCCTGAGTGGGCACGCGCAGAGCGCTATGAATATTGCGAAGACTTCTATGAGAGCTATACAACAGGAACAGGCAGCAAGATCCTTACAAAGATCGCTTCCATCCTGACTTCACTCTTCATCTGAGGGGATTGATCTTTAGGATCATATAATATAAAGAATGCGCTGCCGGATCGGCAGCGCATTTTCTTTTCTCTGATTTTTTATTTAAAGCGAATCCCGGCCTGGATCCTGGCCCTGTTAAGCACCTCATTGACCTCAAGGCTGCTCTGCAGGCGGCTATAACAGAAGTCATAGTCCTTCTCTTTCACCACCCGGATAAACTGTGTGAATTCCGGAATCATTCTCCTGTCTTCATACGGCTCCTCGCAGACCTTCGTGGTGCCGTCCCGCAGCTTAAGAGTCACCTTTCCGACAACATTGGGCTTTTCTTCGCTCATGATAAAGCCCTTCGTGCCCTGGATCACTCCGCCGCAGTCCCCGTCGCAGTCCTTGGCTGCGGTGCACACCGCGGTGAAGCCCGGGTACAGCATCATCAGGACGCCGCTGGTGTCGATGTTCCTCTCCATGTTGGGATAATAGGATATGCTCTCCGGCCTTCCGAAAATGCCCATGACATAGTGGATATTATAGAGATTGAGGTCCATCAGCGCGCCGCCCGACTTTTTAGGGTCGAATGCCGGCGCGATAATACCTTTTTTGAAGTTGTCATAGCGGCTGGAATACTGGCAGAAACGACTCTGGACCAGTTTGATCTCTCCGATCAGAGGAATCCATTCCCTGATCCTCTGATATCCCGTCATATAGGCCGTTGTGATCGCCTCGAAGAGGAAGAGCTTCTTCTTGCGCGCCAGTACAGCGAGATTCTCCGCCTCTCCGGCGTTATCCGTCATCGGTTTCTCCACAATGACGTTCATCCCCTTCTCAAGCGCTTTCCTGCAGTACATGAAATGAAGATTGTTGGGTACAGCCACATAGACTGTGTCGATCCCCGATGCGCACAGCTCGTCCAGGTCATGCGCGGCATTCGGGATCGCATACTGCTCGCTGAGGGCCAGTGCCTTTTCAAATCCCTGAGGACTTCCCATGATCGATACGATCTCAAGGCCGTCCATTTTCGTCAGTTCCGGAAGAAAATCCTTTACGATCCAGCCCGTTCCTATGATACCGAGTTTCATATTCCCTCCATTTTGTCCGATGGCCGGTGACGCTACTTATTTCTCGTCAGCCAATGCCGTATGAAAATATACAGGCAGATTGCAAAAGCGAGCACATATCCGAAAAACCCCAGCGCCGGGATTCCCAGAAGCTGCGGCTGCATCTCAGTAGTGCAGATAATGCTGGAACTGATGAGCAGTGCCATGACCCAGAGGCCCATGACCACATTTCTCACGAGTCTGCGCATCAGATGCGAGAATTCCTTCGTCGCGTCAAGTTCCATGTGAACTCTGGCCTGTCCCTTGAGGTATTCCTCCAGCGCTATTTTGACCAAAGGCGGGATGTCCAGTGAGCGTCCGACCGCTTTATAGACTCGCCTGCCTGCCTTACCGGCCTCTGTCCTGAAGTCAAAATTCTGCAGCATCTCCTCCTTGAGCCTGCCCGCGGCGATCTCCGCCATATTGATGTCGGGGCTGATATTGAGAAGGACGCCCTGCATCTGTGTAAGGCCGCGGACCAGCATCGTCATGCCGTGGGGGAGCTTGATGGAATTGTTCTTCATGATCTCCATGGTATCCTTGAAGAACTCCACCGCGTCTATGCTTCCCATGGAAGCGTTTCCGTAGCGGTCCATGAGGTCCCTCAGTTCCCCGTAGAGCTTTCCGGAATCGATCTTGCCCTGGATGTCGCCCAGTTCCAGGATCGTAGCCTCCAGAACAGCGATATCACCAACCGCGATAGCCCTGACTGCTCTGGCCATAAGGTTTCTGTCCCGGTTGCTCAGGCGCCCCATCATGCCCATGTCGATCCAGACGATCTTGCCGTCCATGACCTTGACATTGCCCGGATGGGGATCCGCATGGAAGAACCCGTCGTCCATTACCTGCTTGACGTAGTTGTTGACAAGCTTTCTGCCAATCTCTCCCAGGTCATACCCTTCCGCCTGAAGACACGTTCTGTCGTCCACAGGGCAGCCGCCTATATATTCCATGACCAGAACCCGGGAAGTAGTATACTCGTGATACAGCTTCGGGCACCGGATATAGCGGATCCCTTGCTGATTGCGGGTGAACTCCTCCATATTGGCGGCTTCCTTGAGAAAGTCCATCTCCTCCTGTGCGGTGGCCCACAGCTCGTCCAGGACCATTTCCAGATCCACGACGTTCTTGAATCCTCCCACCGGCGGGAGCAGGTTCACTGCCCGCTTAAGAAGGCCGATGTCTCTGGCCATGATGTCATAGATGCCCTTGCGCTCTACCTTGACAATGACATCCGTCCCGTCAAGGAGTTTGGCACGGTGCACCTGCGCAATAGAAGCCGATCCGAGCGTCTCCTTCTCGATCGAGGAGAAAATATTGTGCCAGTCCTCTCTGTAGGAGCGGTTGATTACCTCTTCCACCGTCTCGAAGGGCATTGGAGTGACCTCAGAGGTCAGCTTCATCAGCTCATCACAATAGCGCTGCGGCAGCACGTCGGA
>DJXS01000036.1:4815-5272 GCA_002448395.1 Lachnospiraceae bacterium UBA6998 | reverse complement strand
ATGACCTTGCCTGCGTTGCAGCTGATGATCGCGTTTGTGGGAGCTGCTACTGTGGGAGCAGGAGCTGCTGCTGCCTTCTTGGGAGCATCTTCTTTCCAGAGAACGCCGGTCAGGAAGAATGCAAGTCCGCCGGAGATAGCAAGGATGATCGTGTAAAGCAGAGCGTTGTTGATGGTCAGATATCCGGGGATACCTGTAACACCGTAAGCTGTTGCGCCGATGCCCATGAATGCTGCTACAAGAGCACCAACAGCACCACCGATCATGCCGGCGATGAAGGGCTTGAAGAAGCGCATGTTAACACCGAAGATAGCGGGCTCTGTGATACCGAGAGCTGCGGACATGGAGGAAGGAATCGCGACAGATCTTGTCTTCTGATTCTTAGCCTTGAGACCTACAGCCAAGCAGGCGCCGAACTGCGCGAAGTTTGCTGCAGATGCGATAGGCATCCATGTGT
>DJXS01000036.1:1408-4740 GCA_002448395.1 Lachnospiraceae bacterium UBA6998 | reverse complement strand
GGCATCCATGTGTTGAGTCCTGTCTCAGCCAGCATACCGGCCTCGATAACGTTGTACATGTGGTGAAGACCCATGACAACCGTCCAGGGATAGATCGCACCCATGACACCTGCGCCGATGGGATTGCGGACCAGAACCTTTGCGAATGCAAGAACGTATGTCTCAGCAGTAGCGAAGATAGGGCCGATGATCCAAAGTGTGAAGAAAGCCGTTACAAATACAGTGGTCAGAGGAGTTACGAACAGGTCGATCATTTCCGGAACGTGCTTGTGCAGCCATTTCTCAACTTTGCTCATGAGGAAGACTGCGATAATTACCGGTATGACGTGGCCTTGATAGCCCGACCTCTGAATCGTGACGATATTACCGACCAGGTGCCATTTCGGGATAACACCGTCTGTTACGCCGAAGAAGCTGTTGATCGCCTCTGTGTTGGCGACGTTCCAGCCGTTCAGGAATGCGGAGTGGATCATCAGAAGACCGATGACCGCGCCCAGGAAGATGTTGCCGCCGAATACGCGCGCCGCGGAAACTGCTACGATAACGGGCAGATATGCGAAAGCGGTGTTAGCAACAGTATCGAGGAATGCGAACCAGTCGCTGCTGCCGAATCCCAGTCCGGGGATCTTGGCGAGAGCCTCGACCAGACCCATCATAAGACCGGATGCTACGATAGCGGGCAGGATCGGGACGAATACGTCGCCGACTGTCTTAAGAGCCTGTCTCCAGACGGGCGCCTTGGCTGCTGCCGCTGCCTTGACGTCGTCCTTCGTGCCGGCCTGTACGCCGGTGATCTTGATGAACTCGTCGAAGACCTTGTTGACGGTACCTGTACCAATGATCAGCTGCAGCTGTCCATTGGACTCGAACATACCCTTGACGCCGTCTACGTTGTCAAGAGCTTCTTTGTTGACCTTGCCGTTATCAGCGATAACCAGACGAAGTCTTGTGGCGCAGTGTGCTGCGGATACGACGTTCTCGCCGCCGCCAATATTATCAGCGATTTCTTGGGCACACTTATGATAATCTAATGCCATAAAAATTCCCTCCCTTTCATTTGAGTTTTATGGTTTTTGTGTGAACTGTAATCGTTTTCAGTCCCCTACAAGTTTATTTTAATTTAATATTTATTGTATGTAAACAGTGTTTTCCATAGAACTTGCAGGGGGCAATTTGTGCAAAATATCCAATCCCTGTGCGTTAAATTGTTCACACTTTTACATATCCCCAAAAAACCGGTTTTCCCGTCTTCTCTCAGGCCGGCCCCGGCTGTCCGAAAGGCCGCCGTTCCCTTCATTTTTCAGACAAGCCCCAGCTGCTCGAATGCCTTGGCCAGTCCGTCCTCCTCGACGGAAGGACACACGACGTCGCTGATCTTCTTGAGCGCCTCGGCTCCGTTGGCCATGCATACGCTGGTCCCGACGGTCTGTATCATCTCGAGGTCGTTCATGCTGTCGCCGAAGCCGTAAGTGTCGGAGATCGGAACTCCAAGATGAGCGCAGACCCGCTCGATCGCGCGGCCCTTGTCATATTTGCGGTTGATCAGTTCGCCGTTGATGCACCTGTGGGCCGGATCCGTGATCTCCTGCACGACAAAATTATATTTGTCCTCCAGTACCTCCTTTGCCGGGATCAGCTGCTCAGGGTGCAGGCACATAATGACGACCTTATAGGCCGGTGTTCCGTCATACTCGCTGATCGGGCGGATATGGAGGCTGCTTGCCAGTGCCTTGCGCCAGCGCTCGATCTCGCTGTTTCCTTTTCCGTCTTCACCGGCGTGTTTGTCGAGAAAAGCGCCGAGATTCTCATCGCCGAAGGCGCCGTCTTTGCACTCAATGGTGCAGAAAACACTTTCCTGGTGCAGTTTTTCCACAGCCAGTTCCATCTCTTCCCTGGTCATGGGCATATCATAGATCAGTTCATCACCGACGGTCACATAGCCGCCGGCACAGGAGATCACACCGTCAAAGCCGTATTTTAAAAGCGGCTCCAGCATTCCGGGGTTCCTTCCCGAGCAGAGAAAGACCAGATTTCCCTTCCTCTGCGCTGCCCTGATCGCTTCAAGGGCGCTCTGCGGCGGCTCGTTGGAGCCGGGCATCGTGAGCGTCCCGTCTATATCAAGAAATATTAGTTTTGGGCTCATTTTTCTCCTAACATCAGTTTTTGATCGGGCTGTGCTCGTTTGTCGATCGGTCCTCAGACCGAGCCTCGCTCGATGATCCGGTAACTGAGCATCACATTGCCGGGCTCCTCTTCACTGTTGGGCCCCGCGTCCTGTTCTTCTCTCTCGATCAGTTTAAGAAGAAGCCGCGCCGCTTCAGACCCGCAGCGTTTCTGGTAGAGCTGCACGGTCGTCAGTTCGGGCCGCGAGACAAGATCGGCCCAGTTATTGCCTATTCCGGCGATCTTTACATCTTCCGGGATCCTGCGTCCTTTCTCTCTGAGCGCCTTCATGGCGCCGTGCGCGATGACGTCGGTCGCACAGACGACACTGTCGAGATCCGGGTACTTCTCCAGAAGTTCCAGCATAGCCGCATAGCCGTCCTGAGCGTTAAAATTGGCGATGCGCACCGGCAGCTGATCTGCGTCAAAGCCGGCCCTGCGCAGTGCCTCCTGCGCCCCTTCGCGTCTGGCAAGGCCGGCAGCCAGGTCAGACTCGGGAGCGCCTATGTAGACAAACTTTTTCCCGCCTTTTTGTATAAACAGTTCAGTGAGCTCACGCATTGCATTGAAATCGTCGTGGTATACGCAGTGAAGCCCGTCAAAATTCTGACCGGTGATCACCAGCGGCACGCTGCAGTTTTCCAGCGAACTTTTCTTTATGTCTGTGAGCGTGGTGGCCATGAGGATGATCCCGGCCACCCGGTTGTTCTGCATAGTGTCCAGATACTGAAGTTCTCTGTCTCTGTTCGTGTCCGAGTAACCCAGGACCGTCAGGTAGTCCATAGCCAGCAGTTCCTCCGTAATGCCTTCCATCAGCAGATTGACAGACTCAGAATAGATCCTCGGCACAATAATGCCGATCTGTCTGACTCTGCCGGTCCGCATCGTCTTGGCCATGAGGTTGGGCCGGTATCCGGTCTCCTCGATCGCACGGGCAACCCGCTCTTTTTTGTCCTTGCTCAGCGGTCCTCCGTTGAGGTACCTGCTGACGGCTGCGGGGGAGACCCCCGCCAGCCTTGCGACTTCCTTAATTGTCATTATGAGTTTCTCCCCCCAGGACTTCCAATGCAACTGTCAGGAAATGCGGATCACTCTTCTGCTGCCTCAGCGGCAGGCTCTTTCGCGGCAGCCTTCTTAGCAGCGGGTTTCCTGGCAGCTGTCTTCTTAGC
>DJXS01000036.1:0-1303 GCA_002448395.1 Lachnospiraceae bacterium UBA6998 | reverse complement strand
GCTGCTTTCTTGGCTGCGGGCTTCTTCTCAGCTGCAGCCTTCTTGACTGCAGGTTTCTTCTCGGCTTCCGCCTTCTTCTCAGCCGGAGCAGCTTCCTCGATTCTTCTCTCGATCTTCGGATGCTGTTTTTTGACAAAAGGCTTGTTGAAGGTGGTCATCAGCCATACGAAGCTGTAGCCGGGAATGTTGATGGCCTTGGCTGCCTTGGGCTCGCCGGTTACGAGATCATAGTAGTCTTCCATCTCGTTGACCCATGCGGTCTGCTCATTCTCGCTGAAGTTGAAGAATGCAAGGAGCTTCTCGCCGTTGTAGTATCTGCCGATGCCCAGGATGTGATCGTTCCAGGGCTCGATGATCCATGCATCCGCTTCGTTCTCGAATACGCAGTACTCGGCGCGGATCTCTTCCAGCTGGCGAAGGGCCTTGAAGATGATGTTCTCCCTGGTGCCCTCGACGTTTCGAAGTTCGGCTTCCTCCCAGTTCATGTCGCCCCTGTGCAGGTAGCGGCTGTCATCGGCCTTGATCGGATCATCGTGATAGGTGTAATCGTTGAGCTGACCGATCTCGTCGCCCGCGTACAGGACCGGGATTCCGCTCTGGGTCAGCAGGAAAGCGTGGAGCATGATGTCGAGGCTGATGCCGCGTTTGACTTTCCACTCGTTCTTCTCGTATTCCGCCGCCTCGATCCCGCAGAGGGAAGCTGTCGTTCCGCAGAGTCTGGCGTCGCCCAGGCGGGGATCGTCATTGTAAAGCTCGCCGCGGGCGTCACTGTTGTAGCCCTTGCCGGTGAGATAGTCGTTGAGGTATTTCTTGTGCGGCACTTCCGTGATGCCGAACTGCTTGAGATAATCGTAGTCCAGGCCCCAGCCGATGTCGTCGTGGCAGCGCAGGTAGTTCAGGAATGTGTACTCGTGAGGCAGCGCGAAAACTGCTTCCATCTGATGGCGGAGCAGGCGCACGTCGTGTGTCGCCACTGTGTGCCATGTGCTGGCCATGGTGGTCACGTTGTAGAGCATGTGGCATTCCGGCTTCTCGATGGTGCCAAAATAGGGAACGACCTTGCTCGGTTCCATAACAACTTCGCCCAGGAGCAGCGTTCCGGGACAGACGACCTCGGTAGCCATGTGCATCAGACGAACGAGAGTGTGCACCTGGGGCAGGTTGCGGCAAGGCGTGCCGATCTCTTTCCAGATGTAAGGCGTCGCGTCCAGACGAATGATATCCACGCCGTGGTTGCAGAGGTTGAGCATGTCAGCCGTCATGTCGTTGAACACCACGGGATTCGCATAGTTCAGGTCCCACT
>DJXS01000070.1 GCA_002448395.1 Lachnospiraceae bacterium UBA6998 | reverse complement strand
TTTTCAATGCGCTGCACCTGACCCCTCTTGGCAAGGTCAAAGTAGTGATCCTCGGGCAGGATCCCTACCACAATGTACACCAGGCCCACGGGCTTTGTTTTTCGGTCCCGGAGGACCAGAAAGAGATTCCGCCCTCACTGATCAACATCTTCAGGGAACTGCACGATGATGTGGGCTGTAAAATGCCGAAGACCGGCTGTCTCACTAAGTGGGCTCAGCAGGGCGTCCTTCTTCTGAACACGGTGCTGACAGTCCGGGCCCATCAGGCGAATTCCCACAGAGGACATGGCTGGGAACAGTTTACGGACGCGATCATACAAGCGGTGGAGGAGCAGGACAGGCCGATCGTATATATGCTCTGGGGCTCCCCGGCGCAGACCAAGTCTGTAATGGTGACGAATCCGAAGCACCTGGTCCTTAAGGCGCCGCATCCCAGTCCCCTGTCGGCTTACAGAGGATTTTTCGGGTGCAGACATTTCAGCCAGTGCAATGAGTTTTTGGAAGCACACGGAGAGACGCCGATAGACTGGCAGCTCTGACCGGGCGAATATAAGTTGGAAGGTCCGGGGATCTTCCGGAAATTGGAGGAATAATGAAAAAAACACCCTATATCACCAGAGAGAAGGCAGAAGAGATAGCGAAAAAATGGCCCACCCCCTTTTATCTGTATGATGAAAAGGGAATCCGCGAGAATGCGGAAGCGGTGAAAAAGGCGTTTTCCTGGAATCCGGGATTTCGTGAATATTTTGCCGTAAAGGCGACGCCGAATCCCTATATCATGAAGATCTTTAATGATTATGATTTCGGGTTCGACTGCTCATCCCTCGCAGAGTTGATGCTGGCCGACGCTGTCGGGGCGGACGGAAAGCACATCATGTTTTCCTCCAATGATACGCCGGCGGAGGAGTACGCATATGCGGCTAAGCTCGGCGCCATCATCAACCTTGACGATATCACGCACATCCCTTTCCTGGAGGAGATCCTGGGAGGCAAATTCCCGGAGACCATGAGTCTTCGCTACAATCCCGGCGGCGTGTTCAGAATGTCCAACGGGATCATGGACAACCCGGGCGATTCCAAGTACGGATTCACCAAGCAGCAGCTCTTTGAAGGAGTCAGGATCCTCAAGGAAAAAGGCGTCAAGCACTTCGGAATTCACGCCTTCCTGGCAAGTAATACCGTCACTAACGAGTATTATCCGATGCTGGCCGCACAGCTGTTTGAGCTTGTGGCAGAGCTGCACCGCACTTTCGATGTGCACATTGCTTTTGTAAACCTGTCCGGCGGTGTCGGCATTGCTTATTCTCCCTATGATACGCCAAATGATATTGCGGTGATCGGCGAGGGCGTTAAGGAAGTCTACGACGCTGTCCTGCGCGATAAGGGTATGGGAGATGTGGCAATCTACTGCGAGATGGGACGCTTCATGCTGGCTCCTTACGGCGCTCTGATCACTAAAGCGATCCATGAAAAGCACATCTACAAGGAATACATCGGTGTGGATGCCTGCGCGGCGAACCTGATGAGACCTGCGATGTACGGCTCCTATCATCACATTACTGTCCTTGGTAAAGAGGACGCGCTGCGGGACCACATGTATGACGTCACAGGATCTCTGTGCGAGAACAACGATAAGTTTGCTGTGGACCGCCTGCTTCCCAAGATCGATATGGGGGATTACCTCTTTATTCATGACACCGGCGCGCACGGTTTCGCGATGGGCTACAACTACAACGGAAGGCTGCGCAGCGCTGAGCTTCTCCTTAAGGAAGACGGAAGTGTGCAGGAGATCCGCAGAGCGGAGACAGAGATGGACTACTTTGCGACCTTTAACGGCAGCGAGTTTTACGACAGCCTTCAGGAGCAGTACAGGGAACTGAGAGGCTGAGCGGGTTTATATGGATAAAAAGTATTTCTTCTTTGATATTGACGGGACGCTGACAGACAGAAGTACGGGAAAGATCGTCCCATCGGCAGCTCTGGCTGTTGAAAAACTCAGGGATGCCGGTCATTTTGTCGCGATCAATACCGGAAGGGCGCACTACAAGGCAAGGAAATTCTTTGATGAGAACGGCTTTGACAATATGGTGTGCAACGGCGGTAAGGCAATCGTCCTAGACAGGAAACTGGTGGAAAACAGTCCGCTGGTTTATGAGAATGCTCTCAAACTGTATTATGAGGCGCTGGATAAAGGGTACGGCGTTCTGGTCGCCGACGAAGATTCCGAACTGGTGAGAACCAGGGACTTCCGGTTTTACGATCAGGCCGGGATCAGAAAAGAGCCGACCACCTATGTGATCGACGCGGATTATACGCCTGAGGAGAAGGGGATCATCTACAAGATGTATATTTCTATTCCGCAGACCTGCGAGAAAGACATCCTGGAGATCCTGCCCGCGTCAGAGCCTTTGGGACGTCTGTGGTTTGAACCGGAATACCTGCTGATCCAGCAGGACTGCAAGAAGGAAG
Organism: Lachnospiraceae bacterium UBA6998; assembly: GCA_002448395.1. GTDB lineage: Bacteria > Bacillota > Clostridia > Lachnospirales > Lachnospiraceae > CAG-791. The sequence goes on along the minus strand of DJXS01000070.1, from coordinate 258 downwards.
GGATCATGAGATGCCTCGAGCTCGTCGGCGGAGATCCGGAGAGTGTAGTGGTATTTGGCGATGATACCAATGACCTGGATATGTTTGCTCCCGAGTTTTACAAGGTTGCGATGGGCAATGGACATCCTTTGCTCAAAGCTACGGCGGATGAGATCGCTCCTTTAAACGTGGAAGACGGAATTTATAAAGTATGTCAAAAAAACGGATGGTTCTGAGGAACCATCCGTTTTTGGCATGTGCGCCCGGCGGCGCACGTTT